>JAICUI010000022.1 GCA_025935925.1 Chloroflexota bacterium
CCTGAAGCAGGCGGGGCATCCGGAACCGAAGAGCCTCGCGGACCTGTACGCGCTGCCGGCGGACAAGGTGAGCTTCCTGACCGAGTCGCGCGACACGTTCGGGCTCGGCCTGCTCAAGCTCGGCAAGTCGGCCGACCCGGCGTCGACCACGTCCGACGACCTCCAGGCCGTCCACGACGACATCAAGCCCCTCGTGGACCAGGGCTTGATCTTCGCGGACAACTCGTACCTCAAGAACTTCGCGTCGAAGAAGACCTGGGCCGCCATGGTGTGGTCGGGCGACCTCGCATCGTCGGGCTCCGAGGACGACGTGTTCGTCGTGCCGACCGAGGGCGTCATGATCTGGACCGACAACATGGTCATTCCGAAGGGGGCGACCAACAAGTACACGGCCGAGCTCATGATGAACTTCGTGTACGACCCGAAGATCGCGGCCGCGATCGAGGACTACGTGTACTACGTGTGCCCGGTGAAGGGCGCCGACGCCGAGATCAAGAAGCTCGATCCGGGCGCGGAGTCCAACCCGCTGATCTTCCCGCCGGCCGACGTGCAGGCGAAGTTCCACAACTTCCAGTTCCTGCCCGAGGACCTCGAGGCGACGCTCGACGAGCTGTACCTCGACCTCAGCGGGAGCTGATCGGGGCCGGGACCTCCTCCGCATGGCCGCCACCGCAACGATCGCCGTCCGCCCGCCCAGCCGGCGGCGGCGGCTGCTCGCCCTCGCGCCGTATGCCCTGCTGATCCCGGGGCTGCTGTGGCTGCTCTACTTCTTCGTCTGGCCCGTGTTCCAGATGCTCCTGATGTCGCTGTCGAGCGGCACGCTGGACAGCGGGTTCCGGCTGACGTTCACGACGAAGCCGTATGTCGACGCCCTGACGAGGTTCCCGTCGCAATGGGGCAACTCGCTGCTGTACGCCGGGATCGCGACGCTGATCGACTTCCTGATCGGCTTCCCGGTCGCCTACACGATCGCGTTCCGCGGCGGCCGCTGGAAGAACCTGCTGCTGTTCCTGGTGATCGCGCCGTTCTTCACGAGCTTCCTGATCCGGACGATCAGCTGGCAGATCCTGCTCGGCGACGAAGGCCCGGTGCTCGCCTTCCTCAAGCACTCGCTGGGTGTCGTCCCGGTCGACTTCTCGGTGCTGTACAGCCCGATCGCCGTGATCGCGGGACTGACCTACAACTTTCTGCCGTTCATGATCCTGCCGCTCTACGTCGCGCTCGAGAAGATCGACGGCCGGCTGCTCGAAGCGGCGGGTGACCTGTACGCGAACCCCTGGCAGACCTTCCGGCGTGTGACCTTCCCGCTGTCGCTGCCCGGCGTGTTCGCGGGCACGATCCTGACGTTCATCCCGGCCATGGGCGACTACGTGAACGCCGAGCTCCTGGGCAGCCCCAAGACCCGCATGATCGGCAACGTGATCCAGGGCCGCTTCCTCCAGACGAACGACTATCCGGTGGCGTCCGCGCTGTCGATCGTGCTGATGGTCGGGATCCTCGCCGCCGTCCTGATCTACGCGCGGCGCCTCGGGACCGAGGAGCTGACGGGCTGATGGCGACCGCGACCGCGGAACAGGCGAGCCAGCGCCACGCGGCGCGCCGTGCGGCGCGCTCGGCCTCGCACTACGCCCTGCCCGTGTTCACCGCGCTCGCGATCGGCTACCTGCTGATCCCGATCGTCGTGATGATCATCTTCTCGTTCAACGACTACCAGGGGAAGTTCAACTTCGTCTGGCACGGGTTCACGCTCGCCGCGTGGGAGCAGCCGCTCGCCTGGCCCGGCCTCGCCGACGCGATCCGGACGAGCCTCGTGATCGCGGGCCTCGCGACGGTCGTGTCGACCATTCTCGGGACGATGATCGGGCTCGCGCTCACCCGCTACCACTTCCGCGGCCGCGGGGCGATCAACGGGCTCATCTTCCTGCCGCTCGCGGCGCCGGAGATCGTGCTCGGCGCCAGCCTGCTGACGCTGTTCATCAACGTCGGGCTCCGGTCCGGCCTGACGCCGCCCGGATTGACGCTCCTCCCGAAGGGGACCCTCGCGCTCGGCTTCAACACCGTGCTCATCGCCCACATCATGTTCTGCATCAGCTTCGTGGTCGTCACCGTGAAGGCGCGCCTGTCCGGCTTCGACCGGCATCTCGAGGAAGCCGCGATGGACCTCGGGGCGAACGAGTGGACGACGTTCTGGCGGGTGACCTTCCCGCTGATCCTGCCGGGCGTCCTGGCGGCCGCGGTGCTCGCGTTCTCGCTGTCGATCGACGACTTCGTGATCACGAACTTCGTGTCGGGCACCACGAACACGTTCCCGATCTGGGTGTACGGGATCATCCGCAACGCGCTGCCGGCGCAGATCAACGTCATCGGCTCCATCGTGTTCCTGACGGCGGTTGGCCTCGTGGGGTTCACGACCCTGCGGTCCGGGCGTGCCGTGCGTCTCCGCTAGGCAGGAGATCGAGATGGTCGACACCGCCCCGGCGCCGGGCGCCGGCACCGACGCTCCCCTCCCCGATCGGTCCGTCGTCCCGGCGGTGTGGAGCCGGATCACGAACCTCGTCGTCGACCACGGGGAGGGATCGTGGCTGGTCACGCCCGACGGTCAGCGGTACCTCGACTACACGTCGGGCATCGGCGTCACGAACACGGGGCACGCGCATCCGCGCGTCGTCGCCGCGATCCAGGCGCAGGCCGCCAAGCTGCTCCACGGCCAGCAGAACATCGTCTACCACGAGCCCGGGCTGCGGCTGTACGAGCGGCTCGCGCACCTGCTGCCGGGCGGGCCGTGGTCCGCGTTCCTGTCCAACTCGGGCGCCGAGGCCGTCGAGGCGGCCGTGAAGCTGGCCCGGATCGCGACCGGCCGGCCGGCGATGATCGCGTTCCGCTACGGGTTCCACGGCCGCACCGCCCAGGCGATGGCGCTGACCGCCGCCAAGGACGTGTACCGCGGCGCGTTCGAGCCGCTGCCCGGCTCCGTCTACCACGCCGCGTATCCGTACTGCTACCGCGCGGCCGGCGGCGCGCACGACCCCTCGGCGTGCACGTGCGACTGGGAGGCGCAGCTCGACCTGCTGTTCCACCAGCTCGTCTATCCCGGCAAGGTGGCCGGGATCATCGTCGAGCCGGTGATCGGCGAAGGCGGCTACATCGTCCCGCCGCCCGGCTTCCTGCCGAGGCTGCGGGAGCTCACCCGGCAGCACGGCATCCTGCTGATCGCCGACGAGGTGCAGACGGGCTTCGGCCGCACGGGTGAGCTGTTCGCCGTCCGCCACTGGGACGTGGAGCCCGACATCCTCGTCATGGCCAAGGGGATCGCGTCGGGGCTGCCGCTGTCCGGGATCCTGGCGCGCAGCGACCTGATGGCGAAGCTCGGCCCGGGGTCGCACGGCGGCACCTACGGCGGCAATGTCGTGGCGTGCGCCGCCGCCCTCGCGACGCTCGACGTGATCGAGGAGGAGGGCCTCGTCGCGAACGCGCGCGAGCGCGGCGCCCAGCTGCTGTCGGGCCTCCGCTCGATCGCCGCCTCGCACCGCGGCGTCGGCGACGTGCGGGGCCTCGGGCTGATGGTGGCAGTCGAGCTCGTCAGGCCCGGCGAGGGCGACGGCCGGGTCCCGGACCCCGATCTCACCAGGCGCATCCAGCAGGCGTGCTTCGACCGTGGGCTGCTCGTGCTCACCGCCGGGACCTACGTCAACGTGATCCGGATCATCCCGCCGCTGGTGACGACCCCCGACGAGGTGGACCGCGCGCTCCGGATCCTCGCCGAGGCGCTGAACGCGGCCGGCGCGTAGCACCTTCGTCACGTGATCGAGCCCAACCGGCTCACGGCGCCCGGCGAGACGGCGGCGCGCGCCCGGGTCGAGGCGGTGTTCGAGCGGCTCGATGCGCTGGGTCCCGACGTCTTCCTGCTGGTGACGCCGCGGCCGGACCTCGAGCGGCGCCCCGAACGGCTCGCGGAGCTCGAAGCGGTCGCCGCGCGCTTCGGCCGGACGCCGCTGCTCCGCGAGGCGGGCCGCCGGGTCCGCGACGGCCTGCTGAGCCGGCCGGCCACGCGGAACGTGCCGATCGGCTACGGGCAGGCGCTGTTCTCGAGCGGGTCGCTGGAGGACCAGGTGGCACGCGAGATCGCGATCGAGGACGCGGTCGCCGTCGCGGTGGTCGAAGACGTGCTGGATCCCGAGGTCGCGGCGGCGCTCGCGTGGCCGGGCCGGCAGATGCTCGGCCTGCCCGCGCGGTCCGATGACGCCGAGCGATTCGGCGGCGCGGGCGGAGGACGCACCGGCGACCCGGACAAGGATGCGGACCGCCTCGGTGGGAACGGACCGGACGAAGGGGCGCCGGACGACGACGCGGTCGATGGACTCGCGCCGGACGAAGCCGCGTCGGACGGCGACGCGGATGCCGCAGCCGAGGCGGCGGCGAGGCGCGAGGCGCTGCGCCAGCGACGCGCGGTCCTGTTCGTCGGCATCGCCGCGATCGCAATGCCCATCGCCTACGTGAACGGCATGGGTCTCGCGGGGCTCGCGCTGATCGCGGGAGCAGCCGCGGCCATCGCGTGGCTGTTCGCCGACGCGTGACCGCGGCCGGCGGCTACTTGCCGAGGACCTTGTCGGCCTTGGCGTCGATCTTCTTCTCGTCCGCCTTGGACAGGTTCCCGGCCTTCGCCTGCTGGGACGCGCGCGCCTTCGCGTTGCGGGCGTGCGACTTGTCGGGCATCGGGTACTTGCGCTCGTCCGGGAGTCCGAACTCGGATCCCTTGAGCTTGTCGCGGTCGTCCTCGTCGAGGGTCGGCATGGGGTGGCCTCCTCAGTGCGCGGTGCCGGGCAGGATCCCGGCGCGTTTCCTCCACCGTCGTGCCCTCCGGACAAGCGCCGCGCCGCACGGGCCCGTGCGCTGACTAACGCGCGTCTCGCAGTGACCGCGTCCGAACGGGAACCCGGCGACGGCCTGACGCGTACCTGCGGCATGGAACCGTCGCATCCGCGCCGCGGCGTCTCGCCCAACCACCGGGCATCCGGCATCGCCCTCCCGGCGTGGGTCGCGGTCGCCGCAGCGGTCGCGCTCGCGGCCGTCCTCCCGTCGGTGGGCTTCGCGGCATCGCCGTCGGCGCCACCGGTCGACCCGTTCCCCACTGTCGAGACCAGGCTCGATGGGCCCGTCGCCGATCCCGCCGTCACACCGCCGGACGCGAGGAACGTGCTGGTCGCCGCGACGCTGTGGGACGTCCGCAACCAGCGCCTCTTCGCGATCAACGGCCTCGTCATGAAGCTCTACCCCGCGAGCGGGAAGGCCAAGCCGACGACCGCCACCACGACCAGCGACTGGCCGGGCCACCTGACCGCCATCCTCCCGATCCCCAAAGGCGGCGCCGGCAGGGTCGAGATCGTGACCGAGGGCAACGTGTGCACGCACGGCGCGTGCCACGCCGAGGACATCCCCCTGCGGATCGCCGGCACGGGACCGCCACCCGACGCGCCGCTGTCCGCGCTCATCCGCGCCGAGCTCGTGCCGGCCGGGCGGAACGCCGTCGCCGGCGCGCCGGCCCGGGTCTCCGTCCACCTGGCGCCGATCGGGCTGTGGTCGAGCGACGAGCTGAAGCTGCCGCCGTCGATCGTCCTCGTCGCGTCGCTCCCCGGCGTGCCGGACCTCGCGCGCGCGGAGCTCGCCCTCAGCGATCCGAACGGCATCTACACGGGGTCGCTCGTGGTTCCACGGCCCGGCGAGGTCACGCTCCGCGCGGGGCTGCCGACCGCCGGTGGCGTCATCCAACCGATCGAGGGTGACCTCGGCACGCTCCTCGTCGGCGGCACGGCGGTCGCCGGGTCGAGCGCCCGACCAGCGCCGTCGCCCGGCACGGCCGAACCCCCGGCGCCGCCCTCAGGTTCCGAGGACGCCGGCCCGCCGTGGGTCGTGATCGGCGCGATCGTCGTGCTCGTGCTCGGGCTCGCGCTCTTCCTGGGCGACCCCTTGACGCGTCGCTTCCGCGGCCGCCCAGGACGCGACCGGGACGCGCGTTGACGCACAGCCCGCGCGGACGGGCGTGGATCGGTTACGCGTCGGCCTCGCGGAGCCGTCGAAGCAGCGTGTCGTGGAGGTGGCCGTTCGACGCGACCGACGAGCCTCCATCGATCCGCCGCTCGCCATGGACGTCCGTGAGCCGGCCGCCGGCCTCCTCGAGGATCACGAGGGGCGCCGCGAGATCCCACGGGTGCATCCCGGTCTCCATCATCGCCTCCGCCGCGCCCTCGGCGACGAGCGCGTAGCCCCAGAAGTCGCCGAAGCCGCGGTCGCGCCACGCGTCGGCGACCAGCGACGGAAACCCCGGGAGGATCCCCGACTCCACGTTGTCGCGGTACGAGCCGTACACGAGCTGCGCATCCCCGACCGCGCCCACCTCGGAGACCCGGATCCGGCGCGCCTCGCCATCCGCCCCGCGTCGCCACGCGCCGCCCCCGCGCAGCGCCCACCAGCGCTCGTCGAGCGCCGGGGCGGACATCACGCCGACCTGGAGCTCGCCGTCGCGCTCCACGCCGATCAGCGTCGCGAACACCGGCACGCCGCGGATGAAGTTGTGGGTGCCGTCGATCGGGTCGAGGAACCAGCGCGTCGCGGCGTCACCGTCCTCGGTGCCGTACTCCTCGCCGACCAGGCCGTGCTCGGGGTACGCGGCCCGGATCCGCGCCCGCAGCTCCCGCTCGATCCCCCGGTCCGCCACGGTCACGAACGTGCGGTCGGGCTTCCGCTCGAGCACGAGATCGCGCCGGAAGTGGTCGAGCGCGATCGCGTCGGCGACGTCGCACGCCTCGAGCGCGAGGGCGAGCCAGGCGCGGAGCTCCGCCTCGGGCGCGCGGGCACGCGCTGCGGACACGTCGGCGGGGAACGTGGGGTCGGTCATCCGGCCATGATGCCGTCCCCGGGACCGGCGGCGCGGCGCCCGGCCGGTCAGTGGCAGGCGCCCGACGCGACGTCCGAGAACGAGCCGTCGGTCGACGCGAAGCGCGACGACCAGCCATCGGCCGTGAGCGTGAGGCTGATCACCCCGTAGGCCGACGCCGAGCGCGCGACGCTGTTCGCGCGGGTCCCCTCGAAGGGCCGCAGCGCGGCGCCGCCCGTCCCGACCACCATCTCCGTGATGCCGCGCCCGGGATCCGCGATGCCGTCCGGGGCCTGCGGCGCGAACCGCTCGTAGTCGTGATCGTGGCCGTTGAGCACGAGATCGGCGCCCGCGGCGGACAGCGCGTCCCAGAACGCGGCGACCGCCGCGTCGTTGCCGTGGAAGCCGCTGCTGAACCGAGGCTGGTGCCACAGCGCGAGCGTGCACCGGGCGCCGCTCGCGGCGAGGTCCGCCCGCAGCCACGCGACCTGCGGCGAGCCGGCCGCGCAGCCCCCCGGCGCACGGTCGCACGTCGCGTCGAGGACGACGACGTGCCAGCCGCCGAGATCACGGGAGTACCACGTCTGCCCGTCCGGCGCCGCGGCCGACCCGAAGTACGCGAGGTACCCCGCGGCGTCGGCCGTCTCGTATTCGTGGTTGCCGGGGACGGGCAACGCGATCCGGTCCTTGAACCGGCCCCAGGACGACCCGAAGCAGTCGCGGAACTGCGGCTCGGTGCCCTGGTCGTAGGCGTTGTCGCCGAGCGTGAAGATACTGCCCGGCATCGACTCGACGAGCGCGGCCGTGTCCTCGTCGTGCGAGCTGCCGCAGACGCCGATGTCACCCGCACCCACGAGCGTCACCGCCGACGCGGCGGCCGACGATCCTGCCGGGGCCGGCGAGGCGGACGCAGCCGGGAACGCCGACGAACCTCGCGGGGCCGGAGAGGCGGACGTGCTCGGCGAAGCTGCCGATCCCGACGTCCCTGGCGAGGCGGCCGAGCCCGGCGGCGACGAGGACGCGCGTGCGTCGGGCGGCCGGCTCCCCGCGGCTGCCGATATGCCGTCACTCGTGCTCGTCGCCAAGCCAGCCGTCGCCGACACGCCCGGCGACACCCGTGCCCCACCGAGGAACACCGCGACCCCGACCACGACGACCGCGACGGCGATCACCGCCAACCCGCCCGCCAGCGTGCGCATTCGACGAGCCTAGCCCGACCTGCCGGGACGAGCGGAGCCGGCTGCCGCTCCGCCCGCGAGCAACAACGCGCCCGCCGGCCGACGCCGCGTCCGCCGCTCGCTAGGCGAGCGGCTCGAACGCCTCCGGGTAGCGGACCGTACCGCGCAGCTCGTCGGCCCAGGCCGGCAGCAGGCGCGCCATCCAGGCGGCGTCGGGCCACAGCTCGGTCGGCGGCGCGAGCCCGGCGTCCCGCGCCGACGCGAACCCGAACCGCGGGTAGTACGAGGGGTGGCCCAGGAGCACGAGCGCCGGGACCCCGCGAGCGACGGCAAGGCTCGCGGCCACGTGCAGCAGCGCCGAGCCGACGCCCCGCCGCTGGACCTCGGGGACGACCGCGACCGGGCCGATCGCCAGCACCGTCGCGACCTCGTCGCCCCGATCGTCGACGACGGGACACGGCGAGAGCAGCAGGTGGCCGACGATCAGCCCGTCGATGCCGCTGCCCGGCGCGCCGACGGCGACGAGCGAGTACCAGCCGTCCGGCGCCTCCGACCGGATGCGGTCGACGATGTCGGCCTCGTACGGACCCGGGAACGCGGCGAGCTCCACGGCGCGCACCCACGGCTCGTCGCCCGGCGCCTCGAGCCGGACGTTGACCCCGACGGCGAGCGACGACGGATCGCGAGCCGGGATCGCGTTCCCGCCGCGCTCGGTCACGACGTCAGCGCGCCCGCGTCAACGCGCCACGGCGGCCTGGAGCGCCTCGGGCAGCGGCCGTGCGATCCGCGGCACCTCGACGTGGCGCGCCACCATCTCCATCGAGCCGTTGACGCGCAGCTCGGTGAACAGGAACGCGATCTTGGACGCCTGCGCCGCGAGGATCTCGTCCTTCGTCTCGAGGTCCCAGAGCTGGCGTTTGAACGGCCCGATCGCCTTCTTGCGCGAGCTGTACACGAACTGCTGGTCGGTCTGGTCCGGCTTGCGCTCGTCGGCGGCGTTCGTCTCGACCCACGAGTGGATCTCGTCGAGCAGCGCCTTGGGGAACGCCGGGTGGTCGTACAGCGTGTTCTGGAACCCGGTCGCGAGATGGATCTCGGCCGTCTCGACCGCCGGGAACCGGTGGAACAGCTCGTCGGGCAGGGTCGACGCGCCGTGCTGGACGGCGCCGGCGAGGCCGTACGAGCGAGCGATCTCGCCGAGCTCGCGCAGCACCTCGAAGTCGAGCCTGACCTCGGCCACGCCGCCGCCCGGCAACGGCACGCCGCCGTGGCTCGTCCCGGTCTGGACGCTGACCTTGGCCAGCCCCCTGGCGCCCGGCGCCCGGCGCGCAAGCTCGCGCGTGTAGCCGTCGAGGTACGCGCGGAGCTCGTCCGCGGTCGAGTTCTGCTTGCCGACCTCGCCGATCTCGCCGCCGATGCTGACGGCGACGTCCGTCTCGAGGCTGCGGATGAGCGCCGTGAGCTCCGCCGCCCGCTCGTAGTTCTCGCGCTGCTCCTCGTCCCGGTTCGGCTTCGAGAGGTCGACGAGCGTCGAGCTGTCGATGTCGATGTTCCGGTAGCCCGCGTCGAGGGCGAGGCGGCAGGCCCGGCGGATCTCCTCGGTCATCGCCTCGGGATCCGCGGCGTACTTCTTCGCGTTGAACTGGTAGTGGTCGCCCTGGATGAACACCGGATGCGACCAGCCCGCCGCAATCGCGCCAGCGAGGACGAAGGTCGAATAGTCCATCGGCCGCTGGAACGTGTACGTCTGCTCGCTCCGCGCGAGCTCGAAGATCACGGCGCCGACGTCCGCGCGCGCGGCGGTCTCGTAGAACGTCCGCGCCATGTCGAACGTCTGCGCGCGCATGTTGAGCGCCGGGACCGTGAACCCGTGGACCTTGCCGCGGCCGCGGGCCTCGTACAGCCCGGCGATGCTCGTCGAGCGGGCTCCGAGCTCCTGGCTCGCCTCCCACACGATCCAGCGCGCGGCCTCGGCCGTCGCGTCGTCCGACGTGAACGCGGCGGTCCACGCGAGGTCGGCGGCCGCCTCGGAACGGAGGCGGGCCGCGTCATCCACGACCAGGCGGTCGCCGTCGACGTGCGCGATGCCGGAGAGATGGTCGACGAGGTCCGCGACGGACGCGGCGACGTAGGGCATGGGGCGGTCTCCTTCGGGTGTCGGGGTCGATGGTAGCCCCGACCGCGTGGAGCCCCGCCTGCCGTCAGAACCCCGGCTTGGTGACCATCAGGATCACGATCAGGACGAGCAGCACGCTCAGGATCATCCCGCCCCGCTGCAGCTTCTTCGCGTTCTCGGCGATCGCGGGCGGCGGGCCGGCCGGCGCTCCGGCGGGCGAGCCACCGGCGGGCGGGCCACCGGCGGGTGCTCCGGCGGGCGGGCCACCGGCGGGTGCTCCGGCGGGCGGGCCACCGGCCGTCAGCTGGACCATCTTCGCCGACGCCGGCAGCTGGACGAGGACCGCGTACGCGATCGTGATCGCGTACAGGACGATCGCCGCCACCAGCCAGCGGTACGCGGGGTTCGTGAGGTCGGCGCCGATGATGAGGATCAGCGCGATGCCCGTCGCCGCCTGGACGAACACGCCCGGCACCACGATCCGAGACTCGATGAAGTGCCCGACCTCGGCCGCGAAGTGCCCGTGCTGTGGGTTCTGACGCGTGAATCGCGCGAGGATCGGGAAGACGAAGGTCGGCCCGAACACGACGATCGCGCCCATGACGTGCAGGAACAGGAACAGCTGGAGCATGCGCCCAGAACCCTCCTCGGCGGGCGCGTCGGGCCCGTGGGACCCTGACGATGACGCGCCACGCGACCTCGGTTGCGGACTCTACGACAGCTTCGTCGTCCGCCGCTTGACGAAGTCGACGAGGACGTACTCGCCGAGGTGCTCGGGCTCGGCGTAGAACGCGCGGCCCTTGTTGAGCTCGGTGACCAGGCCGACGAAGTCCGTCAGCGCCGGCGTCCGCTCGAGCATGAAGGTGTTGATCGTGATCCCCTCCTTCGTGCACCGGACGACCTCGCGGAGCGTCTCGCGGATCGTGCGCCGGGTCGGCGGGTAGCTGAACTCGACCTGGCCGTCCTCGAAGTGCGCGGTCGGCTCGCCGTCGGTGATCACGACGATCTCGCGGTTCGCGGCGCGCTGCCGGGCGAGGATCCGCCGCGCGAGCAGCAGCCCGTGCTGGAGGTTCGTGCCGTACTCGTACCCGTCCCACGAGAGGCCGGCGAGCGCCTCGGGCCGGAGCTCCCGGGCGTAATACGCGAAGCCGACGATCGACAGGTGGTCGCGCGGGTACTGGGTCCGGATCAGCGTGTCGAGCGCGATCGCGACGCGCTTGGCGGCGAGGTAGCAGCCGCGCAGCAGCATGGACCGGCTCATGTCGACGAGCAGCACGGTCGCCGATGACGTCGTGCGCTCGGTCCGGAACACCTCGAAGTCGTCCGGACGCAGCCGCACGGCGGCCGAGCCTCGGGCAGCACGCACCGCCGGCGCGTTCTCCTCGCGCCGCAGCGCATTGCCGAGCGTCGCCCGGAGGTCGAGGTGGAACGGGTCGCCGAACTCGAACGGCTTCGGGACCTCCTCCACGTCCCCGCCGCTACCCGCGTGCTCCTGGCGGTGGCCGCCGAACGCGTCGCGCTGCAGCCGCGCGAACAGCTCGTCGAGGACCTTCTGGCCGATCCGCCGCGTCGCCCGTGGCGTCAGCTCGAGGCGGTCGCCGTCGCGCTCGAGGTAGCCCGCCTGCTCGAGCTGGTCGACGAGATCGTCGAGCGCATCGAGGTCGCGCACGGCGTCCGGGCCGAGCAGGTCGCGGACCTCGGAGCGGTCGATGTCCGCGAGGTCGCCCGGGCCGGCGGTGCCGTCGAGCTGGGACTCGAGGGCGTCCAGCGCCTGGAGGCGGTCCAGCTGCTCGAGCGCGCTCTCGAGGCCCAGCGGCTGGTCGCCCCGGAACCGCGCCCGCTCCCCGAGCCCGTCCGGCAGCAGGTGGTCGAGGTTCGCCGCGAGCTGCGCGAGGTCCCACCGGAGCCGGTCGTCGCGCAGGAGCGCGTCGATCGTGTCCTGGAGCTCGGCACGCTGCTCGGGGGTCAGCGACCGGAGGAGGGACTGCATCGCGGCCATCCGGTCCGCGAGCTGCTCGATGACGTCGTCGAGCGTCTCGGCACCCGGGAAGAACCCGCCGTGCTGGTCGAGGAACCGGTCGACGTCGGCCTGGGTCGGCTCCTGCCCGGCGATGCGCTGCCCGAGCAGGTCGTTGAGGTCGCGGACCATCTCGCGCTGGGCCGCAAGCTCCTCGGGCCGCATGCCCTTGACGGCGTCGGCGAGCCCCTGCGACATCCGGTCGAGCATCGACGACCGCAGCCGGTCGACGAGCTCGTGGAAGCGCTGCCGCGCGTCGCCGTCGAGGAAGTCGTAGTCCTGGAGCGACCGGACCCGCGCCCCGACGTCGGGCGGCAGCGAATCCAGGCTGTCCAGTCGCTTCGCGGCGATCGACCGCAGCATCGCCTGCAGCCCGGGATCGGGCGCGCCGGCGTCCGGGTCGGCTGCCTCGGAGCCCGGCATGGACTCGTCGAGCCGCCGCTGGACGGTCGCCCGCTCCTGGTCGACGATCTCGCCCAGCTCCTCGCGCACGTCCGCGAGCGGGTCGGAGAGGCGGCCCTGCTCCAGCACCTCCCTGCGCCGGTCGCGCAACCGGTCGAGGAGGTCGCGAAGCCCGCGCAGGTCACCGCGGCCCGGGTCGTCGGATCGCAGCCCGCGCTGCATCAGCTGCCGGAGCGCCTCCTCGACGTCGCCGTGCTCGAGCACGTCGTCGGCGAGCGCGTCGACGAGCTCGTCCGCCGTCAGGTCCGGGACGTCCTGCGACCCGTCCCACGCGCGGTACCGCGCATCCGGCGGCAGCCCCGGCGCGCGGCCTGTCGGCCGCACGTCGGCGCGGTCGAGATGCCGCGGGTCGGGTGTCAGGAAGGCCATCGGCGGCGCCGGCTCAGGATCGGCTCAACGCCGCTCAGCGGCGGTACACCACGCCGGCCGCGACGCGGTCCTTGTTCAGCCGCCGGTGGAGGTGCAGACCCTCGAGCAGCAGCTCCACGGCCGATGCGACGAGAGCCGGCTCCCTGGCACCGTCCGAGGCGTCGAAGGTGCCCATCCGCTCCACCGCGTCCTCGAGCCCCGGGACCTCGCGCATCCAGCGGACGTACGCACGCGACGGGATGCGCTCGCCCGTCTCGAGGACCAGGCCGTTCTCGAACGCGTCGAGCACCGGCCCCAGCCGGTCGAGCGACGCGTGGCGGTTGAACGTCGCGAACACGGCCTTCGTCACCAGCCGCTCGACGATCCGCTCCTCCGGCGTGTCCTCGCCGACGCTCTCCACCTCGATCTTGCCCGTGGTGGACGCCAGGACCGCCCCGAGATCGCTGATGCGCGGCGCGGCGACGGCCTCGTCGAGGCGCACCGCGCGCTTGATCGATGCCGCCTCGAGGACCTCCATGTTGGCGACGCTCACCCGGACCGAGACGCCGCTCCGCTGGCTGACCTCCGGCGCCCGGCGGGCGAGATGCGTGAGCTCGGCGACGAGCTCCTCCATGAAGCCCGGGACGGCGACCGGCGGGATCCCGTCGCGCGCCGGAAAGACCTGCTTCTCCTGCCGGACGATCTCGATCTCGTGCTCGAGGCTGCGCGGATAGTGCGTCCGGATCTGCGAGCCGAGCCGGTCCTTGAGCGGGGTGATGATCCGGCCCCGGCTGGTGTAGTCCTCGGGGTTGGCGGACGCGACCACGAACAGGTCGAGCGGCAGGCGAATCGTGAAGCCGCGGACCTGGACGTCGCGCTCCTCGAGGATGTTGAGGAGGCCGACCTGGATCCGCTCCGCGAGATCCGGCAGCTCGTTCAGGGCGAAGATGCCGCGGTTCGAGCGCGGGATGAGGCCGTAGTGGAGCGTCAGCTCGTCGCTCAGGTAACGCCCCTCGGCGACCCGGATCGGGTCCACCTCGCCGATGAGGTCCGCGATCGTGATGTCCGGCGTCGCCAGCTTCTCGGCGTAGCGGCGGTCGCGGCGGATCCAGTCGATCGGCGTGACGTCGCCGGCCTCCGCCACGATCGCCCGCGCGGCGGCGCTGATCGGCGCGAACGGGTCGTCGTTGAGCTCGCCGCCGCGGACGACCGGCAGCCACTCGTCGAGGAGGTTGACGATGGTCCGTGCGAGCCGCGTCTTCGCCTGGCCGCGCTCGCCCAGGAACACGATGTCCTGGCCCGCGAGGATCGCGTTCTCGATCGACGGCAGGACCGTCTCGTCGTAGCCGACGATGCCGGGAAAGGCCGGGCGGCCGGCGCTCAGCCGCGCGACGAGGTTCGCCCGCAGCTCCTCCTTGACCGACCGTGGGCGCCAGCCGGAGTCACGCAGCTCGCCGAGGGTCGTGGGCAGTCCGGGCGGCGGGGCGTCGAGGTCGAGGGGCACGCCACGAGCGTGGCACGCACTGGTTGAGGCGTCAAACGCCCGGGACGGCGCCTCCCCCGGCTAGCGCCGAGGCCCGCCGGGCCTGCTCCTGCTCGACCTCCAGCGGTGCGCGCCCGGTGCGGTCGCCGAGCTCGGCGAGGACGCCCCACGCAAAGTGGTCCCAGGCGTTCCGTGCCGGGTTCCAGGTCGACAGGACCGCCGGAGGCAGGCGCTGGACGTGCCCGTGAGGGTCGACGGCGACGGGGCGCACGTAGTGGGCCGCGACGATCCTCGACGCCGTGTCGTCGTGACCGAGCACGACCACGATCCCGAGCCGGGATCGCTCGTCATCGTCCGTGCCGACCGCCGGGCCGGCGAGCGTCGAGAGGACCTCGTCGAGGCCGTCGCCGGTCATCGTCGCGAGCAGGCCGTAGCCGAGGGCGAGGGCCCGCACGACGATCCTCGCGCGCTCGCCGCCGACGCCCTCCTCGTCGGCGAGCCCGCGCGCCACGAGCACGCCGTCGGCCGACGAGACCGCGTCGGGCTGGACCCGGTGGTCGCGCAACCGGTCGCCCCGCCAGCCGAGCTCGACGGCTTCGCGCAGCCACTCGAAGTCGTCGTCGCGACGGACGGTCGCGCGCCGGGCGCCATCGGGGAGGAGGCCACCGACGGCGTCGAGGACGCGGTCGCGCGCGGCGGCGTCCGTGCCGACCACCACGAGCGGGACCCGAGACTCGGCGAGGAGCCACAGCAGGCCGGCCAGCTCGGCGTCGAGCCAGCCGTCGCGGACCAGGGCCGCCATCGCCGTCGCGTCCATCGCCACCGAGGCTATCGCGGCCATGGCACGATCGGAGCAGCAACGGAACGAGGAGGGGCCACGTGACCATCGAGCGGTTCGAGCCGGGGCGCCGGTTCGCGCAGGCCGTCGCGCACGGCGACACCGTCTACCTCGCGGGCCACACCGCGAGCGATCCCGCCGCGAGCGTGTACGACCAGACGCGCGAGATCCTCGCCGGGATCGACGCCCACCTCGCCGCGGCGGGGAGCGACAAGTCGCGGATCCTGTCGGCGACGATCTGGCTCGTCGACATCGGCACGTTCGACGAGATGAACCGGGCGTGGGACGAGTGGGTCGATCCGGCGAACCTGCCGGCGCGCGCGACGGTCGAGGCGCGGCTCGCGTCGCCCGACTACAAGGTCGAGATCGCGGTCATCGCGGCGCGATAGGCTCGGAGCGCGGCACCAGCGATTGCTGCCGTGCGAGCCGTCCGCGCGCGGTCGCTGGGCCACGTGGCGGCCCGACGAGCGCATGGAGACTCGATCGGGCCAGCGGGTGGCCCGGATCCCGACGCACACGGGTTCGCACGACGGTTTCAGGCCGCGCATCGGCCCGAACCGTGCATCACGCGCTCGTTGGGCCGCGTGCCGGCCCGCGGCCGCCGGGGCCGCGACCGGCTACTGGAAGAAGCCCGCCGCCACGTACCCGAACGGGACGCCGTACTGCGCCTTGACCGACTTGCCGCCGATCCGGTCGACCTTCAGCCAGCTGTCGCCGCTCATCCCGCACGAGCCGGCGGTGTAGGCGTCGCCGACCACGACCTCGACGACCCGGACCTTCGTGCCGGCCTTCGCCCGGACGATGACCTCGCCGTTGCGCTTCGCTTCCTTGCGCATCGCGACGCCGGGGCACAGGGCCTTCGCCGTCGTGCGCGGGGCGATGGACGGGCTCCCCGCCGCGTCGCTGGCGGCCGCGCTCGGCGAGGCCGTCGGCGGGACCGGCGCCTCGGTCGGGACCGGTGTCGCGGACGGCGACGCGGCCGTCGAGCCGCCACAGGCGGCAACCGAGGTCAGGAGCAGCGCGGCGATGGCGACGGCGACGACCCGATGACGGTGCAAGGTGGTCCCTCCATGCCCCCATCCAGCACGCAGAGCATAGGCGGCCGGCGGGCTCTCGCGTGACGTGCGACGCGCGCGATTCGTGTCGGAACCTGACCGAGATCGGCCGACAATCGGCGCGTGGAGACCGAACCCCTGTCGACGCTCACCCGGCGGGGCTGGTACACGGCGAACGAGGATGTGCCGCCGCGGGTGGGGTCGTGCATCGAAGCGGCACGCGGGCGTCCGCCTGGGCATGAAGATCGATGACGCTCGACATCGTGCCCCTGACGCCGGACCGGTGGCCCGCCCTCGCGGAGCTGTTCGCGGCCGGCGGCGACCCGAAGTGGTGCTGGTGCCAGTTCTGGCGGAAGCCTGGCTCGAATTGGTCGAACACCTCGGCGGCCGACAATCGAGCCGACCTCGAGACGCTCGCCGCCGGTGATCCGGCACCCGGTCTCGTCGCGTTTCGCGACGGCATCGCCATCGGGTGGGTGGGGCTCGGTCCGCGCGAAGCGTTTCCCCGGCTCGAGCGATCGAGGACGCTGCCGCAGCTCCCCGGCGATGCCGTCTGGGCGATCAACTGCTTCGTCGTCGCGAGGACGGCCCGCCGGGGCGGCGTCGCGAAGGCGCTCCTCGCCGCGGCGGTCGAGTACGCCACCGCCCACGGGGCTCGTACGCTCGAGGGCTACCCGGTCGCCACGGACGGCGGCCGGATCCCGTCCGCCTCGGTGTACACCGGGACCGCGTCGATGTTCGATGCGGCCGGATTCACGGAGGCGGCCGACTCGACGTCGAAGGCCTCCCGCGGAACGCCGCGCGTCGTCATGCGTCGCGCGACTCCCAGTCGCTGACCAGGGTCGCGCGGGCGCCGGACGACGGCCGCGGACAACGATGCCGCGACGGTGAGTCGCGTGCGCCCCTTGACGGTCGAGGGACGCGGCGGACACGGCCCGTCTCAGCGACTGACGGTCGCGATGTGGGGCGCACTTGGATGGCGCCGAGGTCGGCCAGTGGCCTGACGGCGGCGCGCGACAAGTTGCCCCTGCTACGCCGTCCCGAACGCCTCCTTGCACGGATCCTCGCCGGGAACGATCGGCCGCGGCGTGAGCCCGAACGTCGCGCTCGTGTCCGGGTGCTGGACCCACTGGCTCAGCTGGTTGGCGTTCTCGAAGGCGTGCCCGAGCGCCGAGGCGTCGTCGCCGAACGCGAGCCCGCATCGGAGGCTGCCGTCCGCGACGGGCTGCCCGAACGTGGCGATCGGCGCCTCGAGCGGCCAGTCCTGGAGGTTCCCCTTCAGCCCCTCGGGCGGTGCCGGCGGCGGGCCGACGACGAGCGCGTATCCCACGGGCTCGTACGGCTGCTCCGGGCCGAGCTCGCCGGGCAGCGTGTCCGGCAGCGAGGCGACCCGCCGCCACAGCTCGGCGAACGCCTCCGGCGACCCGGGCGCCGGGGTGCCGGCGGGCGGCAGGTCGGGCACGCCGGTCAGCGCGACGAGCGATCCGCCGATGGTGAGCTCGATCGTGCCGGTGACGCCACCCGGCACGACCCCGTCGCCCCGAAAGTCCGTCCGGCCGTCGATCAGGCCGAGCTCCTTCGCCCAGCCCACGATCTGCTCGCGCCCGGCGTCGGTGAGCTGGCGCGCGAACACGGGTCCGACGAGCGGGCCCGGGTAGATCATCGGGACGGCGCCCGGCACGAGGTACCGGCCGTCGGCAGTGATCAGCGACGCCGGCGCGACCTGGAACTGCTGCATCGGCGCGATCGCCTGGCTCGTCGTCATCCGCAGCCAGTAGCCGATCCCCTGCGCCGTGGTGCCGGCCGACGGCGCCACGGCGCACGATGCGGTGTCGGGGCACGTGTCGGACGGCGCGGGCGACGCGCCCACCGGTGTGGGCGGCGGCGGTGTCGCCGTCGCGGACGGCGCCACGGTCGCGGTCGAGCCCGCACAGCCGACGACGCTCGACACGAGCGGCAGCAGGAACGGGAGGGTGACGAGTCTTGTCGGGCGCATCGGGGCTCGGGTCCTCGGTGAGGTGGTCGCGACACGCGCCAGACGCCGGCGGCGCGCCTCGGGTTCCGGCGGCGCGCCGCGGGTTCCGGGGGCGTCCGGCGGTGTCCGCCCGGCTTCCGGACCACGCTACGTCGTTTGTCCCGGAGATTCCGGGTTGACTCGGGTCGTCGCGGCGTCGTAGCATCGCCGCCGGTCGAGCAGGTCGCTCGGCACGTCCATTACCGGAGGCGGTACGCCAGATGGTGAAGAACGCAGTCCTCTCCGCGCCGAAGATCGCGCCCGTCGGCGGCAGCGATCTCGGGAGAGGTGTGCCCACCAGCAGGTAGGACGCGGGGCCAGGCGCCCCAGGAGCGACCACCGAGCCGTGGGCCACCGGGCCCCCGGCTCTTTCGTTTGTCAGGGCATGAATCGAGCCTGACGAACCCGAGCCGCGAGGCCTCCCGGATACACCGGGCCCGCGGCTCGTCCCATGTTCGGGACCCCGCGGACCGGCTCTCGTCCATACAGAGCAGCAGTCCACTCCAACGGAGGGTCCCGTGACCACCACCCTCGCACCCGAACCGAAGACGACAACTCCGACGTCGAGCCCGCTGCCGGCCTCCACCGGCCTCGAGCCCGCCGCGCGGATCCCGGCCGGTCCGGATGCGCCGGAGGTCACCACCTCCGAGCCCGGGACCCACGCCGGCCCGCCGGCCCTCCTCGTCGAGCACGTCACCAAGCGCTTCTCCGTCGACCGGAAGAAGGCGCCCGTCCAGGCCATCGACGACGTCTCGCTCCGCATCGAGCGCGGCGAGATCCTCGGGATCCTGGGCGCCAACGGCTCCGGCAAGTCGACCCTCATCCGCCTCGTGTCCGGGCTTCTCACCCTGGACACCGGGAAGGTCGAGGTCTTCGGCCACGACATCGAGCGCGACGAGCTCGCCGTGAAGCGGCTCATCAACCGGGTCTCGGTCGACGCGGCGTTCTTCAAGAAGCTCAGCCCGATGGAGAACCTCCTGTTCGCGGCCCGCCTCTACGGCCTCGACGGCAAGGCGGCCAGGGAGCAGACCAAGGCGATCCTCGGCCGACTGGGGATCTCGGAGAGCCGGCTCGGCCGACCGGTGGAGCAGATGAGCCGGGGGATGCAGCAGAAGGTCGCCATCGCGCGAGCCCTGCTGACGAGCCCGACCCTGCTGCTCCTCGACGAGCCGACCACCGGCCTCGACCCGCGCAGCAAGCTCGACGTCCAGGCGTTCATCGAGGAGGTCAACGAGGCGCACGACGCCACGATCGTCCTCACGACGCACGACCTGGCGGAGGCCGAGCGCCTCTGCGACCGGATCACGATCCTCGACGGGGGTCGCGTGGTCGCCGAGGACACGCCCGATGGGCTGAAGCACCTCGTCGCCGAGCGGTACGGCAAGGCGCCGACGCTCGAATCCGTGTTCATGACCTTCACCGGCCGCTCCCTCGACGAGGACGTCGAGGAGGACGGCGACAACGACTGACACCACGAAAGGAGGTGCCGCGATGACCGCGATCAAGGAACGCAACCACGCCCACCGCCAGCACCACCTGTTCCGAAAGGACCTCCACATGCAGCACATCGAGCTCCGGCTCGCGGACGTCCGGGAGCGCCAGGCGCGCTTCCGGATCCTGCGCGACGCCGACCGGGCTGCCCTGTCGCAGGCCCGGTCCATCCGCCACCGCCTCGGCGAGTCGCTCGTGCGGCTCGGGCGCCGGGTCGGCGGCGACGCCCTGACCTCCCCGGCGTGGCAGGGGTGACCCTCGCCACGCACCGCCCCGGGTCCCGGCTCCTCCGGGACCCGGGCGGCATCCTCCGAAAGGAATCCCGAGTTGACCGTCCTCGCGCATGAGCTGAAGGCGTCGTACGCCTTCGTCGAGCGCAACTTCTTCCTCACCCGCCGCTACTGGGGGTGGGAGCTCGCCTTCCTCGTCTACTCCGTCGCCGGAGCGCTGTCGGTCTCGCTGATCGGCGCCGCGGCGGGTGACGAGCGGCTGCTGCTCACCCTCATGATCGGCGCCATCTTCTGGAACTACCTCTCGGTGGTGTTCGGGTGGATCGCGGAGACGATCCAGGTCGAGCGCTGGGAGGGCACCCTCGAGTACACGTTCATGGCGCCGATCCGGCGCTGGACGCAGCTCCTGGGCTCGTGCCTGTACGCCATGGCCTACGGGCTCGTGCACACCGCCGCGATCCTCGTCGTGATGCTGCTGTTCTTCCGCGGGCTCGACCTCCACGTCGAGAACGTGCCGACGGCGCTCGTGTTCGTGCTCCTCGGCTCGTTCAGCTTCGTCGGCATCGGGATGATGGCCGCGATCCTTCCGCTGCTGTACGTGGAGCGCGGGGCGCAGATGACCTTCGTCCTCCAGTCGTGCCTGCTGCTCGTGTCGGGCGTCTACTACCCGGTCAGCGTCCTGCCCGAGTGGATGCAGGCGCTGTCGCGGCTCTCGCCCGCCACGTACGTCCTCGACGGCGTTCGCGCCGGCCTGCTCGACGGGCAGCCGGTCACGGCGCTGTGGCACGACGTCGTGCCGCTCGTGATCATGGGCATCGTCCTGATCCCGGCGGGACTCTGGGCCTTCGGCCGCGCCGAGCGATACGCGAAGCGCACCGGCAAGCTCAAGCGGGTCGGGTGATGAGCGTGATGGCGTCCGCCCCCCTGCTCGAGCTCGGCTGGGACCCGGGCTGGGCCTCCGCCTTCCTGCCGTACGACGCGGCCGGATGGGTGCCGGCCCGGGTCGTCGTCGCGAACCGCGACGCGTGGCTCGTCGCCACGGCCGACGGTGACCGGGACGCCGTGGTCTCGGGCCGCCTGCGCCACGAGGCGGCCGGCCCGGGCGACCTGCCGGCCGTCGGCGACTGGGTCGCCGTCTCCGGCACGGGCCCGGGCGACACGACGGTCATCCAGGCCGTCCTCCCCCGGCGCGCGGCCTTCACCCGGAACGTCGGGCTCGGCGAGGCGACGCTGGCCGGCGAGCAGGTGATGGCGGCCAACGTCGACGTCGCGTTCGTCGTCGCCGGTCTCGACGGCGACTTCAACCTCCGGCGGCTCGAGCGCTACCTCGCCGTGGCGTGGGCCGGCGGCGCGACGCCCGTGCTGCTCCTCAACAAGGCGGACGTCGCCGACGACCTGGCGAGCCTCCGCGTCGCCGCCGAGGCCGTCGCGCCGGGCGTCGAGGTCCGGACCATGTCGGCGCTCACCGGTGACGGCGTCGACGCGCTCGCGGCCGACCACCTCGGCCCGGGCCGCACCGCCGTCGTGATCGGCTCGTCGGGCGTCGGCAAGTCGACCCTCGTCAATGCGCTCGTCGGGATGGAGCGCCAGCGGACCGGCGCCGTTCGCGAGGACGACTCGCGCGGCCGGCACACCACCACGCACCGGGAGCTCGTCCGCTTGCCGGGCGGCGGGATCCTCATCGACACCCCCGGGATCCGCTCGCTCGCGGTCACCAACGCCGCCGACGGCCTCGACGACGCGTTCTCGGACATCGCCGAGCTGGCGGCCGCGTGCCGGTTCAGCGACTGCCGCCACGAGACGGAGCCCGGATGCGCGGTGAAGGCCGCGCTCCAGGACGGACGCCTCGCGCGCGAGCGGCTCGCGAGCCAGCGCAAGCTCGAGCGCGAGGCCATGCGCGTCACGCTCGCCAACGACCCGCTCGCCCGGGCCGTGGAGCGCCGGAAGTGGCGCGCGATCCACGTCTCGGTCAACCAGCACATGCGCAGCAAGTACGGGAGCGATCGATGACCACGCTGACTCGCGCCCCGGCGCCGGCCGCCATCGACGGCACCGGCATCACCTTCCGCCGCTGGCGGAACCTCGACGAGATCCCCGGCATGGTCGTCGCCAACAACGCGCTCCGCCAGGCGTGCGGCGTGATCGAGCCGGTGGAGGCCGACGGGATGCGCCACCGCTACACCCACCTCGTCAACTCGGATCCGACCCAGGACTGCATCGTCGTCGAGCGCGACGGCGCGACCCAGGGCTATGCCCGGCTCGAGTGGCACGACCTCGCCGACGGCGACCGGCTGTACGACGCGACGCTCCTCGTCGCCCCGGCGGCCTGGGGCCACGGCGTCGCCGAGACCGTGGCGCGCTGGCTGGAGGCGAGGGCGGCCGAGCTGTCGGAGGCGAACCCGACCGACCGGCCGGAGCACATCGGGCACTACCTGTTCGGCGGCGACACCGAGGGCGAGGCCGCGCTCGCGATGCTCGGCTACACGCCGGTCCGGTACGAGGCGGAGATGCTCCGCGACGACCTCGAGGACCTGCCGCCCGAGGTCGTCCCCGAGGGCTACGAGCTCCGGACGCCGCGCGAGGACGAGCTCCCGGCCGTGCACGACATGTTCGTCGCCGGGTTCCACGAGCACTGGGGCCAGGCGGAGGACGACGAGCAGCGCATGGACGAGTGGGTGGACGGGCCGCAGTTCCGGCTCGACCTCCAGGTCGTCGCGTTCCGCGGCGACGAGCCGGCGGCCGGCGTGTCCAACGAGCTGCATCCGCGCCCGGACGGGTCGCTCCGCGGGCTCCTCGCGGGCGTGGCCACGCACCCCGCCCACCGTCGCCGCGGCCTCGCGCGGGCTGCGATCGCGCGCAGCCTGCGGATCCTGCGCGACGCGGGCGCGACCTCCGCGTACCTCGGGGTGGACCAGATGAACCACAATCGCGCGATGGACCTGTACGCCTCGGCGGGGTTCCGGCTCGTCTCGAGCGGGACGAACTTCCGCAAGCCCATGCCCCGGCGAGGCACGCCGTGACGGCCGGGGCCGGCCGGGCCACGAATGCCGCGCTCGCGCCGGCCCCGCCGCGCGTCCCGGGCCTCACGTTCCGTCACGCGACCGCCGCTGACTGGCCGGCGCTCGCCGACGTCGCGAACCGGAGCCGCGCGGCCGACGGCATGGACGAGGTGCACACGGCCGAGTCGTGGGCCAACGAGTGGCCCGAGTCCGAGATGTTCCAGCTCGAGCGCGACATGCTCGTGGCCGAGCTCGACGGGTCGATCGTCGCCCAGGCCGCGGGGTATCTCGTCGTCCGCGACGGCGCGCTCGTGGCGGAGAGCGCGGGCTCCGTCGTCCCGGAGCTCCGCCGCCGCGGCATCGGCACGGCCCTCTACCAGGCGACCCACGATCGTCTGCGGGCGGCGGCCGCGGCCGACCCTCGCCCGGGACCGCGCCACCGGCGGGCGTATGCGATGGACGACGAGGTCGCCGACCGGGCGCTGCTCGATGCGAACGGCTACGTCCCGATCCGCTTCGGGTTCGAGATGCGCCGCTGGCTGAACGGTCCGCTGCCCGAGCACGCGCTGCCCGACGGCATCGAGCTGCGGCCCGTGACCGAGGACCAGCACCGCGCCATCTTCGCCGCGGACGACGAGGCGTTCCGCGACCACTGGGGACGGCGCGAGCCGGACGAGGCGGACTTCCAGGCGCGGTTCCACGGGCCGGAGACGGACACCTCGCTGTGGTGCGTCGCATGGGACGGCGACGAGGTGGTGGGCTCGGTGCAGAACTACGTGTACGCCGATGAGAACGAGGCGCTCGGCATCGCGCGCGGCTGGCTCGACCACGTCTCGGTTCGCCGGCCGTGGCGCGGCCGCGGCGTCGCGAAGGCGCTGTGCGCCGCCTCGTTCCGGGTGCTCCGCGACCGCGGCATCACCGAGGCGTGGCTCCGGGTCGACGCGGCCAACCCGACCGGGGCGCTCGCGCTGTACGAGGGACTCGGCTTCCAGGTCGTCCGCCGCTGGCAGGCGTTCGGGCGGCCGATGGATCACCCGGCCGAGCCCGGCTGGCGGCCCGGCGCCGACGCCGGTTCCGGCCCGGCCGGCGAAGCCGAGAGAAGCGCGTAGCGCGGCGGGCGCCCGGGATGCACGTGGCCGCAGCGCGCGACGTGGAGGATGGAGGTCCGGCGGCGCGCCGCGTCGCACGCCGCCGTCCAGCCCTCGGGACGCTCGTCCCGGCCCTGGCCGTGCTCGCCCTTCTCGCGGCCGCCTGCGGGACGACGGCGTCGTCCGGGACACCCGCGACGGCGACCTCGAGCCCGACGGCGGCCGCATCGGTCGGCGCCGCGACCGCGAGCGAAGCCGCCGGCGCGTCGAGCGCGCCGGCGTCCGTACCGCCAACGGAGGCGACCATGCCCGCGACCTTCGAGCTCACGACCACCGCGTTCCCCGCCGGCGGCGAGATCCCGCGCCGGTTCACGTGCGACGGCGAGGACACGTCGCCCGACCTCGCCTGGTCCGGCGCCCCGGACGGGACGGCGGCGCTCGTGCTCGTCGTGGACGACCCGGGCGCCAACGGGTTCGTGCACTGGATCGCGCTGGACCTGACGGGCACCGACACGGGCGCGCTGCCGCTCGGCGTCTCGGCGTCGCCCGACGCGCCGCGCCAGGGCACGAACGACTTCGGGACCGTCGGCTGGCGTGGGCCGTGTCCGCCGTCGGGCGAGCACCGCTACCGGTTCACGCTGTCCGCGCTGGCGGCGCCGCTGGACCTGCCCGGCGCGCCCAACGCCGCCGCCGTCCGGGATGGCCTGCGGGCGGCGAACGTGCTCGCGACGGCGACCCTCGAGGGACGCTACCGGCGCGCCTCGCGGTAGCGCGTCAGAAGGGCAGCCGGCCGGTCCGCCGGACGTCGTCGAGCCACGGGCGCTCGTCGCCGATGGTCGTGGACGCGCCGTGCCCGGGATGGACGACGAGCCGGTCGTCGAGCCCCGCGAGACGGGCGAGCGACGCGGCGATCAGGCCCGGGTCGCCGCCCGGAAGGTCCGTCCGCCCCCAGCCCTGCGCGAACAGCGTGTCGCCGCTGTACAGGACGCCCTCGTCCTCGTCGAGCAGGGACACCGACCCGGGCGTGTGACCCGGCGTGTGGAGGACGCGCAGCCGGAGCGAGCCGAAGCGGACGTCGCCGCCCTCGGCGAGCTCGACGGCCGGGACGCTCGGCGGGATCTCGAACGGCGGCGGGAAGACCGGGGACGGCGCCTCGAGCATGTGGCGGTCCGCGGGATGGACCGCGATGTCGGCGCCGGTGTGCCGGGCGACCGCCGCGTTGTCGCCCACGTGGTCCCAGTGTCCGTGCGTGCTGACGATGAGCTTCAGCGTCCAGCCACGGTCCGCCAACGCCCCGGCGAGCCAGTCGAGGCACGGGATCGCGGTGTCGATCGCGATCGCCTCGCGGCTGGGCGCGTCCGCGAGGACATGGACGTTCGTGGCGAGCGGCCCGATGACGGCGTGCAGGCGCTCCATCGACCGGTCGGTCGGGTCGTCAGGCGCCGGCGAGCTTCGAGCGGATGCAGTCGAAGGTCTGGCCGATCATCTTGTTCGCCGTCCCCTCGATCATCCGGGCGCCGACCGACGCGAGGGTCCCCGAGATCGCGACGTCCGCCGACCAGTCCATCTGCGTCGGTCCCGCGTCGGGTCCGGAAAGCTCCATCCTCGCCGTCGCGTCGACCGCGGATCCCGGCGCCTGGCCGTGCGCCTTGAGGACGGCGAGGTCCGGCGGCGTCTTCTCGGCCATCGTCATGTCGACCGTGAAGCGCGCCGAGATGAACCCGACGCCGACCTTCGCCTTCGCGCGGAAGTGGTCCTCGTCGATGACCTCGATCGATTCGACGCCCGGCCCGCACGACCCGACCTGGTTCGGGTCGAGCAGGAAGGCCCACACCTTGTCGCGCGGGGCGTCGATCTGGACGGTGCCCTGGAACTGCATCTAGGCCTCCGCAGCGGGGGTCGTGGTCCCGGGGATGTACGCCGCGGGCTCCCTCAAGAATGCCGTACGGCAGCCCATCCGGCAGAACGCGTACACCACGCCCTGGTACTCGGCGAGGTGGCGGGCGTGCGCACGCTCGACCGTCATGCCGCACACGGGGTCGACGAGGACGATATCGTCGGGCGCCTGGGCGACCGGCGCGCCGGCATCGCCCGGCTCACCCGCGAGCGTCGCCGGACCGGGCATCGCGACGAACGGCGCCCGGCCGCGGCGCACCTGGACGAGCTCGCCGAGGATCGAGACCGCGACCTCCTCCGGCGTTTCCGCGCCGAGGTCGAGCCCGGCGGGGGCCCGGAGCGCGGCGAGCCGCTCGGGAACGACGCCCTCGTCGCGCAGCCATTGGCGGACGACCGCGGCGCGCGTCGGCGACGCCACGAGGCCCACGTACGCGACGTGCTCGCGGCGCAACACCCGGTCCAGGGCCTCCTCGTCCCAGATCCCCTGGGTGGCCACGACCACGTACGGCGTCACGTCGGGATCGATGCGGCGGAGCGCCGTCTCCTGCGAGACGAGCTCGGCGCCGGGGAACGCCTCGGGCTCGGCGACCGGGTCGAACACCGACACCCGCCAGCCGAGCGCCGCCCCGAGGGACGCCACGGCCGCGGCGATCGGCGTCGTCCCGGCGACCCACCGCGCCGGCGCGGGAAGGTGCGGTTCCACGTAGATCTCCAGCGTTCCCCCGGAGTGGCACGTCATGACGAGCTCGACGACGCCGTCGCCGCGCCGGCCCTCGGCGGGCGCGTCCTTCGACAGCCGCAGCAGCCGCGGCTGCCCGTCCTGGAGCGAGCGCAGCGCCTCGCGGACGACGACGGGCTGAGCGCACGAGCCCCCGACCCAGCCCTCGATCGTGCCGTCGGGATGGACGATCCCCCGCGCCCCGGGTCTCGCGGACGTGGGCCGCTGGACCGCGACGACCATCGCCGTCGCGAACGCGACGCCCGCCTCTTCGAGCTCGGCGACCCGCCGGAACGGGACCGGTCCGGACATGACTCCGGACATGGCCTAGCTGATGCCCTTGTCGTGCAGGATCCGCCAGACCTTGGGCGGCGTGATCGGGATGTCGATGTTGCGGACGCCGAGGTGCCACAGCGCGTCGACGACCGCGTTCGCGATCGCCGGCGGCGCGCCGACCGTCGCCGACTCGCCGACGCCCTTGGCGCCGATCGGGTGGTGCGGCGACGGCGTGATCGTCTTCTCGAGCTCCCAGGCCGGCGTCTCGACGGCCGTCGGCAGCAGATAGTCCATGAACGTCCCGGCGAGGTTGTTGCCCAGCTCGTCGTACGTGATCTGCTCGTAGAGGGCCGGGGCGAGGCCCATCGTCAGGCCGCCGTGGATCTGCCCGTCCACGATCATCGGGTTGATGATGTTGCCGCAGTCGTCGACGGCGACGAATCGCCGGACCGTGACCTCGCCCGTGCCCTTGTCGATGTCGACGACGGCGATGTACGAGCCGAAGGGGAACGTCAGGTTGGGCGGGTCGTAGTAGTCGACGGCCTCGAGGCCCGCCTCCATCCCCTGCGGATGGTTGGTGTAGGCCGCGAACGCGATCTCCTGGATCGTCTTGAACCGGTCGGGGCTGCCCTTGACCGACCACCTGCCGTTCGTCCACTCGAGATCGTCGGGGGACGCCTCGAGCAGGTGCGCGGCGAGCAGCCGGGCCTTCTCCTTGATCTTCCGGGCCGCGATGGCGGTCGCCGCCCCGGCGACCGGCGTCGAGCGGGACGCGTAGGTCCCGAGCCCGTACGGCGCCGTGTCGGTGTCGCCCTCCTCGATCTTGATGTCGGCGACCGGGAAGCCGAGCTCCTCCGCGATGATCTGGGCGAACGTCGTCTCGTGGCCCTGGCCCTGGCTCTGGACGCCGAGGCGGGCGAGCACCTTGCCCGTCGGGTGGACCCGGATCTCGCACGAGTCGAACATCTTCAGGCCGAGGATGTCGAAGTCGTGCGACGGGCCGGCGCCCACGATCTCGGTGAATGACGAGATGCCGATGCCCATCAGCTCGCCGCGGGCGCGCTTCTCGGCCTGCTCCTTGCGAAGCTCGTCGTAGCCGATGAGGTCGAGCGCCTTCTGGAGCGCCTTCGGGTAGTCGCCCGAGTCGTACTCCCAGCCGGTGGGCGTGTGGTACGGGAACTGCTCCGGCTGGATGAAGTTCTCCATCCGCAGCTGCGCCGGGTCTTTCCCGATGTCGTGGGCCAGGATGTCGACCATCCGCTCGATCGCGTGGACGGCCTCGGTGACCCGGAACGAGCAGCGGTAGGCGACGCCGCCGGGCGGCTTGTTGGTGTAGACGCCGTCGACCTCGACGAACGCATTCGGGAAGTCGTACGAGCCGGTGATGACGTTGAACAGGCCGGCAGGAAACTTGGACGGGTCGGCCGCGGCGTCGGTGTAGCCGTGATCGGCGATCGTCCTGACCTTGAGCGCCTGGATCTTGCCGTCCTTCGTCGCGCCCATCTCGGCGTGGATGTGGTAGTCGCGGGCGAACGAGTCCGCCTGGAGGTTCTCGCTCCGGTCCTCGATCCACTTGACGGGCTTGCCCGTGAGGAACGAGGCCGCGACGGCCAGCACGTAGCCCGGGTAGACGGGCACCTTGCCGCCGAACCCGCCGCCGATGTCGTGGGTCTTGACCCGGATGTTGTGCTCGTAGATCGGCAGGCCGGCGCCGGCCGCCACGAGCGCGACCACCGTCCGGATCGCGTGCGGGGCCTGCGTCGTGAGGTGCATCGTCAGCTGCTGCCGGATGGGGTTCCAGTCCGCGACGATGCCGCACGTCTCGATCGAGGCGACGTGGATGCGCGGGATGTAGATGTCCTCGGCGATCCGGACGTCCGCGTTCGCGAGGGCCTCGTCCGCGGCGGCCGCGTCGCCGGACTCCCAGTGCCAGATGTGGTTGGTCTGCTTGTCCGGGCCGCGGTCGGTGCGCAGCACCGGCGCGTCGGGCTGGAGCGCCTTCTTCGGGTCGACGACGACGGGCAGTGGCTCATAGTCCACCTCGACCGCTGCCACGCCATCGGCCGCCGCGTAGCGGGACGTCGCGATGACCGCGGCGACCTCCTGCGACTGGTACATGACCGTGTCGACCGGCAGCACCATCTGCATGTCGCCGGCGAGCGTCGGCATCCAGTGGAGCTTGTAGCCCTCGAGGTCCTTGCCGGTGACGACCGCGGCGACGCCCGGAATCTTGAGCGCCTCGGTCGCGTCGATCGACTTGATCTTCGCGTGCGCGTACGGCGAGCGGACGATGTCGAGCCACAGCTGGCCCGGCAGGTTGACGTCCTCGATGTACTCGCCCTTGCCCTGGATGAAGCGCGGGTCCTCCTTGCGCTTGACCGAGTGGCCCATGCCCCCGACCTCGGGGGTCGTCTGCGGGTGCAGCTCCGTCGTCATCGGGTCTCCTCGGGGCGCCTAGGACGCGTCCACGGTGGCGGCCGCTGCGACCGGCGCCGACTCGGACGCCGACAGCTGCCCCGCCGCCTGCTGGACCGCCTTCACGATGTTCACGTAGCCGGTGCAGCGGCACAGGTTGCCGCTGATCCCCTCGCGTACCTCGTCGTCGGTCGGGTGCGGGTTCTGCTCGAGCAGCCACGCCGACTGCATGATCATCCCCGGGGTGCAGAAGCCGCACTGGAGGCCGTGCTGGTCCCAGAACGCCTGCTGGAGCGGGTGGAGCGTGGCGCCGTCGGCCATCCCCTCGATGGTCCTGATCTCCGAGCCCGACGCCTGGACGGCGAGCACCGTGCACGACTTGGCGCTCCGGCCGTCCACGTGCACCGTGCACGCGCCGCAGTTGCTGGTGTCGCAGCCGACGTGCGTCCCCGTGAGGCCGAAGACGTCGCGCAGGAGGTGGACGAGCAGGAGGCGCGGCTCGACGTCGGCCTCCATCGGCTGCCCGTTGACGGTGAGGGACACGTGTTGCGTCGTCATCGCTCTACCCGTTGAAGGCGAGGGCGCGCTCGGTGGCGCGACGGAGGGCGCGGACCGTGAGCTCCGCGACCATGGCCCGCTTGTAGTCCACCGGACCGCGGACGTCGGAGACCGGCTGGCTCATCGCCGCGGCCGCCTGGCCCGCAGCGCGGAACGCGTCGTCGCCGGGCCGCTTCCCGGCGAGGGCCGACTCGGCGTCGACCGCGGCATACGGGGACGCCGACACGCCCGTGACCCCGATCCCGCTGCCGACGATCGTGCCGCCCGCGTCGATCCGGACGATCGCCGCGACGCCGGCGGTCGCGAAGTCGCCGACCTTGCGCTCGAGCTTCTGGTAGGCGCCCCCCACGCCCGCCGCGCGGCGCGGGATCCGGATCCCGGTCAGGACCTCCGTCGGCTCGATCGCCGTCGTGAACGTGTCGACGAAGAAGTGGCGGGCCGGGACCTCGCGCTCCCCGCCCTGCCCGCGGCACACGATCGTCGCGTTCGCGGCGAGGAGAAACGCCGGCCAGTCGCTGGCCGGGTCGGCATGGGCGACCGATCCGCCGATCGTCCCCCAGTTGCGGACCTGCGGGTCGCCGATGCCGCCGGCGACGTCGACGATCCCCGGGTACCGATCGCGGATCACCGCGGACTCGTGGATGTCCCGATGCGTCGCCCGGGCGCCGATGACCAGCGCGTCGTCCGTCTCGGCGATCGCGTCGAGCCCGGGGACGGACTGCAGGTCCACGAGGAGGGCCGGCTGCGCGAGCCGGAGCTTGATGAGCGGGATGAGGCTGTAGCCGCCCGACAGCAGCTTCGCCTCCCCTTCGCGGTCCACGAGGATCCGCAGCGCCTCGTCCAGCGAGGCCGGACGGACGTAGTCCAGCTGGGCGGGGATCATCCGACGCCTTCCTCCTTCCCGCGCGTGCGGGACCGATGTCGGGCCCGTACCCCCCGGCTCGGGCTCGGCGGACAGGTGGATGTTCGGCGCGCGCCCGGCCGCGGATTTCGAGGTGCCGTGGACCGGGCAGTGTTGCGTGACGTTGTACGCGGCGCGAGTGTCCCGCGCTGACGGTGCGCCGTCAACCGGAACCGATGTTCAGTCCCGCGGCACGCTCCAGCGCACCAGCCCGAGGCTCCCGGTCGGCCGTTCGGACAGCGTCCAGCCACCGTCGTCGCGGCGCGTGATGTGGTCCGGCAGGATCGCGCGGAAGTGGACGTCCTTCTCGCCGCCCTCGGCGATGAACAGCTGCCGGCGCAGGAACGCCGTCAGCGCGGGCACGGAGTCGAAGGTGCGCGGCGATCGCTCGAGCGTCTCGACCTCCACGGTCCGTCCCCGGGCCTCGAGCAGCTCCACGAGCTCGGGCAGCGCCGGCAGCGGCACCCGCTCCTCGCCATGGACGAGCGGCCAGAACGGGTCCGCGACGGACGCCGGGCTGCGGTTGGTGAGCAGCGCGACGCACCGGTCGCGCGTCGCCGCCTCCATCGCGTCGAGGAAGGCGCCGATCGGCTCGATGTCGTACGCGACATGGGCGATCAGGGAGGTGTCGACGGCCGGCAGCGGACCCAGCTCATCGAGCGCGTCCGGCCAGGCGCCCGCGACGATCCTCACGTTGTGGATGCCGTGCTCGTCGAGCCCCGTCCGGAGCGCGCGGCGCATGCTGCCCGACGGCTCGACCGCGACGACGTCCTTGACGGCGAGGGCGAGCGGCAGCGCGTACCGGCCCGCCCCGGCACCGATGTCCAGCCACGTCGCGTCCGGGTCGGCGAGCCCGATCAGGGCGTCGAGCGCCGGCTCGCCCGCGCGGCGGGGATCCGCAACGAACAGGCTCGTGACGGGTGCGTAGAAGTCCGGGGGCTGGGTCTCGCGCAGCCGCTCGGCCTGTACCCGGTTCGCTCGGACACGGTCCGCCCAGGTCTCCTCGAGCTTCGACGGGGTGGCGCCGCGCGACGGGCTCACGCGCGTGCCTCGGCCGCGAGGCGGGCCAGGTCGGCCGGGGTGTCGACGTCCGGGTTGTCGCCGTCGACGTCCACCGCGAGGACGCGCTCCGGGTCGGCGGCCAGCAGCGGGCCCAGGCCGTGGTCGCCGTCGAGGGCCGCCGCCGCGGCCCAGGCAGAGCGGCGGATCAGGACGGGGTTCGGGGCGCCGTCCTCGGTGTAGCGGGCACGGACGAACGGGAGATCGGTGGCCTCCGCCGCGGCGATGACGGCGCGGATCGTCGCCGCGCGGACCTGCGGCTGGTCGCCGAGCAGCACGATCGCGGACTCCGCGCCCGGTGCGGCCCTGGCCGCGTCGAGCCCGAGCCGCAGCGAGCTCGCCAGCCCGTCGGCGGGGTTGGGGTTCACCACGCGCCGTTGACGCCGCCAGTGGATCGCGCGTTCCGTCGCCTCGTGGCCCTCGCCCAGCACGACCACGACGTCGTCCAGGCCGGCGGACGCCGCGGCGTCGAGAACGTGCTGCAGCACCGGCCGGCCATCGAGCGAGGCGAGCAGCTTCGGTGACCCGAACCTCGTCGACGATCCCGCGGCAAGGACGATCCCGACGACCCTCATGCCGCGCCGGCCGCCGCGACCTCGGCGGTCGGCCCAGCGTCCGCCGCCGCGGTCGGCCCGGCGTCGGCCGCCGCGCGGTCCCGCGCGACGTCACGCATCGGCCGCCCGGCGCCGCCGCGCCGCTCCGCGACGACCTCGGCGAGGATCGCGAGCGCGGTCTCGGCCGGCAGCCGGCCGCCGAGGTCGAGCCCGATGGGCCCGCGAAGCCGGTCGAGCGCGTCCGGGGCGACGCCGGCCTCCAGGAGCCGCGCCCGCCGGTCGCCCTGCGTCTTCTTCGACCCGACCGCGCCGACGTAGCGGCAGCCGCGGGCCAGGGCGGTGATGATCGCCGGCTCGTCGAACTTCACGTCGTGCGTCAGCACCGCGACGGCGTCGCCGGGGCCGAGCCCGATGTCGTCGGCGAGCTCGTCGGGCCAGCCGACGATCAGGCGGTCCACGTCCGGGAAGCGCGCCTCGGTCGCGAACGCCGCGCGCCCGTCGATGACCACGGTCTCGTAGCCCAGCTCCTTGGCGAGCCGGACGAGCGTCCGCGCCACCTCGACGGCGCCGACGACGACCAGCCGCGGCCGCACCGGGTACGCCTCGACGAACAGCTGGACACCGGCGACCTCGACCGTCTTCGAGGTGCCGGCGCGGAGCGCGGCGAGGGCCTCGTCGACGAGTGCCGCGTCCGCCGCGGGATCGCCGAGCGACCCCTCCAGTCGGCCGTCGTCGTGGACGACCAGCGGCGTTCCGGGCACGTCGCCCGCGCCCGGCGTGTGCTGCCCGAACGCCGCGGGCGGCGCATCTGCCGGGAGCGGCGTCACGATCGCCCGGCCGTCACCCCGGCCGTCGCGGGTCTCGCGGGCTGCCGCGATCGCCGCGTCCGGGATGTCGGGCGACACCAGCACGTCGATCGTGCCGCCGCACGCGAGCCCCACGTCCCACGCCTGCTCGTCGCTGATGCCATAGCGGATGACCCGCTGCCGGCCGTCCCTGCGCGCCGCAGCGATCTCCTCCGCGGCGGCCCCCTCGACGCAGCCGCCCGAGACCGACCCGGCGATCCGGCCGTCGTCGGTCACCAGCAGGACGGCGCCCTCGGGCCGCGGCGCGCTCCCGAACGTCCGGACGACGACCGCGCGGCCCGCCCCGACCCCCTCGGCGCGCCAGCCGTCGAGCGTCTCGACCAGCTCCTGCATCGATGGTCCTCCCTGCGAGCGGTCGCGTCAGGGTACGCCCGTCGGCGCGTCAGGTCAGCGGACGGGCCGTCGCGGCGTCGACGGCGCCGGCGTCGAGGGCCCGGGGCGGCAGCGCGTCCGGTCCGCCGAGGCCCATCGACGGCGCCACCGTCGTCGCGTGGGTGATGGCCGCGCCGCGGCGCGCGGTCCCCATCCGCTCGCCCGCGAGCACCTCGCCCAGCCGCTCGAGCGAGGCGAGCGTCCCCGCCGGCAGGAAGTCGTCGATGTACGGGTACGCCGCCTTCATCCCGGCGGCGAGCGGCTGGTAGCCGGGCGACGACGCGAGCGGGTTGAGCCACACGAGGCGGTGGCAGTTGCGGCGGAGCCGCGCGGTCTCCGCGGCGACGAGCGACGGGTCACCGCGGTCCCAGCCGTCGGACACGACGATCACGACTCCGCTCGAGCGCAGCGTCCGGCGCGCCCACTTGTGGTTGAACTCGCGGAAGCTCTCGCCGATCCGGGTGCCGCCCGCCCAGTCCGTCACGCTGTCGGCGACGCGCGCGAGCGCGCGGTCGCGATCACGGTCCTTCATGAGCCGGGTGACGCGCGTGAGCCGGGTCCCGAACACGAACGACTCGGTGCGCACCTCGTTGGTCCGGGCCAGCGCCTGCGCGAACCGGAGCAGGAGCCGCGAGTGGCGCTCCATCGAGCCCGAGATGTCGCACAGGATCACGAGCTGGCGCGGCTCGCGCACGGGCCGGCGCCAGACCCAGGTGGTCAGCTCGCCCGTCGCGAGGTTGCGCCGGAACATGGCACGCGGTGCGAGCCGCCGCCCGTGCGGGTGGAGCTCGTGACGACGCGTGCGACGCTTCTCCAGCCGGGGTCGCAGGACGTCGACGAAGCGCTCCGCGTCGCGCAGCTCAGCGGCGGTCATCCGGTCGAAGTCGCGGTGGCGGAGGACCTCGCCGCGCGACCATGCGTCGGGCGAGATCGTCTCGCCCTCGATCTCGCCGCCGGCCTCGTCCGCGTCGGTCGTGAGCTGGACGCCCAGCGTGGCGAGCTCGCTGAGGGTTGCGCCGGTGCCCTCGGCGGCCTCGTCCGACTCGCCGGGCTCGCCCACCTCGCGGTCGACGTCGGGCTCGGCGCCCTCCATCCGCGTCGGTGGCAGCGACCGTCCGCGCCGGCGCCAGAAGCGGTCGAAGACGCGGTCGTACACCTCGCGGTCGTCGCGGCGCCGGACGAACACGGCGGCACCGGCATCCTTGACCTGGCCGCGGTTGCCCATGTCCACGAGCGACATCGAGCGCGCGAAGTCGATGGCGGCACCGAGGTCCACCTGGAGGCCCGCGCTCCGCAGCGCCCGACCGAAGCCGACGGCCTCGGCGAGGAGCCGCCGACCGTCGACGGCCTCGCCCGTGTCGGCGACGAGGACCGGGGCGTCGTCACGCATCGACATGCCGACACTGTGCCACGGGTCGCCGAGCGACCGGCTGCGAACCGGCGCGCCCGGGTCAACGCACCGGCCGGCGAGTGCCATTACGTGCGCGTCACGCACCACCCCTCGGTGGTGTTCAGTGCGCCTCCGCGGCGCGAGTCGCCCCTTGCAGCACTCCGCGGTGGTGCAACCCGCCTCGCCGGCAGCCGGCGCGCGCCCAACACCACCCCGCGGCGGTACGTGGCGAGCGACGGGCGAGCCGGTCGCCATCCGGCGCGGATCCGCAGCGAATCGCCAGTCGACCACCAGCGCTGGTGGTCAGGAGCTCGCGGCCCCGGCCTCCGCGAGGTACTGGCGAGCCGTCGCGCCGCGCACCTGGCGGATGTCCTCCTCGTACTTGAGGACCACGCCCAGCGTCTCGTCGACCACGTCCGCGTCGAGCTCCGTGGCACCGAGCGACAGCAGCGCCGCCGCCCAGTCCAGGGTCTCCGCGACACCCGGGACCTTGGTGAGGTCCGCGGTCCGCAGCCGGTGGACGAACGCGACGACCTCGCGGGCGAGCTGGTGCGGCGCGTCGGGGACCCGCGTCGACACGATCTCGAACTCCTTGACCGCCGTCGGGTAGTCGATCCAGTGGTACAGGCAGCGGCGCTTGAGGGCGTCGTGGACCTCGCGCGTCCGGTTCGAGGTGAGCACGACGCTCGGCGGCCGCGACGCCCGGATCGTGCCGATCTCGGGCACCGTGACCTGGAAGTCCGACAGGATCTCGAGCAGGTACGCCTCGAACTCCTCGTCCGCGCGATCGATCTCGTCGATCAGCAGCACCGGCGGCACGCCGTCGGTCGCCTCGAGCGCCCGGAGCAGCGGACGCTTGAGCAGGAACTCGGGGCCGAAGATGTCGTGCGCCGACGCCTTCGCGATCTCGCCGCGCGCCTCGAGCAGCCGGATCTCCAGCATCTGCCGCGGGTAGTTCCACTCGTACACGGCGGTGTTGACGTCGAGGCCCTCGTAGCACTGGAGGCGGATCAGCCGGGCCCCGAGCGAGGCCGCGAGGACCTTCGCGAGCTCCGTCTTGCCGACGCCTGCCTCGCCCTCGAGGAGCAGCGGCCGGCCGAGCTCGAGCGCAAGGAAGACGGTCGTCGCGAGCGACCGTTCGGCGATGTAGCCGTGCTCGCGAAAGGTCGTCGTGATGGCGTCGATGGAGCGCGTCCCGGCGGGCCGGCCATCGCGCGCGGCGGTGCGCGTCGTGGCCGCGGCCGCGGCCGGGTCGAGGGTGTCAGCCATAGGCTGGGGATGCTACACCGGGCGCCCGCGCACGGGCGGCGGGTCCCGAGAGGTCAGCGCGGCCGCCGTGCGCCGATCATCTCGAGCGCGACGTCGACGGCGGCGTCGGTGCCGATGCCCGTCCCGGACGCCCATGCATCGGCGAAGGCCACGGGATCGAGCCGCGCCCGGACCGCCGCCATCCGCTCGTCGAGGTGCCGCTCGTCGGCGGGCATGTTCGCGAACCCGCTGTCGGCGCGCTCCGCGGCGGCCGCGGCCCACAGCGTCACGGCGCGCGGGTCGTCGCCGCGGGCCGCGGCGAGGCTGCCCGCGGCCTCGAGCGCGATCGGGACGATGATCCGCGCCCCCAGCCCGACGGCCCGGGGGAGCGAACCCGCGATGTCGGCGGCCGCGGCGTCGAGCTCGCCACGCTCGACGTCGACGCGGGCCCGGTCGGCGAGCGCGTACGCCGCCTCGGTCCGGTCGCCGAGCTCGCGCGCGATCTCGTGCGCGCGGTCGAGCAGCGCCACGGCGTCATCGTGGCGGTGCTGGTCGAGCGCGAGCAACGCCGCGTTGTGGATCCCGACCGCCATCCGCTGCCGGTCGCCGGTCCGCTCCCAGATCGCGATCGCCTCCCGGAACGCGCCCTCGGCGTCCGCCGGCCGGCCCGCATCGCGCTCGACGAGGCCGAGGTTGGTCAGCGACACGGCGAGCGAGTTCGCGTTCCCCAGCCGCTGCTTGAGCGACAGGCTCTCGGCGAACATCTCGCGGGCAAGGTCGAGCTCGCCCCGGAAGTGGTACACGCCGCCGAGCGCGTTGAGCGCCGTCGCGATCCCCGCCGGGTCGCCGAGCCGCCGCCGGATCGCGAGGCTCTCCGACACGTATCCCTCCGCGGCGTCCAGGTCGCCGCGCCCATACGCGTTGCTCCCGAGCCAGCCGAGGATCACGGCCTCCGCCTCGTCGTCGCCGTCGGACCGCGCCGCGGCGAGCGCCTCCTTGAGGTACGACTCGCCGAGCGCATAGTCGCCCTGGTACGACGCGAGCAGCCCGGCGCCGCCGAGCGCCTTGCGCAGGTGCGGTGCCGGCGCATCCGGTGCGAGCGCCAGCGCCGATGCCAGCCGCAGCCGGCCCTCGGTGTGGTGGCCGCGGGTGCGCCAGAACTCGGCCAAGGCGCCCGTCATGCGGACCGCGAACGCGCCGTCACCCTGCTCGATCGCCCAGTCGAGCGCCGCGCGGATGTCGTCGTGCGCCTCGTCCAGCCGATCGAGCGCCTCGATCTCCCGCTCCGTCGGCAGCTGCACCTCGGACGCCTCGACCATCGCGAGGACCTCGTAGGCGTGGGCCCAGCGCATCGCGACCGCCTCGCCCGCCGCACGCAGCCGTTCGAACGCGTCGTCGCGGACCGTCGTGAGCATCGCGTAGCCGCGGTCGCCGTGCGTCCGGAGGAGCGACGCCGCCGCGAGCTGTGCGAGGCCCTCCCCCACCCCGATCCCGACGGGCGCGAGGCCGCGCCGCTCGCCGCGGTCCAGGATCGAGGCCGCCGTCGACGCGGAGAAGACGCCCGCGATGACGCCCAGCCGCCGGTACAGCCGCAGCACCGGCTCGCCGAGCAGCCCGATGCTCCAGTCCATCGCGGTGCGCAGGCTCCGCTGGCGCGCGGGCAAGGACGGATCGGCGCCCGCGATGCCGGGGGCGCCCGTCGTCGAGGCCGGGGCGGCGTCCGCCATGCGGTCGGAGAGCTGGTCCAGGAGCTGGTGGGGCGCCAGGACGCGCAACGCCGCCGCGGCGAGCTCGATGGCCAGCGGCAGGCCGTCGAGGCGGCGGCAGATCGCGGCGACCAGCGCCGCGTTCGCCGCCGTGAGCTCGAAGTCCGGCCGGACCGCGAGCGCGCGCTCGTGGAACAGCCGCGCCGCGGGGCTCGCGAGGAGCGCGTCGACGGCGGCCGGCTCGTCCGGCGATGCGTCTCCCGGGACGGCCAGCGGCTCGACCCACACGATCCGCTCGCGCGGCACGCCGAGCGCCACGCGGCTCGTGGCGAGGATCGTGAGGCCCGGGGTGCGCGAGCGCAGGTCGGCGAGGCCCGGGGCGGCGGACCGGACATGCTCGACCGTGTCCAGGACGAGGAGGGTCGGCGCGCCGCCCAGCGCCTCGGCGAGCGCGTCGGCCACCGAGCCACCGAGCTCGTCGCCGATCCCGAGCGCGCCGGCGATCGCGGGCAGGACGAGCTCGGGGTCGCTCACCGCGTCGAGGGGGACGCTCGCGACGCGGCCGTTGCACGGCTCGAGGTCCTGGACCGCGAGCTCGGTCGCGAGCCGGCTCTTGCCCACGCCGCCGACGCCGACGAGCGTGATGAACGAGGGCTCGGGCCCGCGGAGCAGGTCGCGCAGCGCGGCGAGGTCTCGCTCGCGGCCGACGAGCGACGATGCCGGCGCGGACGGCGCGGCGCCCGGCCACCGCGGCGCGGCGGATCCGGGGGGTCGCGGGTCGGGGTCGTCGGCGGCGCCCGCCCGCGCGGCGGCGTCGACGACAGTCGGCTGGCTCATCGGCGGTCGAGGATACGCCGCGATCGTCGACGCGGCCCATCGACGGACGACGATGGACGCGGTCGGTCAGCCGTCCGGCGCGTCGAGCCGCCGGGCGTACGTCGGGAAGCGGAACCGCATGTCGCGCGTGAGGATCCCGCCGTGGCCGAGTCGCGCCACGGTCCCGCGGCTCGGCGGCTCGCCGGTGAGCAGGCGCGGCAGCAGCAGGTCGGCCGCGGTCGCCTTGGAGTACGCGCCGCACGTCGGCAGCCCGAGGACCGCCGTCCGCCGGATCCGCGCCAGCCACAGCATCGACCCCGGGTGCGCCGGGACGCCGCGCCGGATCATCCGGCCCCCGACGCGCTCGAGCGCGGTGAAGAACGGGTCCAAAGGATCCGTCGACCGGCCGCCGGCGGTCAGGATGACGTCGACCGCTCGGCGGCCGCGCGTCATCGTGCGCAGCGCTCCCTCGACCGGCGCCACCTCGTCCGCGACGTACGCGAACGAGGCGACCGTCGACCCGAGCGCGGTCACCTTGTCCGCGACGCTGCGCTCGAACCGCGCCCGGTCGGCCGCGCGGAGCGACTCCTTCACCACGACGCCGACGCGCATCGGCACGAACGGCGCGACCCACACGAGCGGCCGAGCGCCGCCGCGCGCCACGGCCTCGCCGGCGGCCACTGCGGCCTCGTCCACCACGTGCGGCGCGACCTTGACGGACGCCACGAGCTGCCCCGCGGCCACGACCGACCCGTCGAGCGCGGTGAAGACCTCGAGCGGGTCGATGCGGTCGAGCCGCTCGACCTCGCGCACCCGGACGTGGAGGACGCCGGCGACCGCCGCGACGAGATCGACCCGGCTGTCGTTCGGGCCGCGCTGATCGAGCCCCGGTCCGCGGACGGCCGCCGCGAGGCGCAGCGCCGCCGCCTCCTCGTGGAGCTCGCCCGCGTCCAGCAGGAGGACGGTCGCGTCGGGGCCGTCGGGCGCGGCGGCGATCGCGGCGAGATCGTCCGCCGTCAGGCGGGTCCCCTTGGCCAGCCGCCCGCCGGCAACCGCGAGATCACGCGTCAGCACCGCCCCGGCGAGGCCGGGCGGCGGGGTGCGACCGGGCGTGACCCGCTCGAGGCGCACCCCTCAGGTTCCGCGAGGATCGCGGGCGTCAGCCGACGCGCGCGAGCGCCTTCTCGATCGCGCGCCGGGTGATCACGGCCGCCATCGCGCGGCGGTAGTCGGCCCCGGCGTGGATGTCCGAGTTGACCGTGATGCCATCGGCCGCATGCGAGGCGGCCGCGGCGAGGGCCTCGCCCGTGGCCGCGGCACCGACGAGCGCGGATTCCACGCCCGACGCCCGGTACGGGTGGTCGCCGACGCCGGTCACGCCGATGCCGAGGTACTCGATGGCGTTGCCCGCGCCGACGACCACGCCCACGGCGACGCCGACCATGGAGTAGCCGGACGCCGGCTGCTCGAGCGACTCGTACGCCGACCCGGACCCGTCGCGCGGGCCCGGCAGGATGACCGCCGTGAGCAGCTCGTCGGGACGCATCGCCGTCTGGAACGGACCTTCGAAGAAGTCGCTCGCCTTGATGCTCCGCGTGCCGGCCGAGGACCGCAGGACGATCTCCGCGTCGAGCGCCAGCAGTGCCGCCGGCAGGTCGGACGCCGGGTCCGCGTGGGCGATCGAGCCGCCCACGGTGCCGACGTTGCGCACCTGGACGTCGCCGATGTTGGGCACCGCGTCGCGCAGCACGCCGTAGTGCTCCGCGGCGGAGTCCAGCAGGTCGGCATAGGTCGTGAGCGCGCCGACCTGGAGCCGCCCGTCGTCAAGCCGGGCGATGCCCCGCAGCTCGTCCAGCCGCCCGATGTCCACGAGGGTGCCGGGCGACGCGAGTCGCAGCTTCATCAGCGGCAGCAGGCTCTGCCCGCCGGCGAGCACCTTGGCGCCGTCGTCCGCCGCGATGAGCTGGAGCGCCTCGTCGACGCTGCCGGCGCGCCGGTAGTCGAACGCCGCCGGGATCATGCCCGGCCTCCCTTCGCCGACTGCATCGCGGCCCACACCTTCTGCGCCGTGTACGGCATATCGAGGTGGCGGATCCCGAGCGGGCTCAATGCGTCGATCACGGCGTTCGCGACCGCCGCCGTCGACGCGATACAGCCGGCCTCGCCGACGCCCTTGACGCCGAGCGGGTTCACCGGGCTCGGCGTCACGGTCTCGTCGAGCTCGAACGCCGGGAGCCACGAGGCCCGCGGCAGCGCGTAGTCCATCATCGAGCCCGAGAGCAGCTGGCCGTCGTCGCTGTAGACCGCCTGCTCCCAGAGCGCCTGGCCCACGCCCTGCGCGATGCCGCCGTGGAGCTGGCCGTCGACGATGAGCGGGTTGATCTTCTTGCCGACGTCGTCGACCGCGACGTAGCGCACGAGGTCGACCTTGCCGGTCTCCTCGTCCACCTCGACAACCGCGATGTGCGTCCCGAACGGGAACGTGCAGTTGGGCGTGTCGTGGTACGCGGTCTCGTCGAGGTACGGCTCCATCCCCTCGGGCGTGTCGAACGCGAGGTCGAGCGCGAACGCGATCTCCTGGAGGGTCTTCTTCTTGTCGGGCGAGCCCTTCACCCGGTACTCCGCACCCTCGACCTCGATGTCGTCCGGCGACGCCTCGAGCAGGTGGGCCGCGTAGCGCCGGGCCTTCTCGCGGATCTTGGCCGCGGCCTTGAGCGCCGCGCCGGTGCCCACGTTCGAGGTCCGTGACCCGTACGAGCCGTAGCCGAACGGCGTGCCCTGGGTGTCCGAGTGCTGGACGACGATGTCCTCCATCGGGATGCCCAGCTCGTGGCTGATGATCTGGGCGAACGTCGTCTCGTGGCCCTGGCCCTGGGGCTGGGTGCCCATCGTGACGACCGTCTTGCCGGTGAGGTGGACGCGGATGTTCGCCGACTCCCACATCGCGGCGCCCCAGCCCTCGCCGACGGCGCCGATCCACTTCGACGGGGCGACGCCGCACACCTCGATGTACGTCGAGAGGCCGACGCCCAGCAGCTTCCCGCGCCGCTTCGCGTCGTCGCGCTTCGCCTGGAGCTCGTCGTAGCCGACGGCCGCGAGCGCCTTGTCCAGCGCCGGCTCGTAGTTCCCGGAGTCGATGAACAGCTTCTCGCCGTTGACGGCGGTCAGCAGCCCCGACGGGTTGTCGTATGGGAACGCGTCTGGCGGCAGGAAGTTCCTCCGGCGCACCTCGACCGGGTCCATGCCGAGCTCGTCCGCGAGGAGGTCCATCGCCCGCTCGACGACGTAGGTCGCCTCCGGGCGGCCCGCGCCGCGGTACGCGTCGACGAACGTGGTGTTCGTGTAGACGCCGGTCACCTCGGCGTAGACGTTCGGGATCTTGTACGGGCCCGCGAGGACGCGCCCGTACAGGGTCGTCGGGATCCCGGGGCCGATCGTCGACAGCCGGCCGCCCATGTTGGCGTACGTCTTCGCCCGCAGGCCCTTGACCTCGCCCTCGCGCGTCGCCGCGATCTCGAGGTAGGTGACGTGGTCGCGGCCGTGGATCGTGCTCTGGTAGTTCTCGCGCCGCGTCTCGACCCACTTCACGGGCCGTCTGCCGACGGCCTTGCTCGCGAACATCACGAGCGCCATGTCGGCGTAGCAGAAGATCTTCGAGCCGAACGCGCCGCCGACGTCCGGGCTGATGCAGCGCACCTTGTGCTCCGGGATCCCGGTCACGAACGCCGTCAGCAGCAGCCGCTGGATGTGCGGCGTCTGGCTCGACATCCAGATCGTGTACTCGTCGGTGCCCGGGTTGTACAGGCCGATGTCGCCCCGGACCTCCATCGGGTTGGGCACGAGCCGGTTGTTGACGAGGCGCTGGTGGAGGACGACCTCGGCGTTCGCAAAGGCGGCGTCGGTCCCGTCCCGGTCGCCCACGTTCCACTCGAACACGATGTTGTTCGGCGCGTTGTCGTGGAGCTGCGGCGCGCCCGGCTGCGTCGCCTTCTCCGCGTCGACGACGGCTGGGAGCGGCACGTACTCGACGTTGATCAGCTCCAGCGCGTCCTGCGCCTGGGCCGGCGTCTCGGCGACGACCGCCGCGACGCCCTCGCCCGTCCACTTCACGGAATCGGTCGCGAGCGTGCGC
>JAICUI010000113.1 GCA_025935925.1 Chloroflexota bacterium
CTCGACGCCGCCTCGGCCGTGCCGTGGGTCATCCTCTCGGCCGGCGTCGACCAGGGAACGTTCGAGCGGCAGGTCGGCGTCGCCTGCCGCGCTGGGGCGAGCGGCGTCGCCGTGGGCCGGTCGGTGTGGGCGGAGGCGGCCGCGATGGACCGCGACGATCGCGACGCGTTCCTGGCGACGACGGGTCGCGAGCGGCTGGCGCGGATCACGTCGCTCGTCGACGCCGAGGCCGTGCCGTGGCGGCCGCGCTGGCTGGCGGCGAAGCGGCCCGACGCGCCGGGACCCGGCTGGTACCTCCGGGACGACGCGTGACCCGGGCCCTCGATCTCCTCGTCGTCGGCGACGTCAACCCGGACATCGTCGTCGCCGACCCGGATCCGCAGCCGCTGTTCGGGCAGGCGGAGCGGATCGTGGACACGATCCGGCTGACGATCGGCGGGTCGTCGACGATCGCCGCCTGCGCGGCGGCCCGGCTCGGACTGCGGGTCGCGCTCGTCGGCGCGGTCGGCGACGACGCCCTCGGACGGCTGACGCTCGACGCGGTCGCCGCGCGCGGTGTCGACGTCTCGGGCTGCCGGGTCGTCCAGGGCGTCCCGACCGGCGCGAGCGTGATCCTCGCGGGCGCCGAGGACCGCGCGATCCTGACCGCGACGGGCGCGATCGGCGAGCTGCGCGCGTCCGACGTCCCGGAGGCGCTGGTCCGGCGTGCGCGGCACGTCCACGCCGGTAGCTTCTTCCTCCAGCCGCGGCTCGCCGCCGGGTTGCCCGGGCTGTTCGGCGCGGCGCGGTCCGCGGGCGCGACGACGAGCCTCGACCCGAACTTCGATCCCGACGGCCGGTGGGACGCCGGGCTGGCCGCCGTCCTCGCGGAGACGGACGTGCTGCTGCCGAACGGCGGGGAGGCGCTTGCGCTCGCGGGCGTCGACGACCCGGTGCGCGCGGCGCGCGTCCTCGCGGGCCGCGGCGGCGGCTCGATGACCGTGGCGATCAAGCTCGGGCCAGACGGCGCGGTCGGAGTGCGAGGCGAGGGCGATCCCGTCGACGTGGTGGCGCCGGCGGTGGACGTCGTGGACGCGATCGGCGCCGGCGACGCGTTCGACGCCGGCTTTCTCGCGGCGTGGCTCGACGAGCGGCCGCTCGACGCGTGCCTGCGGCTGGCGGTCGCATGCGGGGCGCTCTCGACCCGCGCGCTGGGCGGGGTCGACGGGCAGGCGACCAGGGACGAGGCGGAGGCGCTCGCCGGTCCGCTCGCCGCCCGATGACGGCGGTCGCCCGGGTCGTCGGCGTCGCGCTCAACGCCGCGATCGACAAGACAGTGGCGGTCGACCGGCTGGTCCCGGGCGAGATCCACCGGCCACGCGTCCTGGCCGTCGTCCCGGGCGGGAAGGCCGCGAACGTCGTGCGCGCCGCGGCGCATCTCGGGTTGCCGGGATCCGTCGTCGCGGTGCTCGGTGGGCATGCAGGGGCGTGGTACCGCGCGGCGCTCGAGGGGCGCTCGATCCCGCTCCACGCCGTGGACGCCGCGGGCGAGACGCGAACGTGCCTGTCGGTGCTGGACGAGTCCACGGGCGCGCTGACCGAGCTCTACGAGCCCGGGCTCACCCTTGCCGCAGTCCACTGGTCACGCGTCGAGGCGGCGCTTCGCGAGGCGCTCTCCGAGGAGGCGGCCGGGTCCGTCGTCGTGCTCGCGGGCAGCCTCCCGCCCGGCGCCCCGACCGACGCCTACGCGCGCCTCGCATCGGTCGCGCGTGAGGCAGGCGCGCGTGCCGTCGTCGACGTCGATGGGGAGCCGCTGGTCGCGGCGCTCGCCGCGAGACCGTGGCTGGTCAAGGTCAACGCGCGCGAGGCCGAGACGGTCCTCGGGAGCAGCGCGCGGACCGGCCCGCGAGCGGTTGCCGCGGCCGAGGCGCTCCGGCAGCGCGGCGCCGAGGTCGCGATCGTGACGCGCGGCGTGCACGGCGCCGCCCTCGCGACCGGCGCGGGTGCGTGGACCCTCGGCAACCTGCCAGCCCGGCACCGCGGCCCGTTCTCGGTGGGCAGCGGCGACGCGTTCCTCGCCGGGTACCTCGCCGGGCTCGCGCGTGGACTCGATCCGGGCGACGCGCTTGGAATCGCCGGTGCGGCCGGCGCGGCGAACGCTGCCCAGCCGGGCCAAGGCGAACTCGACGCCGCGGAGGTGGATCGCGTGGCGTCAGTGGTCCAGGTCACGTCGCGGTGACGACGGTCGCTTCGCTTTCACTCGGCGCTGTCGACCATCGACACATGGCGGGCGGCTCCGAGCGCGCGGACCACGCTCGGTCGCCCAGCGGGTCGACGGTCGCACGACGACGTCGGATGCTCGGCCAGCGAGACGCTCGTTGCACGGGGGGTGCTCGTCCATGCAACAGGCGGCTCGTTGGGCGAGCCAATACGTCGGGCATGGAATGGTTGGCTCTCGTGGCGGGAGGCCGTGGGCTCCGGCCCAGAATCCAGGAGCGCCGGCTATGACCCCGTCAGCTGGCTGAGCTCCTCGAGGCGACGCCGCACCCGGCCCAGCGACCCGCGGTCGCCGAACGCCAGGAACACGGTGTCGTCGCCGGCGATCGAGCCGACGACCTCGGGCCAGCGCGCGCGGTCGATGGCCGCCGCGAGCGGATGCGCCGATCCCGGCAGCGTCTTGAGGACCAGCAGCGTCCCCGCGTCCCGGAGCTCGACGGGCACGTCGTGCATCAGCAATCGAACCCGCTCCTCGCCGGAGGCATCGGCCTCGCGGAGGCGCGGCGGGATCGCGTAGGCGCGGGTGCCGTCCCGCGAGACCTTGACGAGCCCGAGCTCGGCGACGTCGCGGCTGATCGTCGCCTGGGTCGTGCGGAAGCCCCGGTCGCGAAGGGCCGCCGCGAGCTCCTGCTGCGTCCGGATCGGGCGCTGCTCCACGAGATCCCGGATCGCCCGCTGACGGACCTGCTTCATGACCTCCATCGGCGGCCTAGCGAGCCAGGAACACCGCGACGACGACCGCGGCGAGCACCAGCCGGTAGATGACGAAGATCGTGAACGACTGCGTCCGGACGTAGCGCAGCAGGACGGCGATGGCGACGATGCCAAAGACGAACGACGACACGACCCCGACGATGAGGACACCGCCCGTCGCGCCGGCGACCTCGCCGCGAACGAGCTTGAGTCCCTCCCACGCGACGGCGGCCGCGGTGATCGGCGTGGCCATCAGGAAGCTGTAGCGGACGGCGTCGACGCGCCGGAGTCCCGCGAACAGCGCCGCCGAGATCGAGATCCCGGACCGGCTGACACCCGGGATCAGCGCCACCGC
>JAICUI010000003.1 GCA_025935925.1 Chloroflexota bacterium
ACGTTGAGACGCGCCGTACGATGGGCCACGAGAGCCTCTCCTTCGGTGTGGTGCTGAACACCCACAACCTTGGGACGAGGCTCTCTTTCGTCAACAACTTGTCCGGGAATCACACCTAGGTCCGGCCCGTCAACCGTCCTCGAGGCCGTGGGATGCCGCGTCGAGCCGCCCGGCCGACGCCAGGCGTCGGTAGATGTCGACGCTCTCCCGGACGCCCTCGGCGAACGGGGTGATCGGGACGGCGCCGAACGCCTCGATGCCGTCCGCGTCGATCTCCGATGGAAACGGGAGATCGACGGGATCGAACGAGATCAGGTCGCGCGCCCCGGGGACCGCGGCGTCGATGGCGTCCACCAGCTGCGCGCCGTCCGCGACCGTGCCCGGCATGTTGACCACCGTCGCCCCGGCCCCGCCGCGCTGCGCGGCCGCCACGAGCAGCTCCGCCGCGTCGGCCGCGTACTGGAACAGCGTGGGGCCGCCGAACGGCACGGTGTACCGCTGCCCCAGGACTGCGGCGACGATGGCCTTCGTCGGCCCGCTCGTCATGCCCTGGTCACGGCCGACCCCGAAGACCGTCATCGGCCGCAGGCCAACGCTCGGGATGCCGTCGTCGAGCCAGTACACACGCGCGTTGCCCTCGTTCGCGGCCTTGTACACGCCGTAGTGGTTGACCGGGTGGGACACGGCGTCAGCCGTGAGACGACCCGACACCGGGTCCACGTCGCCCGACGAGTACACGGCGATCGAGCTCGTGTAGACGACCGGCGCCATCGTGCGGCCGGCGCGTGTCGCGGCCTTGACCGCCTCGAACACGTTGACCGTCCCGAGAACGTTCACCAGCGCGCCGCGCGGCGGGTCGGCGCGGCAGAACGGGACCTGGAGCGCGGCGAGGTGGACGACGTGCGTGATCCCACCATCGTCGATCGCCGCGCGGATCGCCGCGAGCTCGGTGATGTCGCCGCGGACGGCGTTGACCGAGGCTCGCTCGTCACCGGTCATGATCTGGTCGAGGCGCCGCGTGTCGGACCCGAGATCGAAGGCCGTGACCGGCGCTCCGCGCTTCACCAGCGCCCGGACGGTCCACGCGCCGATGCATCCGAGCGCACCCGTGACGAGCCAGCGTTCCTCGCCGCCGGTCACCGGACCACCGCCGGCACGCGCTCGTGGCGGCACACGTTGCGCAGCTCGCCGACGCCTTCGATCGACACCGTCACGACGTCGCCGTCGCCGAGCAGCTCGGGCGGATCGCGGAAGATGCCGACGCCGCCCGGCGTCCCGGTGGCGATGACGTCCCCGGGCTCGAGCGTGAATGCCCGCGAGCAGTGGCTGATGATCGCCGCGACGCCGAAGTACATGAGCGCCGTCGTCGAGTCCTGCACGAGCCGGTCGTTGACCCGGCACCGGATCGCGAGCGACTGGGGGTCCGGGATCTCGTCGGCGGTCACGAGCGCCGGACCCATCGGGCAGAACGTGTCGAGCGACTTGCCGCGGGCCCACTGGCCGTCGGCGAACTGGAGGTCGCGTGCCGAGACGTCGTTGAGGCAGGTGTACCCGAGCACGTGGCGGAGCGCGTCGGCCTCGTCGACGTTCCGCGCCGGCGTCCCGATGACCACGGCGAGCTCGGCCTCGTAGTCGACCTGCGAGGTGAGCTCGGGATCCCAGCGAATCGCCTCCGCGGGCCCGATAACGGAGCTCGGCCACTTGGCGAAGATCAGCGGCGAGGTCGGCGGGTCGACACCCTCCTCGTCCTGGTGCGCCCGGTAGTTGCGCCCGATCGCGACGACCTTGCCGGGGCGTGGTACCGGCGCCAGCAGCTCCGAGGTCTCGAGCGGCCGGCCGACCGCCTCGAGCGCCGCAACGGTCGCCGCGGCCCGGAGCGCCGCGACGGCTGCCGGCCCGGCGTCTAGCAGGGCGGCCATGGTGGGCGGCGCGTCCGGGAGGAGGTCGGACGCTGCCGCCCACCGTTCGCCGGCCTGGATACCGAGGGTGGGCGCGCCCGCCGTCCGCACCGAGATCAGGCGCACCTCGACTCCTGTTCAGTATACTGACCACTGGACGATGGGATGAACGATACGCCGGTCGCTCGACCGCAGTCAACCTCGTCCCGCGTCGCGCACGAGGATGCCGGGTGCCGTACGAGCCCTTCGAAGCCGTCCCCCTCGCCCGGACGGGCCTGACCGTGACGCGCCTCGGGTTCGGCGGGGCGTCGATCGGCGGGCTCTACCGGGCGGTCGGCGAGGCGGACGCGGAGGCCACCGTCCGGCACGCGTGGGGTCTCGGGATCCGGTACTTCGACGTGGCGCCGCTGTACGGCTATGGCGCCGCGGAGCGGCGAATCGGCGCGGTGCTCCGAGGCGTGCCGCGCGAGGCGTTCGTCCTGTCGACCAAGGTCGGCCGCCTGGTCCGGGACGCGGGCGAGGTCCCGCCCGGCGCCGACGTCGATCGCCAGGCCCTGGACGGCACGCCCGATGCGTTCTACGCCGGAACGGCGGGCCGCGGGATCGTGTTCGACTACTCGGCCGAGGGCGTCCGCCGCTCGCTCGGGGAGAGCCTCGAGCGGCTGGGCCTGGACCGCATCGATCTCGCGCTCGTCCACGACCCCGACGCGCACTGGCAGGCGGCGATCGACCGGGCCATCCCCGAGCTCCTGCGGCTCCGCGAGGCCGGCGTCATCCGGGCCGTCGGCGTCGGGATGAACCAGGCGCCCATGCTCGCGCGGTTCGTGCGGGAGACGGACCTCGACGCGGTCCTCGTCGCCGGCCGGTACACGCTGCTCGACCAGGTGGCGATCCGCGATCTCCTCCCGGCGTGCGAGCGGCGTGGGGTCGCGGTGCTCGTCGCCGGCGTGATGAACAGCGGGGTGCTCGCCGCGCCCGACGCGGGCGCCCGGTTCGACTACCTGCCGGCGCCGCCCGACGTCGTGGCTCGGGCGAAGGCGATCGGCGCCGCGTGCGACCGGTACGGCGTCCCCGTCCGCGCCGCGGCGACGCAGCTGCCGCTCGCGCATCCGGCGGTGACCGGGCTCATCGCCGGCGTCCGGAGCGTGGAGCATCTGGACGAGTATCCCGAGCTGCTGCGCCACCCGATCCCGGCCGCGCTGTGGGACGACCTCCGCGCCGAGGGCCTGCTGGACGCCGGCGTGCCGGTCCCCGCGTGAGCGGCGACCGCGTGCCGACGATCGACGCGCACCACCACGTCTGGGATCCGGCGCGTGCCGATCAGCCATGGATGACGGACGGGATGGCGGCGATCCGCCGCCCGTTCACGATCGACGACCTCGTCCCGGCCCTCGACGCGGCCGGGATCGACGCGACGGTGCTCGTGCAGACCCGGTCCTCGATCGACGAGAGCCTCGAGCTGCTCGCCACCGCGGCCGGCTCGTCGCGGATCGCGGGGGTCGTGGCGTGGGTCGACCTCACGACTGCGGCGGTCGCCGACGACATCGCCGCGCTCGCCGCGGCGCCGGGCGGGGCGAAGCTCGTCGCGATCCGCCACCAGGTGCAGGACGAGCCCGACGCGGCGTGGCTCGGCCGCGCGGACGTGCGACGCGGGCTCCGCGCCGTCGAGGCCGCCGGGCTCGCCTACGACCTGCTCGTTCGTCCCCGCGAGCTGACGGCGGCCGTCGAGGTCGCCCGGGCGATGCCCGGTCTCCGGTTCGTCCTCGACCACGTCGCCAAGCCGCCGATCGCCGACCGCGCCTGGGAGCCGTGGGCGAGCCGCCTCGTCGGATTCCGGGATCTCGACCACGTCGCGTGCAAGGTCAGCGGGCTCGTCACGGAAGCCCGCTGGAGCGCCTGGACGGTCGAGGACCTCGCGCCGTACGCCGCCCTCGCGCTCGACGTGTTCGGGCCGGCGCGGCTGGCGTTCGGCTCCGACTGGCCGGTCTCGCTGCTCGCGGCGCCGTACGCGACGGTGCTCGATGCGGCGCGGCGGCTGACGGCCGGACTCTCCGGCGGCGAGCGGGAGCGCGTGTTCGGGGGAACCGCGATCGAGGTGTACGGGCTTCGGGTCGAGCCGGCCCGGGGCTGACGTCGCGTCCCTCGGTGCGAGCGGGCGCCTACGATCGCCGGAGGGGATCGGAGAGGCCCGCCCGGAGCTGCTCGAGGTCGTCGAGGAGGACGGACACCCGAGCGTCGGTCGCCCGGACCTTGAGCAGCGTGATGCTCGCGGCGCAGGGGCCTTCGCCGGGCTGGCGGGACGGGATCATGACGCCGTAGCACACGACCCCCTCCATCGTCTCCTCGTCGTCGATCGCGTAGCCCCGGTCCCGGATGCGGGCAAGGTCCCGCCGGAGGTCATCCACCGATGCGTGCGCGTGGGGCGTCGCCTGCGGCAGCCGGGTGACGCCCTCGAGGCGCCGGTCGAGCTCGTCCGTGGGCAGCGACGCAAGCGCGGCCTTGCCCGTCGCGGTGGAGAACGCCGGCAGGCGCCGTCCGATGCCCGACGAGAGCCGCACCGGCTGCCGCCCGTCGTGCCGCGCGAGGTACGTCACCTCGACGCCGTCCAGAATCGCGAGCTGCACCGTCTCCTCGGAGCCCGCCGGCAGGCGACGGGCCAGGTCGTAGAACTCCTGGACCTGGTCGATCGATGCGAGGTATGCGCCGCCGAGCTCGGCGATCCGGCGTCCCAGCGCGAACCCCGTCCCGATCCGCCGCACCAGCCCCGCGTCGGCGAGCGCGCCGCAGATGTTGGCGATCGACGACTTCGGCAGGCCGAGCCGCCGCGCGAGCTCGCTTGGCCCGACGGGCTCCGCACCGGACTCGGCCATGACGTCGAGGATCAGCGCGGCTCTCGTGACCGCGGGCGCCAGGGAATCCGCGTCCGCGCGGTCGATCGTCGTGTCGGTCACAGGGCGTCCCTTCGTGCGGCGCCGCTGGATCGGACCGCCGCACCCGCGGAGTCGGCCAGCATGATGGACCGCGTACAACATATTGACTTTCGAAGCGGCGGCTCCCCATACTGTCCAACCTACCGCCGTCCGTTCAGTATGCTGGACGGGAAGGCGCAGGGTCAAGAGGAGGAAGCCCGTGTCGCGGCTGAGAACGATCGCGCCTGCGATCGGCATGGTGCTGGCGCTGTCCGGGTGCGCCTCGGCAACGCCCACCCCGTCACCTGCGGCCTCGACGGCCGCAACGCCTGCGGCCACCACCGCCCCGGCGGCTTCGGCGGCCTCGCCCGAGGCGAGCGCCACGACCGCGCCGAGCCAGGCTGCGGCGGCGTGCACCGACAGCGGCAAGTTCAAGGGCGCCAACGTCAACATCCTGACGTTCAACGGGCCGCAGATCGCGGAGCCGCTCCAGCGTCGCGCACCCGACTGGGAGTGCCTGACGGGTGGGCACGTGAACGTGGTGGCGGTCGGGTTCCAGACGATCTACGACAAGGCGCTGCTGGACGCCTCGACGGGCACGAACGCCTTCGACGCGTACGTGTTCGACCCGCAGTGGCTCGGCGACTTCGTGGGGCCGGGCTACCTCCTCGACCTCACGGATCGCGTCCAGAACGATCCGCAGCTGCAGTGGAACGACATCGGGCCGTTCTTCCGGGACTTCAATGCGACCTACAACGGCAAGGTCTACACGATCCCGCTCGACGGCGACTTCCACATGGTCTATTTCCGCAAGGACCTGCTGGACAAGGACGGCGTGAAGCCGCCGGCCACGTGGGACGACTACATCTCGATCGCGCAGAAGTACCAGGGCCAGGACCTCAACGGCGACGGCCAGCCGGACTACGGCTCGTGCATCGCCAAGAAGAAGGGCGCGCAGAGCTACTGGTGGATCATCTCGGTCGCGGCCGGGCTGCTCCAGGGCAAGGGCACGAACGACGGCGCCTTCTTCGACACCTCGAACATGAACCCGCTGTTCGGGCAGAACGAGGCGATGACGAAGGCGCTGCAGCTCTACAAGCAGACCGTCCAGTACGGCCCGCCCGATGAGCTCAACATGGACGTCGGCGGCACGCGCGGCCTGTTCACGACGGGGCGCTGCGCGCTCACGATGGACTGGGGCGACATCGGGACGCTGACGCCCGGAACGTATGCCCAGGACAAGACCGGCGCGACCGTGACGCCGGGCTGGAAGCAGGTGCTCGACCGCAGCAGCGGCAAGCTCGTCCCGTGTGACGCCACCACCTGCCCCGACGCGGTCGACGGCGTCAACTACGCTCCGTTCGCCTCGTTCGGCGGCTGGTCCGGCGCGATCAACGCCGCGGCTCCCAAAGACAACCAGGACGCGGTGTACGACTTCCTGTCGTACATGAGCTCGCCGCCCATCTCGGGTGTCGACGTGACGCTCGGGAAGACCGGCTACAACCCGTACCGCGCGTCGCAGTTCCAGAACCTCCAGCCGTGGCTGGACGCCGGCCTCTCGAAGGACGCGGCGACCAACTACCTCGGCGCGATCCAGGCCACGCTCCAGAACAAGAACATGGTGCTCGACATGCGGATCCCGCTGACGAAGCGCTACGAGCAGGACGTCCTCGACACCGCGCTCGCCCAGTACCTGGCGGGCGAGCTGGACGAGGCCGGCACCGAACAGGCCATCGCCGACGGTTGGAACCAGATCACCGACGAGGCCGGCAAGGACAAGCAGCTCGCCGCGTACGTCGCCAGCCTTGGCGTCCAGCGGTAGCGCCATCCAGGGTGTCTCGCGCCGGGCGTCGACGACGCTCGGCGCGTGGCGTTCGGACGGGGCGGCCAGATGGCTCTTCATCTGGCCGACGGTCCTCGTCATCCTGTTCCTCTCGCTCTTCCCGCTCCTCGCCTCGCTGGCGCTTTCGATCTCGACCCTGTCGTTCCACAAGGGCGGCGTCGACCTCAAGCTCGTCGGGTTCGCGAACTACCAGCAGCTGCTGTTCGGCCTCGAGCGGAGCCACTTCCTCGGGGTGCTGAAGACGCCCAACCCGGTCGGCTGGGCGATCGTCGGCGGGACGGCGGCGCTCGTCGCGTGGGCGTGGATCCGCGCCGTACGACGCGGCGAGGTCGGACCGTTCGGCCTCGCCCTCCGGCTGATCGGGGGGATCCTCGGCGTCGGCTTCGTCTATGTCCTCGTGCAGGCGCTGGCGAGCGACGGCGGCCGGCCGGGGTCGCTCATCGTCACGCTGATCTTCGTGATCGCCGGGATCGCCCTCCAGTACGGCCTGGGGCTCGGTCTCGCGCTGCTCGCCGTGCAGCGGGTTCCCTGGCGCCGGTTCTTCCGGATCGTGTTCCTCATCCCGCTGACGATCACGCCGGTGGGCGTCGGCTACATGTTCCTGATGATGACCGACACGTCGAAGGGCCCGCTGGAGCCGCTGTGGGTCGCCCTCGGTCTCCGGAACTTCACCTGGGTGACGGACCCGTGGCTGGCGCGCGCCGCCGTCATCGTCGGGGACACGTGGCAGTGGACGCCGTTCATGTTCATCGTGCTGCTCGCCGCGCTCGAGAGCCTCGACCAGGAGGTCGCGGAGGCGGCGACCGTCGACGGCGCGGGCCGCTGGCAGTCGTTCCGCCACATCACCTGGCCGGCGCTGCTGCCGGTGACGACGACGATCGTCCTCATCCGGCTCATCGAGGGCTTCAAGATCATCGACATGCCGAACATCCTGCTCGGCGGCGGGCCGGGGACCGCGACGCAGTCGATGACGCTCCAGGCGTGGATCGACTGGAACACGCTGAACCTGGGGCGGAGCGCCGCCGTCGCCTACCTGCTGCTCGTGCTGGTCACGGTGGTCGCCACCGTGTACGTGTCGTTCGTTCGGCGACGCGTGACGGAGCTCGCATGAGCCGGATGGCCCGTCGATGACGAACCCGTTCCGCAAGCGCTCCACGTCGGACCTGTCGCCGCCCGCCAAGGTCGCGGCCTTCGTCCTCCTGCTCGGATGGACGGCTGTCGTGCTGTTCCCGATCTACTGGCTCGTCGTCACGTCGTTCAAGACGGCGTACCAGGTGGACAAGGGCCCGTACTACGTCCCGTTCGTCGACTTCCAGCCGACGTTGAACGCGTGGCACTACATCCTGGTCGAGCTCGGGAACGACACGCTCCGCCCGTACCTCAACACGGTGATCGTCGGGCTGTCGTCCGCGACGATCGCGCTGATCCTCGGGTCCGCGACGGCATACGCGCTCGTCCGCTTCACGTACCGCCCGAGGGTGGCCACGATCGGCCTGTTCATCGCGTGCCTCGGCGGCGCGGCGCTCGCGATCACGCTGGGCGCCCCGATCGCGATCGTGGTCGCGTCGGCGGTCGCCGTGTTCGCGATCCTCGCGCTCACGATCACGCGGCGGACGCGCTGGGCGCTCGCGAACAGCGACATCGCGTTCTGGCTGATCTCGCAGCGGATCCTGCCGCCGATCGCCGTCGCGGTTCCGCTCTACGTCCTGTTCCAGCAGGTCGGGCTCCTCGACAGCCTCGGTGCGCTGATCGTCACGTACGTCGCCACGAACCTCCCGATCGTCGTGTGGCTGATGCGCGACTACTTCGCCTCGCTGCCGCGCGAGCTGGAGGAGAGCGCGTCGGTCGACGGCGCGTCGATCTACCGGATCGTCCGGTCCATCGTCCTGCCGATCTCCGTCCCCGGCCTCGTCGCGACGTTCCTGATCGTGCTCGTCTTCGCCTGGAACGAGTTCCTCATCGCGCTCGTGCTCACGAGCGCGAACGCGCAGACGATGCCGCTCCAGGTCGCGGCGCAGAATGCGACCCGTGGCCCGCAGTGGTGGGCGATGTCGGTCCTGATCCTGATCATGATCCTGCCCGTGGTGGCGATGGCGATCCTCCTCGAGCGGTACATCACGCGCGGCCTCCTCATCGGCGCGCTCAAGGGATAGCGAACGTGGCACGGATCGTCTCGCTCGACGTCATCGACCTGCGCTTCCCGACGTCGCGCACCCTCGACGGCTCCGACGCGATGAACCCCGACCCCGACTACTCCGCGGCGTACGTCGTGCTGCGCACCGACGCCGGCGATGGGCTCGAGGGTCACGGCCTGACGTTCACGATCGGGCGAGGAACAGAGGTCGTCGTCGCGGCCGCGCACGCGCTGGAGCCGCTGGTCGTCGGGTTGGACGTGGACACCGTCGAGGCGGACCTCGGGGGGTTCTGGCGACGGCTCGTGGGCGACAGTCAGCTGCGCTGGATCGGTCCCGAGAAGGGCGCGATCCATCTTGCGACCGCCGCGGTGGTCAACGCGGTCTGGGACCTCGTGGCAAAGCGCGCCGGCAAGCCCGTGTGGGCGCTGCTCGCCGACATGACGCCCGCCGAGATCGTCGCGCTCGTCGACTTCCGGTACCTCAGCGACGCCCTCACGCCGGAGGCGGCGCTCGCGATGCTCGAGGGGGCGGCGCCCGGCCGGGCCGCGCGGCGCGACGAGCTGCTGGCGCACGGGTACCCGGCGTACACGACGTCGGTCGGCTGGCTGGGGTACGACGACGCGAAGATCCGCCGGCTGGCACGCGAGGCCCTGGATGGCGGCTGGACCCGGTTCAAGATGAAGGTCGGTGCCGATCTCGACGACGACCTTCGGCGCGCCGCGATCCTGCGCGAGGAGCTCGGTCCCGACCGGATGCTCGCGGTGGACGCGAACCAGCGCTGGGACGTCGCGACGGCGATCACATGGATGGACGCCCTCCGGCCGTTCGACCCGTATTGGATCGAGGAGCCCACGAGCCCCGACGACGTGCTGGGTCACGCTGCGATCGCGCGGGGCGTCGCGCCGATCCGCGTCGCGACCGGCGAGCACGTCCAGAACCGGATCATGTTCAAGCAGTTCCTCGCGGCGGGCGCCATGGCGGTCTGTCAGATCGACGCATGCCGGCTGGGCGGCGTCAACGAGGTCGTCGCGGTGCTGCTGCTCGCCGCGCGGTACGGCGTCCCCGTCTGCCCGCATGCCGGCGGCGTCGGGCTGTGTGAGCTCGTCCAGCACCTCGCCGCGTTCGACTACATCGCCGTGAGCGGGTCGCTCGAGGGCCGGATGGTCGAGTACGTCGACCACCTGCACGAGCACTTCCGCGATCCGGTCGTCATCCGCGACGGCTCGTACGTGCTGCCGTCGGCGCCGGGGTACTCGGCGGAGATCCTGCCGGCATCGCTCGAGCGCTATCGGTTCCCCGGCGGCGCCGAGTGGGCGTGAGGCGCGTCGGGCAGGTCATCCGCGTGCGTCCCGAGGCGATCGACGAGTACGAGGCGCTTCACGCCGCTCCCTGGGACGGCGTCCTGGCGACGCTCCGGGCGGCGAACATCCGCAACTACTCGATCTACCGCCACGGCGAGGCGCTGTTCGCGTACTACGAGTACACGGGCGACGACTACGAGGCGGACCTCGCGCGGATCGCCGCCGACCCGGTGACGCAGGCGTGGTGGAAGCTCACGGATGCCATGCAGGAGCCGTACCCCGAGCGCCCGGAGGGGTCGTGGTGGCTCGATCTGCGCGAGGTCTTCCACCTCGACTGACCGTCAGCGGACGGCCGCGTACCCCGTGAGCTCGACGTACGCCTGCCCCGCCACCGGCCGTCCGTCTCGCGTCGCCGAGACGCGCTGCGACCCCTCCCAGTACACGACGCCGGTCGATGCCCGCGTGTCCAGCTCCTGTTGCGCGACCGTCGGCCCGAGTCGCACGTCCAGCCCCTCCCCGGGGAGCCGCACGGTCCATCCCGCGGGGTACGTCGCCCCGGTCGCCGGGCTCGTCCAGTGGTCGGTGACGTCGACGGTGAAGGCGTCGCGATCGAGGTGGCCGGTTGCGCCCGACGGCTCGACGAGCGTCCCGTACACCAGCGGGTACGTGCCGTCGGCGGCGCGAACGAGCGACAGCGTCACGGCGGTCCCGTCGGCGAGGTTGATCGCGAACCAGTCCCAGCCGCCGCCGCCCACCGAGATGAAGTCGCCCCACTGGTGGTCGAACCAGCCGTCGCCCGTGACGGTCAGCACCTGGTCACCGAGCGTCACCGTTCCCTCGGCGGTCATCGCTGTCCGCGAGTAGTAATAGGAGCCACCGGCGGGGCCGAAGCTCACGTACCCGTCGCCGTCGTGCAGGGCTGGCGGGGTCGACTGCGAGAGCCGGAGGTCGAGCCCGAACGCCGCGACCGGGTCGCCGAGCACCGCCGGTCCCGACGCCGAGGCATGGAGCTCGTCGCGGCCGCCGCCGCCAGCCATCGTCCACGGTGTCCCGGACGCGGCCGCCGTCGCGCCGGGGCCGGTCCCGGCGATCGAGAGCGAGAAGCCGGTCGGCGCGCCTGCGGCGTCGCGCGGCGACCGGTCGACCTGCGGGCCGATCTCGCTCCGCTGCCCGTAGTGGAACGCGTCGCCGGCCTCGTCCGTCAGCGCGAGATGCGACGCCCACGTGACCGGGAAACCGCCACGCTCGGCACGGAAGATGACGTCCTCGAACCCGAACGTCTTGCCGTCGCTCGTCCGGAGGTGCCCCGTGTAGTACCACCACTCGGTGAGGCGGTCGTGCGGGCCGTCATCGCGCGGCAGCGCGACCGGCTGCGGATCCGCGGGCCGCGCGGTGGGCGAGGGGCCGGGCGTGACCACCGGGCGCGGCGCCGGCGGGTTCGCAAGCACGGGTCCACCGCACGCGCCGACGATCAGCGCCACCGCGAGCAGCGACACGAACCGGCGAGCGGTCATCGGGCCGCCGCCTCCGCCTCGGCCTCGGTTCGCGGCAGGACGCCCTGGAGCGCGCGGTCGAGCCGCGCCGGGACCCACCAGTTCCAGTGCCCCAGGAGCCGCATCGTCGCCGGGACGAGGAGCGCCCGGACGACGGTCGCATCGAGCGCCACGGCGATCGCCACGCCGAGACCCAGCGCCTTGATGAGGACGATGTCGCCGAACGCGAACGAGCCCGCCACGACGACGACGACGAGCGCGGCCGAGCTCACGATCCGGCCGCTCCGCTCCAGGCCGCTCGCCACGGCCTCGCGGTTGTCGCCCGTGCGATCCCAGGCCTCCTTCATCCGCGACAGCAGGAACACCTCGTAGTCCATCGACAGCCCGAACAGCACGCAGAACAGGATCACCGGCTGCGTGGTCTCGACGAACCCGAGCGGCTGGAAGCCCAGCAGCCGGCTGAGGTTGCCGTCCTGGAAGATCCACACGAGGGCGCCGAAGCTCGCGACGATCGACAGGGTGTTCATCACGAGCGCCTTGACGGGCAGCACGAGCGATCGCAGCAGGACGAAGAGCACGAGGAACGTGGACACGACGATAAACGCCGCGGTGCGCGGGAAGTCGGCCCACACGCGGCTCACCACGTCGTCGACGTCGGCGGCGCCGCCGCCCACCAGGATCGACGTCCCGGCCGGCGGCGCGAGCGGCCCGTCGTTCGCGCGCAGGTCGCGCACGAGCGCCCGGCCCTGCTCCGCATTCGGGCCGTAGGGCGTCGTGATCGTGAACGCGGTCAGGTCGCCCCTGGTCGTGGCGGCCAGCGTCATCGCGAGGAACCGGTCGGGCGGTCCGGCCGCCGAGCCGTAGAGCAGCTGGTACTGCTGGAGCGTGAGTCGCGGGTCGACGTCCACGTAGCTCGACACGCGCGAAACCCGCGGATCCGCCGCGAGCCGCCGCGACCAGTCGTAGAGCGCGGCGACGTTCTGCGGGTCCGTCGCCGGGCCCTGGGTCCGGACGGCGATCGCGATCGGGGCGAACTCGCCTTCGCCGAACTCCTTCGCGAGCACGTCGTACGCCTCCCGCGACGGGACCCACGGCGGGAGGATCGTCGCGTCGGGCGAGTTGAACCGGACGTGCAGGAACGGCAGCCCGAGCACGAGCAGCAGGCTGAGCGTCGGCACGAGGATCGCCACCGGGTGGTCCATCACCCGCCGGGCGAGGCGTGCCCACGGCCCCTCGCCGCTCGGGCGCGGGTTGACTCGCCGGACCGCGAGCGCGTCGACCCGCGTGCCGAGGATGGCCAGGATCGCGGGCAGCAGCGTGGTCGCGGCGAGGACGGCCAGCCCGACGACGATCGCGCCGGCGATCCCGACCGAGCGCAGGATCATGAACTCGAACAGCACGAGCCCGAGCAGCCCGAGCAGGACGGTGAGGCCCGAGAAGAACACGGCTCGTCCCGCCGTCGCCATCGTGATGCGCACGGCCTCCGCGACCCGGTCGGGACCGTCGTGGCGCCCGAGCTCCTCGCGGAACCGGCTCGTCATGAGCAGGGAGTAGTCGACGCCGAGACCCAGACCCAGGAGCGTCGCGAGGTTGAGCACGAAGATGCTCATCGGGATCACGGACGCGACGAGGAAGATGGACGCCAGCGCGACGAGCACCGCGGCGCCCCCGACGGCGAGCGGCACGCCGGCCGCCACGACGCTCCCGAACACGAACAGCAGCGTCAGCGCGGCGAGCGGCAGCGAGATCAGCTCCGAGCGGCGCAGGTCCTGCTCGGTCACGGCCTGGACGTCGCCGTAGAACGCCGGCCCGCCCCCGATCCGCACGGTCAGCCCGGGCACCTCGTGGAGCGCGGCGGCGACGCCCGGGATCGCGTCGGGCGAGTCATCGGGCGGCAGGTCGAGGAACACGATGTCGTACGCGGTGTGGCGGTCGGCGCTGACCTGGCGCGGCGCCAGCGTGTGGGACAGGATCCGGGTCACGTGCGGCGCCGACGCGACGTCCTTCGTCGCCGCCTGGACCGCGGCGACCCACTCCGGCGTCCCGGCTGTCAGGGTGTCCGACGTGTAGGCGAGCACGAACGCCGACGGCTCGACGCCGAGCTCGTCCTGGAGCACCTGCTTCGCGCGGGCGGATTCGAGGTCGTCGAGGATGAAGCCCCCGGCGGACAGCGCGCCGCTGGCGCGGGGCGCGAGCGGCAGCGCCACGATCACGAGCAGCGCCCACGCCGCGACGATCCACCAGCGGCGGCGGACGGCGAAACGGCCGAGGCGATCGAAGCTCATGCGTGATCCGGTTCGGGGAAGGTCGGCGCTTGGATCGTAGTGCCGATGCCGCGACCGGGCCGCCGGGCTCGTCTGCTAGCATCGTGCCGCCGCGTTCCAGCCGCGGCGCCGTGCGAATCGAAGCCGCCTCTCGTCGAAGGACCCGCGCGTGACGATCTTCACGATCTGGTTCCAGGACTTCCCGAACAACATGGTCATCTTCCTGATGGCCTCGTTCGTGGCCGCCGCGTTCGTCGTCACATTCCTGCGCTCGGCGCTGGTCGCCGAGGGCGGCCGGCACGGGTGGGCGCGCCGGATCACGGGCCCCAACGCCAAGCTGCTGTTCGGTGTGCTCGTGATCGCGTGGTGCCTCGTGTTCGGCATCACGCTGCAGATCGTCCCGCACGAAGGTGCGAGCTCGCCCTACGGCGGCATCGCGCTGATCGGCATGTTCACCGGCTTCTTCATCATGATGGGCCTGATCTGGAGCGTGATCGGGGAGTAGGCGCACCACCTGCGTCCATCGGCCCCTTGTCCGCGCGCCGTCCGGTCGTGTAGCGTCCGCGCAGCCGCCGGCCGAGGCGGGCTTCGAGGGGTTCGCATGCTGTCGTCCCGGCGGGCACGTGCGGTCGGTCGCCTGATCGCGCTGGCGGTCGTCACCCTCGCGTCGCTCGCGCCGAGCGCGGCGCTGCCCGTCGCGGCATCGACGCCGACGACGCCGACGATCGACTTCGACAAGGTCGCGTCGGCGCACGAGATGTCGCTCATCTTCTACGCGATCCCGGACCGCGGCTCGCCGAGGACGGTCTGGGTGTCCTGCGACGGCGGCACGACGACGAGCGATCCGTATCCGTTCGCCTCGCGGATCGACCACGTCTCGCTCGACCTGCCCGGGTGCGAGGGCTATGGCCTGAAGACCGTCGACGTGCAGGTCGAGGACGCGCTGGGCCCCATCAAGTGGGGCCAGGTGCAGCCGGACATCGAGCCGGATCTCGTCATCGAGCGGCCGCTGCCCGCGATCACCGGCCACCCGTTCACGCTCGCGCCGAGGTACCCAGCGGACTACGCGGCGCCGGCCGATTCGATCTGCCAGTACGAGCTGCGGTGGGGTGACGACCGGTCGCTCCGCGAGAACGACTACGACGCGACGTTCGGCGCGCTCGGGTTCCGCGCACCCGTCGTCGCCGGGAACTGCCAGAGCTGGACGTTCAGCCTCCCGTGGGTCCCGTACCCGCAGTTCGAGCTCTACCTCGAGGTCTGCCGGATCAACGCCGAGGAGATCACCTGCTGGGACCAGGCGGAGGTCTTCTTCCGCGCGGAGGTCGATGGGACGAACCCGCGAATCACGTCCTCCAACCTGCCGATCGCGCAGGTGCTGCCGAGCACCTACACGCCGATCGTCGGGCAGCCGCTGACCTATACCCGGTACCTCATCGCTGGAGCCAAGGCGGGTGCGGACAACCGCTGGACGGCGTGGCAGGGCAAGGGCGACTTCCCGAACCAGTGGAACCAGCAGGGCGGGTCGACGTTCACCTTCACGCCCTGGGAGACCGGTGACATCCTGGTCAGCTGGCAGCGCTTCTCGGGCGACTGGCTGTACGCCATGTTCGATCCGCCCGTCCGGTATCCGGATCGCTATCGCCCGAACACCACACCGCCGGTCGCGAAGCTCGACGGCGGGACGCTCGGAACGACCGTTCCCGTCGTGCTCAGCTGGACCGGCAGCGACCGTGGCTGGGGGATCGACCGCTACCAGATCGACCGGAGTGTCGACGGCGGCGCGTGGACGCGCGTCACGTCGCAGAAGGCGAAGACCCTGGCCCAGCGGCTGGCGACCGGTCATCGCTACCGCTACCGCGTCCGCGCGATCGACAAGGCCGGGAACAGGGGCGACTGGGACGCCGGCCCCGCATTCCGGCCGCGGATGATCGGGGACGCGAGCCCCGACGTGCGCTACTCGGCGAGCTGGAGGAGCGTCCCGGACTCGACGGCAGCCGGTGGGTCCCTCCACGAGTCCGGCGTCGCCGGCGCGACGGCGCGCTATGCGTTCACGGGCCGGTCCTTCGCGTGGGTCGCGGAACGTGGGCCGACGCACGGCAAGGCGAAGGTTTACGTCGACGGCTCGCTGGTGACGACCGTGGACCTCGGGGCGACCAGTGAGCTTGCGCGCCGGATCGTGGTTCGCCGCTCGTGGAGCGCTGCCGGCACGCACCACGTGAAGATCGTCGTCCTGGCAACCGCGGGTCGACCGACGGTCGACGTCGATGGGTTGCTCGTGCTCCGGTAGTCAAGGTCGCGTAGACGGCCGCGTTCCGCCTCCGGTACGATGCCTCCATTCAGACTGCATAAGTTCTATGCAGTCGAGGCCCAGCGGGAGGTTCGGAGCAGGTGGAGTCCCAGGCGCACGGCTCGGGCATGGTGAAGGCAGAGGAGACGCCGTTCGTCAACCGGCGTGATCCCGCGCTGCAGCTCGGTCCCGACGGTCTGCCCGCACGAAGCCGCCGCGCGCCGATGTGGGACGACGTTCCCGACGAGAAGTGGAACGACTGGCGCTGGCAGCTGAGCCACCGGGTCAACGACCTCGCCGAGATCGAGCAGATCCTCGAGCTCACCGACGAGGAGCGCGAGGGTCTCAGCGCCCCGGACAAGTTCCGGGTCGACGTCACGCCCTACTTCATCAGCCTCATCGACCCCAGGAATCCGGACGACCCGATTCGCCGCCAGATCATCCCGCTCGGCCGCGAGCTTCGGAGCTTCACCGGGATGATGGAGGACTCGCTCGCCGAGGACCGCCACTCGCCGGTCCCGGGCCTGGTCCATCGCTACCCCGATCGGGTCCTGATGCTCATCACGACCCAGTGCGCGAGCTACTGCCGCTACTGCACCCGGTCGCGGATCGTCGGCGACCCGACCCAGAACTTCAACCGCCGCGAGCACGAGGCCCAGCTCGACTACATCCGGCGCACCCCGCAGATCCGCGACGTGTTGATCTCGGGCGGCGACGGCCTGACCCTCGCGCCGAAGCTGCTCGAATCGGCGCTCCGCGGCCTCCGCGAGATCCCGCACGTCGAGGTGATCCGGATCGGTTCCCGGGTGCCGATCTTCCTCCCGCAGCGGATCGACGACGAGCTGTGCGAGATGCTCGCGAAGTACCACCCGCTGTGGATGAACATCCACGTCAACCACCCCCAGGAGATCACCCCGGAGCTGGCGCGGGCGTGCGACAAGCTCTCGCGCGCCGGGATCCCGCTCGGCAACCAGTCGGTCCTGCTCGCCGGCGTGAACGACTGCGTGCACATTCAGCGCGAGCTCGTGCATCGGCTCGTCGAGAACCGCGTCCGGCCGTACTACATCTACCAGTGCGACCTGGTCGAGGGTGCCGGGCACTTCCGGACGCCGGTCGGCAAGGGGCTCGAGATCATCGAGGGGCTGCGCGGCCACACCTCGGGCTACGCGGTGCCGCAGTTCATCGTCGATGCGCCCGGCGGCGGCGGGAAGATCCCGGTCATGCCGAACTACCTCGTGTCGTACTCGGACCACAAGGTGATCCTGCGCAACTACGAGGGGTACATCACGACCTACGAGGAGCCGCAGGACTACCGGCCGCATGACCAGGCGTCGTGCCAGTACTGCCAGCATCCGCGGCCGGAGCCGGGCCAGGAGGGGATCACCGGGCTGCTCGACGGCAAGCGGATGTGGATCGAGCCCGCGGGGTTCGGGCAGGTCCACGAGCGCGGCACGCAGGAGCAGCACCGCCTGAAGGACCCGTCGAAGTGGGTGCCGTTCGGAGTCGGGGCGATCGACGGAACGGCGATCGCGACCGAGCTGCCCGTGCTCCAGTCCGGTGCGGATTACGGGCCCGGCGAGGAGCCGAGGCCGGCCGAGGGGCTGCCGTCGGGCTCCGCGAACCACGAGCTGCTCTGAGCCCAGTCGCCGAGGCGCGCGGTTGGGCGGCGGCGGGAGTGCGGAGCGGCGAGCATGCCGCCGAAGCGTGCGCCCGCTCACCGGCGCGCATGCCGCCGAAGCGCCCAGCGGTTCGTGTGCGCGTTCCCCGCGTCGAGCTGACCGGGCGGCGCGAACCGCGCTGATCCGACCCGACTCGTGCCGGATCTGCCGGTAGGCGACGCGATCGGCGCGTCCGGCGTGCAGGCCAGCCGCTGGGCGAAGCGCGGGGCCCTTGGGCGAACCTGGGGGCGCAGTGCGGCGGGAACCAGGGCGAAGGTAAGCGCGACCCGCGAGAAACCGCCCGCGAAGCTGCCGCGCGCGTAGGGCGAGGCGCGGACGTTCGTGGCGGGGCGGAGGGCTGGTCGAACCTCCGGGCGTGCGACGAAGCGGGCGCGAACCCGCGGCCTGCGGGCTCCGCACCGGCGTCGCACGGACAACCGGGGAGGCCCGTGCCGACCGTCTGTTGCCCGGTCCTCACCCGCCCGACGTGTCCTCCTGGTAGGGGAATCCCTGGACCGTCGAGCGGGCGGACGCGTTGTCGCACGGCGGCGGCGAGATGAACGGATCCGGCGCCGCGTCGCGGGCATCCGTGCCGAACCCGACCCAGACCGTCGACACGTCCGCCGGCAGCCCGTCGCACCAGTTGCGCCAGATCGCACGGGCGCGCGCCTTCGCGTTCGGCCGTAGCACGACGGGCGGTGCGACCGCGTCCGGCGTGTCGCCGGGCCACGGGTCCTGCCGCGCCTCGTACGTCGTCGGGAGGCTGCCGCCACCTGCGCGGAGCCCGAGCGAGGCGGGCGCCCCGGCCAGCACGCACGGGGCGCCGCTCGTGTTCGTGACATCGATGATCAGCACGACCGTGCCGTTCGACGGCTCCCCCGCGACGTCGAGGTCGACCCCGTCCGGCGCGCACGGCGCGGCGTCCACTGACGAACCGACGGGCGTCGGCGGGGGAGCGGTGGCCGGCGCGACCGTGACCGACGGCGTGGGTTGCGGCGCAGCGGTCGGCGAGGGCGTCGCGTTCCGCGCCGCGCTCGAGCTCGCGGCGCTCGGCGCGGACGACGCGACACCGCCCGGCGTCGGGCTGGCGGGCGTCGCGGACGCGCCACACCCCGCGACCAGGAACACGACGCCCGCGAGCACGCCGGCGGACCTACGCATGGGCGGCGTCGCGGAGATCGTCGGGCGTCAGGCGCAGACCGCGGCTCCCGCCCGTCGGGCCGTCCTGCTCGAGCAGGCGCCATCCCGGGAGGCCGGATCGGCGCTTCGATCCCGCAAGGACGTCCGCGACCGCCGCGGCAACGACGGCCGGCGCCGGATCCTCGAGCCGCGCGATCGCGGCGAGCACGTCGCGCGCGATGAGCCGTGTCGCGACAATCGGCTCGTTGCCCAGGAGATCACGCCGGACGAGGGACTCGGCGTCGTCGATGCCCTCGGCCTCGAGCGCGGCGATCATCCGGCGCGCCGTCCGCGCGAGGCCGCGGTCGCGATCCTCGAGCTCGTCGAGCCAGGTCCGCTTCGCCGGCTCGGGCTCGGTCGCGTGGTCGGGTTCGCCGGCGGCTCCGTCGTCCTCCCCGGGCGCGTCGGCACCGTCAGTCGCGTCGCGTCGTTCGCGATCGGGCACCGCCATGAGCCGCGGGCGCTTCGGCCGCGACGCCGCCTCCTTGATCCGCTCGGCGAACGGCGACGCCTCGGGCGCCTGGCCTCGCGCCGCGTCCGCCGCCGTCTTCGCCTCGTCGAGCGTGGCGTACGGCCCCGTGGTCCGCCCGAGCCCGAGCTCGTCGAGCGAGTCGGCGTCCGTGACGAACCACCGTCCCGAGCCCTCCGACTCCAGCGTGAACCGGTCGTCCGACGATCGGTAGCGGCCCGCCTCGGCGCGCTGCCACGGCTTGGGCGGGGCCGCCTTCCTGGCGCGTGTGGCCTTCGGCATGGACGCATCGTACGAGGCGACGAGCCGCGGCACCCTAGAATCGCCACATGCCAACCCGCAAGCGCCGCGACTCGCTCGGCCAGACGATCGGCGGCGTGCTGTTCGGGTTCGAGCAGCAGGTCCTTCGCACGGAGCCGCCCGCGCAGGAGCTGGTCCACCATGCGAGACCGGACAACCCGCTGCCGGCCGGCGACGGGTCGCTCGTCACGATCGAGCTGCCGGTGCCGGACGATCCGGATCCCGCCGCGCGCCCGGACCGGGGATCCCGCGGATGACCGCCGACGCCGCCCCGTTCGACCGCCGGCCGCTCCCTGCCGGCTTCCCGGCCGACCGTCCGCAGCCGCCGGTGATCGCGGAATCGGGCGATCCGTTCGCGGCGCTTCGGGTGATCGACGCCGTCGCGCGCCTGGAGCGCGGCCGCGAGGTCCGGATCGACCACCTCGTCGATCGCCTCAACGCGGCCCACCTGGACTGGGTGTTCCCGAAGCCGGCCGTGATCGACGCGTTGATCGCCCTCCAGGCGAACTGGACCGCCGACTACCGGTCCGGCAGCGGCATCCTCGTCGACGAGGGCGACCGCGGTGCGACGCTGACCGTGGAGGACACGTCGCGGATGGACCCATGGCTCGTCGCCCAGGCGGAGCGGCTGGCCGCGGAGTGCCGCGAGGCGCTGCGCGCCTTCGCCCGCCGCGACACCCCGTTCGGCGGCGGCTGACCTACAGCATCCCCGGGTTCGGCAGGAGCCGCAGCGGGTCGACGAGCGACGCATCGGTCGCGAGGAACTGGTCGCGGTCGACGATCCGGAACCGGGCGTCCAGCAGCGAGCGCAGCAGCGGGTTCGGACCCGGCACCTCGACGTGGAGCAGCGGGTTGTCGCGCGCCGCCCGGCGCATCGCGGCGAACCCGACCGCCACCCGGTCGGCGCCCGGCCGCACGAGCAGCCGATCGAGGGCCCGCGCCGGGCCGGCCTGGCGCGCCCGGGCATACCCGATCGCGGCCGCACCGAGCTCGTCCTCGACGATGAACGCGTCGCCGTCCGGCGCGGCCGCCCAGTACGCGTGGTCGACGGTCCGGTCCGCGCCATCCCACGCGAGCTCCAGCTCGGCGCCCTCACCCGGCGCGGCCGAACGGACCCTCACGCCTCGGCGCGGCTCGGGCAGCGTCGCGACGTCGCCCTCGAGGTAGAAGTCGGTCCAGAGCGGCACCATCCCCGCGCGAACGTACAGCGGGATCGCGCGCGGGTCGTCGGACGCGAACGTCGCCCGCGCGCTCGCCCCGTCGAACACGGCGTCGAGCAACCGCCGCCCGATCCCGGACCCCAGCCGGTCCGGGTGTACGAACAGGTCCGACAGCATCCGGCACCAGCCGGTGTCGAGCGCCGCGCCGAAGCCGACGACGTCGCCGCCGTCGACCGCCACGCGGACGATGTGGTGGCCGACGAGATGACGGACGTACGGACCGACGATGTCGATCCCACCGGGCTCGACGACCGTGTCGTTGTCGTGTGCGCGGAGGAGCGCGCGGATCGCCGGGATGTCGGCCGTCGCCGCCGGACGGATCTCGGGCGCCATCGCGCCTACGCGGCCCGCGGACCGCGACCGTGGCGGGCGAGGATGTCGAGGAGCCTTCCGTGGTCGATGGCGTAGGCCGTGATCCCGTCGCGGCCGGTCATCGTCTCGGCGGCGAGCAGTGCGTTCACGACGGCCGCCTCGACCGCCTCGACGGTCGCCTGGAACAGGGGCGACATCGCGCGGTCGACGACGAACCGGGCTTCCAGCGTCCGCCGCGGGTCGCGTTCGGTTCCCACCGGTCCGAGCCCGCGGTTGCCGGTCGCGAACGCGAGGAACAGGTCGCCCGAGCCGTTCGACGCGATGCTGCCCATCCGGGCGAGGCCGAGGCCCGCCCGCTGCGCGATCCGCTCGCACTGGTGCGGCAGCAGCGGGGCGTCCGTCGCGAGGATCACGATGATCGACCCGCCGGACGGGCCGGACCGGCTCGACGGGATCGGCGGCGGCTCGTGGCGCGCGGCGTCGAGCGCATCCATGGCGTCCCACGGGCTGGGGACCTCCGACACGGGGATCGCCTGGCCGACGGGGACGCCGTCGACGCGCAGCAGCTCTCGCGAGCCGTAGTTCGCCTGGACGAGCGCGCCGACGGTCCACCCGCCGTCGGCGTCGGGCACCCGCCGGGACGCCGTGCCGATCCCGCCCTTGAACTCGTGGAGGATCATCCCGGTCCCGCCACCGACGTTGCCCTCCGCCACGTCAGCACCCCTCGCACCGGCGAGCGCCGCGTCGACGTGCTCGGCGCGCACGTGCTGGCCGTCCATGTCGTTCAGCGCGCCGTCGAACGTCTCGCCCACGACGGGCAGCGACCAGTACACGCCCTGGCCCGCGTTCTCCCGGGCGGCGTGCGCCACCAGCGCGTCGCGCACGACGCCGACGCTGTGCGTGTTCGTGATGGCGACGACGCCGCCCAGCATCCCGGACTCGCGGACCCATTCGAGCCCGGTGAGCTCGCCGTTGCCATTCAGGCGGTGACAGCCGGCGAACACGGGCTCGGTCCAGACGTGGTCCTCGTGCGGGACCACGACGGTCACGCCAGTGCGGATCGGGCCCTCCCCGACGACGAGGGGACCATCGCCCTCGATGAGCGTGGTGTGGCCCACGAGCACGCCCGGCACGTCGGTGATGGCGTCGCGCCGCCCGGGTTCGAACAGGCCGATCCGCAGGCCGAGCTCTCGCGCGCGCAAACGATCCCTCCTGCGTGCCCCGGGCGGGGCAGGTGGCCCCCCATCCCGTCCGGGCGCGTCCCGGCGTCCGCCTATCATCGCGGCGTGCCCGACGTCCCGGAAGCCCGTCTCGTTTCCTACCCGCCGGCGCCGGATTCGGTTGCACGCCGCGACGGCGCCGCGATGCGGGTGCGGCGGGTGCCCTCGCTCGACACGGTGGCGCCGATGGACGCCGCCGAGGCGTTCCGCGACCTGCCGGGCGTCGCCCTGCTCGAGAGCGCGCGGCCCGGCCGGACCGGACGCTGGAGCTACCTCACGGCGGACCCGCTGGCGGTCATCGACGCGCCGGCCGAGGGCCCGGACCCGTTCGCGGAAGCCCGGGCGTTGCTCGGGCGCATGGCATCCGATCCGGCTGCCGGGGCGACCGGTCTGCCTCCGTTCGCCGGCGGGCTCGTCGGATACCTCGGCTACGACCTCGGCCGGCGGTTCGAACGGCTGCCGTCCATCGCCGCGGTGGACCAGCACCTGCCGGTGCTGCGGCTGGCGCTTCACGATTGGGTGCTCGCGTGGGACCGGCGCTCGGGTGCCGCGTGGCTCGCGAACCGGGCGATCGACGGGGACGAGCGCAGGGCGCTGCGTCGCGCCGACGAGGTGCTCGAGCGGCTGGCCCGCCTTCCCGGGGGGACGGCTCGAGGTCACGCGGATGGCACGGAACCCCCGTCCGCGTTCGTCTCGGCAACATCGAAGCCGGCCTGGGTCGACGGCGTCGAGGCGGTTCGCGCGGCCATCGGTCGCGGCCACATCTACCAGGCGAACCTCACGCGGCGGCTGGCAGCGCCGTTCGCCGACGACCCGTGGCCGGTGTTCCGCCGGCTGCGAACGGGCGATCCCGCGCTGTTCGCGGCGTTCCTGGACCTCGGGCCGTCGCCCGCGACGGGAACGCCGCGCGCGCTGCTGTCCGCGTCGCCGGAACCGTTCCTCTCGGTCGACGGCGAGGGGCACGTCAGCGCGGACCCGATCAAGGGCACGCGGCCCCGAGGCCGGACACGGGACGAGGACCGGGCGCTGGCCCGCGAGCTCCTCGGCTCGGCCAAGGACCAGGCGGAGAACGTGATGATCGTCGACGTCCTGCGCAACGACCTCGGGCGGGTCTGCGAGCCCGGCTCGGTGCGGGTCCCGCGACTCCTGCGGCTCGAGCGGACGGCGGCGGTCCAGCACCTCGTGACGACGGTGACGGGCACGCTCCGGCCGGGCATCGACGCCTTCGACCTCCTGGCCGCGTCGTTCCCGGGCGGCTCGATCACCGGGGCGCCCAAGATCCGCGCCATGGAGCTCATCGAGCAGCTCGAGCCGGTTCGCCGGGGCCCGTATTGCGGCGCGATGGTCTGGCTCGGTCCGGACGGCCGCCTCGGTTCGTCGATCCTGATCCGGACGTTCGTCGCGGACGGCGAGCGAATGACGCTGCACGTCGGCGGCGGGATCACCTGGCGCAGCGACCCCGAGGCCGAGTGGGACGAGACCGTGGCCAAGGCGCGCGGGCCGCTGTCGTCGATCGGCGCGCTCGAGGTGGCGGGATGACCGGCGACGGACCGCGGTTCGTGTGGATCGACGGGTCGATCCGCGCCGCCGGCGAGCCGCATCTCACCGTGTTCGATCGCGGGTTCCAGCTGGGCGACGGCGTGTTCGAGACCCTCCGCGCGCGAGCCGGGCGCACGATCGAGCTCGCCGAGCACGTCGCGCGCCTGCGCGCGTCGGCCTCGGCGCTGGCGATCGACCTCCCGGACGGCGTCGGCGCGCTGCTCGAGACCGGCATCGACGAGCTGCTGGCGGCGGAGGGTCTGGACGGCGCCGATGGCGACGCATCGATCCGGATCACGGTCTCGCGCGGCTCGTGGGCGTCGCGCGGCCTGCTCCCGCCGAGCGACCTCCAGCTGCGGCCGACGATCGCGATCCAGGCATGGCCTGTCCTCCCGCCGCCGGCGGACCACCTGGAGCGCGGGCTGTCGCTCGTCGTGTCGTCGATCCGCCGCGACCCGGCGAACCCGGTCGTGACCCTCAAGACGACCTCCCGCGCCGACTACGTCTACGCCCGGCTCGAGGCCCGCCGCGCCGGCGCTGAGGATGCGGTGTTCCTCACGATGTCGGGGCACCTGTCCGAGTCGACGACCGCGAACATCTTCCTCGTCCGCCGGGCGGCCGACGGGGTCGAGGAGCTGGCGACGCCGGCGCTCGACTGCGCGATCCTGCCCGGGACGACGCGCTCGTGGCTCCTCCGGTGGGCCGGCGGCGCCGGGCTGCGGCCGTTCGAGGGCTGGCTCACCCGCGACGAGCTGGCCGCCGCCTCGGAGGCGTTCGTGTGCTCGAGCGTCGCCGGCGTCCTGCCCGTGACACGGCTGAACGGCCACGCGATCGGGGACGGGACGCCCGGCCCGTGGACGCTGCGCGCACGCGCCGACCGCGACGCCGTGTTCGGTTCGCGCTAGCCGCTCGTCGCCGGACGGCCGCTCGTCGCCGGACGGCCGCCCACCTCGGCCGGTCGCTCCCCGCGGCGGCACGCGGCGACGAGCGAGGCGAGCCGCTTCTCGCGGGTCTCGGGCCGCTTCGCGCTCATCACCCATTGCGTGACGAGCCGCCGGTAGCTCTTCGGGTAGGCCTCGAAGGTCGCCCACGCGACCGGGTCCGCCTTGAGGGCCGCCTCGGCGGCGTCGTCGAGCGCCCAGTTCCCGTCGAACGAGTAGATCGCGGTCCGGTCGTCACGGCGCGCCGCGAACGCCGCCTCGCCCGCGGGCCGCATGCGGCCCTCGGCACGGAGGGCCGCAACCCGGGCCACGTTCCTCGCGCTCCAGTTGCTGCCCGCGCGCCGGGGCGTGATCCGGATGACCGACCCGTGCTCGCCTTTCTTGCGGATCCCGTCGATCCAGCCGAAGGCGAGGACCTCGTCGACGACCTCCTCCCAGGTCACCGTCGGCAGCCCGGCCGCCTTCGGACGCATCCCGACCCACTTCTCGGGGGCCGTGGCGTGGTTCGCCTCGAGCCAGGCGCGAAGCTCCGCGGGCGATTCGAACCAGGTGATGTCGTACGGGGTGAGGTCGGCCACGCGCCGAGGGTATCGAGGCGACGCGCCATAGACTGGCGTGAATGACGCGTGACGAGCTGATCCTCCGGACCCGCCAGCTGATCGCCGAGGGCGAGCGCCTCGACGCCCAGCCCTCGCTCACCGCCCTCCAGACGTGGCTCCAGCTGTCGGACGACCTGCTCGCGACCGCGTGGGGATCGATGGACCGCTATCACCTCGCGTGGCTGCTGGTCGGCAAGCCGAAGGACACGATCCGCGGGCGCGCGCTGACGGCCGCCGAGGAGGCCGCGTACGTCCGCGAGGTGGCCGTGCAGAAGACCGCCGCGCTCCGGATGAGCCTCGACGCCGTCGAGCGGCAGGGCATGCCGTTCCGTGGCGAGACCGGTGGGATCGCCGCGGGCCAGGGGATGGGCGAGGTGCCGTCGACCGAGCCGCTCGACCGTCCGGGGACGGACCGTCACGAGCACCCGCAGCTCGAGTCCCGCCGCTCGATCCCGCTCGACGCCGACCTCCAGGCGCGTCTCGACGCCGCCCGCCGCGCCGCGGCCGAGCACCCGGACCACGTCCGCCGGGCGCCGCGACCCGAGAAGCTCCAGCGGTGACGGCGTCCTCGCCGGCGGACGGCGGTCAGCGGGCCCGATAGGCAGCAACCAATGCGCCCACGACCAGCGCCGCCGGCGCGACGAGCCAGTACCGCTCGGCGACGTACGGCACGTAGCCCATCACGCCGCCCTGGGTGAGCCCGTACAGCCAGTCGAGGAGCGTGCCGGCGACGACGGACCAGCCGCCGAGGAACGCCGCGGTCGCCATCCGGGTCTGTGACGCGCGGATCGCCGCGTCGCGACCCTTGTAGACCAGCGCGACCGCCGTCGCCCAGCCCACGAACGCGGCGACGGCGACGAGCCCGAACCCGAGGTCCAGCAGCCCGAGCACGAAGAACGCGACCGCGCCGGCATCCGCCACGATGACCGCGGCGATGATCCAGCGGGACCCGCCGCCGGCCGAGGTCGCCGCCGGCGATGCCGCCGCGCCCGACTCGGCCGCCGCCGCGTACCGGTCGCCGGGCGCACGCTCCAGGCGCCGTCGCTCGCCGCCGTCGCTGGGCGGGCGGGTCGCTGGGTCGGGTCCCGTGGCCATGGCCTGATGCTACGCGCGGCGACCCGGCACGGTATCCTCGCCGCCGTGAGCCATCCGACGCTCGGCAAGCCGCCGCGCAGCCTCCACGCCGGGTTTCCGGACGGCGCCGCGCGCCTTCGCTCGATGCGCGCCCCGCTCGCCGTCCGTGCGCTGGAGATCGCGGTCGACGCCGACCCGACCCTCAACATCCGCTACGACGAGCCCGGCCTGCGGAACCTGCTGCGCGACGCCGAGGTGTTCGTCGAGCGCCTCGCGCTGTGCGTCGCGGCCGACGATCCGTACTTCCTCGAGCACTTCGCCGATCAGACCGCGACGATCTTCCGTCGGCGCCTCGTGCCGATGGACGACGTGAGCCGGATCCTCGAAGGCCTCCGGTCGGGCGCCCGGGGAATCCTGTCGCCGGCCGAGATCGGCGCGGCCGATCGGGGCATCGACGCCGCCATCGCCGTGTACGCCTGGTATCGCCAGATCGCAGGCGACCCGCGCAAGAAGAACCCGATCCTGCAGGCGATCTACAAGGGGATCGGCTCGTGACCATCAAGTGGGTCAAGGTCGACCCCCTGGTCATGAACGGCGAGCCGTTCTGCTACGGCACGCGACTCACCGTCCGCCAGGTCCTGGAGCTGCGCCGCAACGGCTACGCCCTCGTCGACCTCCTGAAGGACCATCCCGAGCTGCGGCTCATGGGAATCGCCTCGGCGTACGCGTACGCGGCCGACCATCGCGATCACTACGCCGACTTCTTCGAGGCCGACGGGTCGCTCGTGGGGCCCGGCTACACCGCCGACGAGGCCGCCGCGCTGCCCGAGCGGCTGCGGATCCCGGGCATCGTCGTCAAGGCCGTGGCGACACCCGTCTAGCGGGCCTGATCCTCGGGCTTCACGTACGGCCCCATCACCACGACCTCGGCGGTCTGCTCCGAGCCGTCGGGCGACCGGACGACGAACGCGTGGTGGAGTTCCGCCGAACCCGACGCGAGCGTCGACCCGACCGAGCAGTACTTGCGGCTCGACAGGTCGATCGCGCGGCGGACGGCCGCGAGGTCCAGGCCCTCGCCGTCGAGGACGTGGACGACGTCGAAGCGGACGAACGCGTGCGGGTTGGTCTCGCGCTGACGCCCGGTGACGCGGATCTGGTAGCCCGTGACCGGCTGGCGCTGCTTGCGCAGGATCGCGATGACGTCGATCGCGGTGCAGCCGCCGAGCGCGATCCCGACGAGCTCGGCGGGGCTCGGCGCGTCCGCGATGTCCGAACCTCCCTCCATCGCGATCCTCGCGCCCGCGGCCGTCGTCGCCTCGAAGCGGGAGTCGCCGGTCAGCGTGATCGTCGCCACCTTGGTCGTGCTCATGACCGCCATCATGCCGCCCGCGCGCAGGCCGGGTGCCCCGGCTCGGCATTCCCGACCATCGTGCTAGGATTTGGCCACGATGACCGAGACGCAGCAGCCCGCCCAGCCCGCGACCGCCGACCCCGGGTTCGACGCGCAGCGGCGCGCCACCGAGCTCGCGATCCTCGACGCGTTGCGTGCGGTCGTGGACCCGGAGATCGGGATGAACGTCGTCGAGCTGGCCCTGATCAAGCAGATCCTGCTCGGCCAGCAGGAAACCGAGATCAAGATGATCCTCACGACGCCGTTCTGCCCGTACGCCGGCGCGATGATCCAGCAGGTGCGCGAGCAGGCCGAGAGCGTCGTCGAGCACCCGGTCAAGGTCACGCTGCTGGCCGAGCGCTGGGACCCCCGCGACGCGGGGCTGATGTGGTGACCCCGCCACCAGCGCGCGCGATGAGCCAGCGCCTCGACTACCGCTCGGCGGTCGCCACCGGCCGCGGCGATGACGGCACCACGGGTCTCCTGTTCGGCGGCGAGCGTGTCGCCAAGGACGACCTGCGCACCGAGGCCTACGGGACGGTCGACGAGGCCGTGGCGGCGATGGGCCTCGCGCGGGTCGAGCTCGCCGAGGCGGGCGCGACCGAGCTCACGGCCACGATCCTCAGGCTCCAGCGCGAGCTGTTCGTCGTCGGCGCGGAGCTCGCGACCAACCCGGACGCCCGGGACCGGGCACGCGACGACGTGACCCGCGTGTCGCAGGCGATGGTCGACGGCGTCGACGCGCTGCTCCGCGAGGCCGAAGCCGGCATCGAGCTCCCGCACGAGTTCATCGTCCCCGGCGAGACGCGCGCCTCGGCCGCGCTCGAGGTCGCGAGGACGCTCCTCCGCCGCGCCGAGCGCCGGACCGTGACGCTCGCGCGCGAGGACGCCGCGATTGCCGAGGGCCGTACCCTTCCGTACCTGAACCGCCTCGCCGACCTGCTGTGGATCCTGGCGCGAGCCGCCGAGCAGGCCGAATCGAAGACCTCCGTCGCCGCCCGTCCGGATCGACGGCGCGGCCCGTCCCCCGACCCGGCACCAACACCCGAAGGAGCAGGAGCACCGACATGAGCGGTACCCCGTCGAACCCCTACAACTCGTACGGACCTCCCCCGTCCCCGATCCAGCTCGGCGTCCGGCCGGCGCCCGCGCTCGTCCAGCAGCTGCTGGTCGGCGCGTTCGGCTGGATGTTCGCCGGCCTCCTGGTGTCCGCCGCCGTCGCCTATCTCGTGGGCACCAACGTCCAGCTGCTCACGACGGTCTCGCAGTGGTGGTTCCTGCTGTTCATCGCGCAGATCGGGCTGGTCGTCGTGATCACGGCCGGGATCCGCAGGCTGTCCGCGACGGCCGCGCTCGGCCTGTTCTTCGTCTACGCGGCGACGATGGGGCTGACGATCGGCGTGGTGGTCTGGGCGTACCTCCAGACGCCGGGCGGGAGCACCGCCGTCTCGTCGGCGTTCTTCTCGGCGGCCGCCATGTTCGGCGCGGCGGCCCTCTACGGCGCCGTCACGAAGCGTGACCTCACGAAGCTCGGTGGGATCCTGTTCATGGGCCTGATCGGGATCATCGTCGCGTCGCTGATCAACATCTTCCTGGGGTCGAGCCAGCTGTACTGGCTGATCTCGATCGTAGGCGTGGTGATCTTCACCGGCCTGACGGCGTGGGACGTGCAGCGCATCTCCAGCGGCCAGCTGGCGGCCGTGACCGGGTCGCCGGAGAAGGGCTCGGTGATCGCGGCGCTGTCGCTGTACCTCGACTTCGTCAACCTGTTCCTGTTCCTGCTCCGCATCTTCGGCGGCAGCCGCAACTAGCCGACGCGGCCTACCGGCGCCCGACCGCGCCCGTGGCGCCGGCAGCGCCGCGGCTGCCCGGCGCCCGGAATCGCGCAGCAGCTGGCCGTCGCCCGGCCCATGGCGCCCCGAGCGCCCGGAATCGCACAGCCAGGGCCCGTCCGGGTGGTGCCGGCGCCCGGCTGGGACCGGATTTGGCCCGGAAAGGGTCTGACCGGGCGCCCACCCCGCCCGCTGCACGTGCCCGAACGCTGAATCGTTCGCCCGGAGCGCCCGCCGGCGCGCCGGCGCGCGCCACGTTACGCCGCGCGCCGCGTTACGCCGCGCCGAGGACCACGCGCTGCTCGGCCGTCCCGGCGAGCAGCCCCTCCACCGCGAGCTCGGGGAGCGGCCGCGAGAACCAGTAGCCCTGGCCACGGTCGCAGTCGAGCTCGCGCAGCGAGGCGAGCTGGGCGAGCGTCTCGATACCCTCCGCGACGACGTCGATCCCGAGCCCGTGGGCGAGCGAGACCACCGCCTGGATGATCGGCAGGTCGGCGGGATCGGAGCCCAGCCCCGAGACGAATGACCGGTCGACCTTGATCGTGTCCAGCGGCAGCCGCCGCAGGTAGCTCAGCGACGAGTATCCCGTTCCGAAGTCGTCCAGCACGAGCCTGACGCCGAGCGCCCGCAGCCCGCGCAGCCGCTCGATCGACGCCTCCGACTGGTCCATCACCACGCTCTCGGTGATCTCCAGCTCGAGCGAGCCCGGGGCGAGCCCTGCCTGGTCGAGGATCCTCGCGACGTCCCCGATCAGCCCTGACTCGGCGAACTGCCGCGCCGACAGGTTGACGCTGACGGCCAGCCGCGACGCCGACGGGAACCGCCGCTGCCAGCCCCGCACCGTGTGGCACGCGGTCTCGAGCACCCACCGCCCGATCGGCAGGATGAGCCCCGTCTCCTCGGCGAGCGGGATGAACGACAGCGGCGGCACGAGGCCGCGCGTCGGATGCTCCCAGCGCAGCAGCGCCTCGACACCCACGACGGTCCCCGACCCGAGCTCGACGAGCGGCTGGTAGTGGAGGCGCAGCTCGGAGCGCTCGAGCGCCCGCCGCAGGTCGTGCTCCATCGTCGCGCGGTCGAGCGTCTGGGCGTGCATCTCCGGATCGAACACGATGGACTTGCGGATCGGGTCCGCCTTCGCCCGGTGGAGCGCGATCTCGGCCTGCTTCAGCAGCTCGAGCGGCTGGTGGACCGTCGCCGTCGCGGCCGCGATGCCGAGGCTGGCGCCGACGGAGACCTCCGTCCCGTCGAGGTCGAACGGGACGCCGATGGTCGCCTCGATGCGGGCGGCGACGCGTTCCGCCTCGCGCACGCTGCGGACGGGACCGAGCAGGATCCCGAACTCGTCGGACCCGAGCCGTGCCACGGTGTCGGTGGTCCGAGCCGCGCCCACGAGCCGCTGCGCGACCTGCGCGAGCAGGATGTCGCCCGCCGCGTGCCCCAGGCTCTCGTTGACGACCTTGAACCGGTCGAGGTCGAGCAGCACCAGCGCGACCCGCCGCGCGCCGCCGCGACGCGGCTCCTGCTCGCGCGCGGCCGCCTCGATCTGCTCGGCGAGGCGATTGAGCAGCAGCGTCCGGTTCGGCAGCCCGGTCAGGTGATCGTGAAGGGCGGCGTGGGCGCGGCGCCGGACCTCGGTCTGCGCCCGCTCGAACAGCCGCGCGTTGTCGAGCGCGATCGACGCCAGCTGCCCGAACCGCGCCAGCGCCTCGACCTCGCGCACCGAGAACGGCCGCGACGCGTCGCCCGACGCGAGGCCGATGACGCCGAGGACCTCGTCGCCCGAGGTCAGTGGCACCGCGCACATCGCGCCGAACCCGTCGGAGTGCGCGTCGTGGATCCGGTCCGCGTACTCCTGGTAGTCGTCGACGACGACCGGTTGCCCGGAGCGCACGACCTCCCACGTCACGCCCTTGCCGCGCGGCATGTGGTACCCGACGTAGCTCTCGAAGACGCCCGTCCCGACGCGCGCGACGAGGTCCAGCGCGCCGTCCGACGCCTCGGGCCCCTCGAGCAGGTACAGGAAGCCGTGCTTCACGCCGACGAGGCCAGCGGCGCGCTCGACGATCTCGCCCAGCAGCTCCGCGGGCTCGAGCCGCTCGAGCATCCGGAGCGTCGTCTGGTCGACCGCCGCGAGGTACAGGTCGCGCGTCGGGTCGTCGTTCGGGAGCCGCACGCGGTTCGGCGGCTTCGCGAGGTACAGCGCCCGGTCGGCCGCCGAGACGAGCTCGTCCTTCTCGCGTCCGTCGTCCGGATGGAGCGCGATGCCGGCGCTGACCGTCACGATCGGTCCCGTGCTCGCCGTCAGCGGCGCCACGGCGGCACGGACACGCTCCGCGACCTCCCGCGCGCCGGCGCCGTCGGTGTCGGGCAGCAGCACCGCGAACTCGTCGCCGCCGTAGCGGTACACCCGGTCTCCCTCGCGGATCGCCTCGCGCATCGCCGTGGCGATCCGCACGAGCAGGGCGTCGCCGGCCGGGTGGCCGTGGGTGTCGTTGTAGGCCTTGAACGCGTCGAGGTCGAGCATCACGAGCGCGAACGCCGTCCCGCGCTCGATGAGCGCCCCGAGCTCGCGCTGGAACGCGCCGTGGTTGCGGAGCCCGGTCAGCGCGTCGTGGTCCGCGAGGGTCACGACGGCGCCATGCGCCTCGGCGTTGCGGAGGGCGATGGACGCCTGCGCCGCGAACAGCTGCACGAGCTCGAACTCGTCGCGGTTGAAGTGCGATTCCTCGCCGCCCATCCGGGCGATGTTCAGGGTCCCGATGACCTCGCCCGCTACGAGCAGCGGGCACACGATCATCGACTCCGGCTCCTCCGGCGTCCCCGGGATGTTGATCGAGCGGGGGTCGACGTGGGCGTCGTTGGCCAGCACCGCCTCGGCGTTCCGGATCACCCAGCCCGTGATCCCGGCATCGAGCGGCCCCTCGTGCTGGAGGATCACGTCGGCGAACCGGTCGCGCGAGACGACGGCGCGCCTGACCATCGCCGCCCGGTCGACGCGGTAGATCGTCAGCGAGTCGTAGGCCACGACCGCCTTCAGCGAGTCGGCGATCATCTCCAGCACGCCGCTCTGGTCCAGGGTCGCGAGCAGCCGCTCGTTGATCTCCAGCAGCCGGCGCTGGCTCTCGAGCCGGTGGCGCAGCTCGACCTGCTGGCTGTGCACCTGGCCGAAGGCCTCGGCGTTGATCATCGCCTGCGCCGCGTACCCGGCGAAGATCTCGAGCGTCCGCTGGTCGTCCTCGCTGTACTGGTCGAAGCCCGCCTTCGACACGACGATGGCGCCCAGGACGCGGGACTCGTACGCCATCGGCACGAGGAGCATGGATTCGGGGCCCCGGCTGCCGCCGACCTGGAGGCCTCGCCCGTCGGACCCGGCGTCCCCGAGCCGGATCGTGCGGTTGTGGAGCGCGACCCAGCCCGTCAGGCCCTCGCCGACCTTCACGCGGAGCATCTGGGCCGACGGCGTCCCGATGCCCATGAACTCGCCCTGGAACGCGATCGGCTCGCACCATTGGGTGGCCGGGTCGACGCGATAGACGCGGATCGTGTCGTGGCGGATCAGCCGGTCCGCCTCGGCGACGATCGCCTCGCCGATGCCCTGCACGTCCTGGATCCTGTTCAGGCGCGAGCTCAGCTCCTGGATCGCGCGGAGACGCGCCGCGCCGTCGCGGACGGTGTTGAACAGGCGGGCATTCGCGACGGCGATCGCCATCTGGTTCGCGAAGGTGCGGACGAGCTCGAGCTCGTCGGGCGACCAGTCGTACGGCGTGCGGTGGTAGAGCACGAGGAGGCCCATCGCCTCGTCCCGGAACAGCAGCGGGACGAAGTGGATCGTGCGGTACCCGTTGCGGGCGTAGACCTCCGCGAAGTGCGGCGCCGAGGCGGGGTCGTCGACGACGATGCTGCGGCGCTCCCGGATCGCGACGAGCCCGAGGACCGGCGAGTCGTGCGGGATCTGGCCGACGGCGTCGACGAGCTCCTGCGGCAGGTCGTGGTGCGACGCCAGGCGGAACGGGAAGCGGTTGGGCGTGAGGAGCCACAGGCCCGCGGCGTCGGTGCCGAACAGCTGTCGGGTGGACTCGAGGACGTCGTCGAAGACCTCGTCGAGCTCGAGGTTCGCGCTGACCTCGGCGACGACCCGCCGGAGCGCCGCCGCCCGGACGTCCTCGGTCCGCGCGGCCTCGACGACGTCCCGTGGGCGTGCCGGGACCGCGCGGTCGGCGGGGCGCGCGGACGCGCCCTGCCGTCGGTTCCCGGTTCGGTTGTCGGCGAGCGTCATGCAGGCCTTGTCGACGGGACGCCTCGCGGGCAACGGGGACCGCCCACGGCCGAGGTGTCACGCCGCACCGTACCGATGGCCGGGGCGCGGAACGATAGTCCGGACGTACCCCCACGGCTGGGGACCCGTCTGGGGCGCCGGTCGGTGTCGCGTGCGCCGGGCCGCGGTTCGGCGCGAGAATGCGCGTGGGGGGTGCCGTGGCGGCACCGGCCAGGAGGCGTCGAGATGCGGATCGCGATCATCGGGGCTGGCAACGTCGGCGGCGGGCTGGGCAAGGCGTTCACGGGGGCCGGGCACGACGTCGTGTTCGGCGTGCGTGACCCGGAGAGCACGAAGACGCTCTCGGCCCTCGCGGACATCCCGGCCGCGACCGCGGCCTCACCGTCGGAAGCCGTGGACGGCGCCGACGTCATCGTCTTCGCGCTCCGACCGGCGGCCATCAACGCGACGCTGGCCGACCTGCCGCCGCTCGACGGGCGGATCGTCATCGACGCGATGAACCGGTTCGACGGCGAGCCGGCGCGCTCCACCACCCAGGACCTCGCCGACCGTCTGCCGGGCGCGAAGCTCGCCAAGGCGTTCAACACGATCGGCTTCGAGAACCTGTCGACGGCGAGCCAGCGGGAAACGCGGGCGGCGATGTTCGTGGCCGGGGACGATCCGGACGCGAAGCGCGTGGCGATGCAGCTGGCATCCGAGATCGGGTTCCTGGCTGAGGACGCCGGTGGGCTCGCGAACGCGAAGCCGCTCGAGGAGATGGTCAAGGTCTGGCTCGCGCTCACGCAGGCCCACGGGCGAGGGATCGGGTTCGCGATCTCGCGGAGCTGACGCCGCGGCCGATTCCCGGCGCCTCGCGACGCTGAGTCGCTGAAACCGCCGTCTCGCCTGCCTGATCACGCGTCTCGGCGACTCACGGTCGCGATGACGGGCCGGGAGCCAGAGTTCCCGAGCTGAACGACGTGCCGTTGTGGCGCCACGAGGCGAATCAGCGACCCTGCGTCGCTCGCGCCACGGGGCGACTCACCGACCCTGCGTCCCTCGCGCCACGGCGCGTCCGCCCTCGTTGACGCTGTCCCGAGGCGGGCCCTACACTAATCCCGACGAACAAGGTCGGAATTGACTCGGCCCGTTCGATCCCGGGAGACCCACTCGCTTGCCGCAGCGATCGACGTTCCATGGCTCCGGCGCCCTCGCCTTCAGCACGAAGGGCGAGTACGGCGTGCGGCTCATGGTGCAGCTCGGCCGCCGGTACGGGCACGGTCCCGCGAGCCTCGCCGAGATCGCGACCGACGAGGACCTGCCGCGGGCCTACCTCGAGCAGCTCGTCACGAGCCTGCGCGATGCCGGCCTCGTCCACTCGACGCGCGGCGCCAGGGGTGGCTACGAGCTTGCCCTCCCGCCCGACCAGATCCGGATGGGCGAGGTCCTCCGAGCCCTCGAGGGGCCGCTCGCTCCGATGATCTGCGCCACCGAGGAGCCGGACCACGCACTGTGCGACCGCTCCGCCCGGTGCACGGTGAACATCCTCTGGATCCGGGTCCGCGATGCGATCGCGGGCACGCTCGACGCCATGACCCTTGCGGACCTCGTGCCGGTCCGCCACGTCCCCATCGATCCCCGACTCGCCACGGTCGCCGCGCCCGGCGCGGGCAGCCGCGAGGCCGAGACCGGAGCCACCCTCGCAGGAGCCACTTCGTGACCGACGCCAACGACCGCGAGCTCGTCATCCGCGACCTGCGGGTGGCGCCCGCCGCCAACCCCGAGCACGAGATCCTCAAGGGGATCGACCTCACGATCCGCAAGGGCGAGACCCACGCGATCATGGGGCCCAACGGCTCGGGCAAGACGACGTTGAGCTACGCCCTCATGGGTCACCCGGCGTACGTCGTCACGAGCGGCGAGGTCCTGTGGAAGGGCCGCAACCTCCTGACGCTCAGCGCCGACAAGCGCGCGCGCCTCGGGCTGTTCCTGGCGTTCCAGTACCCGACCGCCATCCCCGGCCTGAGCGTCGCGAGCTTCATCCGCTCCGCGCTCAACGCGAAGCTCCAGGGTCTCGACAAGAACCCCGACGTCGACCCGACGGACGCGACCCGCGGCGGCATCTCGATGCTCGACTTCCGTCGCCGCATGCGCGAGAAGATGGCGCTCCTCCGCATGGAGGACAGCTTCGCCACCCGTTACGTCAACGAGGGCTTCTCCGGCGGCGAGAAGAAGCGGCTCGAGATGCTCCAGATGGCGATGCTGGAGCCCGAGTTCGCGATCCTCGACGAGACGGACAGCGGGCTCGACATCGACGCCCTGCGGATCGTCGCGGAGGGCGTGAACGCGCAGCTCAACCCGAACATGGGCGTGCTGCTCATCACGCACTACCAGCGGCTGCTCAACTACATCACGCCGGACACCGTCCACGTCCTGGCCGCCGGGCGCATCGTCACCAGCGGCGGCAAGGACCTCGCGCTCCGGCTCGAGGAGGAGGGCTACGGCCCGATCCTCCGCGACGCGGGCATCGAGGCCGCCGCCTCCGAGGCCGATCTCGCCGTGCCGCAGGCACCCGAGGCGGCCGTCGCCGCGCGCTAGGAACGGGGACCGAACGATGACCACGATCGAGGAGCGCCCGGTGGCGACCGAGACGGAGGCGCCCGCCCGTGCGCCGCTCGACGCCGCGGCGATCCGTGCCGACTTCCCGATCCTCGACCAGTCGGTCAACGGCCACCGGCTCGTCTATCTCGACTCCGCGGCGACCTCGCAGAAGCCGCGGGCCGTCATCGACGCGCTCGACGCCTACTACCGCCAGGACAACGCGAACGTCCACCGCGGGATCTACGCGCTCAGCGAGCGGGCGACCGCCGGGTACGAGGGCGCGAGGGTCAAGGTCGCGAAGCTGCTCAACGTCAACGACCCCCACGAGATCATCTGGACCCGCAACGCGACGGAGTCGATCAACCTCGTCGCGTACAGCTGGGGCCGCAAGCACATCTCGCGCGGCGACGTGATCGTGCTCACGGAGATGGAGCACCACGCCAACCTCGTCCCGTGGCAGCTCCTGGCGCAGGAGAAGGACGCGGACCTCGAGTTCATCCCGATCACCGACGACGGCGTCCTGCGCCAGGACGTGTTCGACGTCCTGCTGCGCCTCAAGCCCAAGCTCGTCGCCTTCACCCACGTGTCCAACACGCTCGGGACGATCAACCCGGTCGAGGACATGACGCGCCGGGCCCACGAAGCGGGCGCGCTGGTGCTCATCGACGGTGCCCAGGCGGTCCCGCACCTGCCGGTCGACGTCCAGGCGATCGGCGCGGACTTCTACGCGTTCAGCGGCCACAAGGCGCTGGGCCCGACGGGCTCGGGCGTCCTCTGGGCGCGGCGCGAGCTGCTCGAGGCGATGCCGCCGTTCATGGGCGGCGGGGACATGATCCGCGAGGTCCACCTGCGCCGGTCCGACTGGAACGACATCCCGTGGAAGTTCGAGGCCGGGACGCCCGACATCGCGGCGCAGATCGGGCTCGGGGTGGCCGCGGACTACCTGCGCGATCTCGGGATGGACCGGCTTCGCGACCACGAGCGCGACCTCGTCGGCTACGCGCTCGACGTCCTGCCGCGCGAGGTCCCCGGGATCGACCTGTACGGTCCGATGGATCCCGAGATCCGCGGCGGCGTCGTCCCGTTCAACATCCCGGGCGTCCATCCCCACGACGCGGCCCAGGTGCTGGACCGGTTCGGGGTCGCGGTCCGCGCCGGCCACCATTGCACGATGCCGCTCCACGAACGGCTGGACCTCGGCGCCACCGCGCGCGCGTCGTTCCAGTGCTACACCACTCGCGACGACATCGACGCGCTGGCGAACGGCCTCAAGGAGGTCCAGCGCCTGTTCGGCGTCTGACCCGCTCCCGAAGGACCCATGGACGATCTCTACCGCGACTACATCCTCGAGCACTACCGGCGGCCGCACAACTTCGGCGTCCTCGAAACCCCCACGGCCACCTATGAGGGGTCGAACCCGCTGTGCGGTGACCGGATCACGATGCAGCTCGACGTCGAGGACGGCGTCGTGCGCGAGGTCGGCTTCACGGGGCGCGGCTGTGCGATCAGCCAGGCGTCGGCCTCGCTGCTGACCGACGAGATCAAGGGCAAGCCGCTGGCCGACGTGTCGTCGTTCGCGGCGACGGACGTCCTCGACCTGCTGGGGATCGAGATCAGCCCGGCCCGCCTCAAGTGCGCGATGCTGTCGTTCGACGCGCTCCAGCACCTGCTCGACGAGCTGGGCGCGAAGCCGCTGGCGAACGACCCCGCCTAGCCCAGCCCGGGAGGGCCTCTGGTGCCCGAGTCGTCCGAGGAGATCACCACGGCCGAGGCGGCCGATCGTCTGCGCGCCGGCGGCGTCACGCTCGTCGACGTGCGCGAGCAGCACGAATGGGACGCGGGGCACCTCGACGCGGCCGTCCTCGTGCCGAAGAGCCGGCTCGCGTCGTCGATCGAGGACGCCGTCCCCGATCGCTCCGCGCCCCTGATCCTGTACTGCGGCGTGGGCCAGCGGTCGCTGGTCGCGACGCGCGCCCTCAAGTCGATGGGCTACGCCGACGTCGTGTCGATGGCCGGCGGGATCGAGGCGTGGCGGCGCGAGGGCCGCCCCGTGGCGGAACCCGGCGGATTGACGCACGACCAGCGCCAGCGCTACAGCCGGCACCTCCTGATCCCCGAGGTCGGGCCCGAGGGCCAGGCGCGGCTCCTCGCGTCGAAGGTGCTGCTCGTCGGGGCGGGCGGGCTCGGGTCGCCGGCGGCGCTGTACCTCGCCGCGGCCGGCGTCGGGACGCTCGGGATCGTCGACTTCGACGTCGTCGACGCCTCGAACCTCCAGCGCCAGGTGCTCCACGCGACGGATCGGGTCGGGATGCGCAAGACGGTCTCGGCCGCGCAGACGATCGGCGCCCTGAACCCGGATGTCACGGTCGTCCAGCACGACGAGATGCTGGTCGCCGACAACGTCGCGCGGCTGATCGAGGGCTACGACGTGGTGCTCGACGGGACGGACACGTTCGAGACGCGCTACCTCCTCAACGACGCCGCAGTGATCGCCGGGATCCCCGTCGTCCACGCCTCGGTGTTCCGGTTCGAAGGCCAGCTGACCGTCTTCGACCCGCCCGACGGGCCGTGCTACCGCTGCCTCTACCCGACGCCGCCGCCGCCGGAGCTCGCGCCCGGCTGCTCGGTCGCCGGGGTCCTCGGGGTCGTGCCCGGGATCATGGGCCTCCTCCAATCGAACGAGGTGCTCAAGCTCCTGCTCGGCATCGGCGACACGCTGGCGGGCAGGCTCGTGCTGTTCGACGCCCTCGCGGGCGAGTTCACCGAGCTTCGCCTCCGCCGCGATCCGGCCTGTCCCGTCTGTTCCGACGCGGCCGTGGAAGCGCGCGAGGCCGGCACCCCGCTCCCGTTGCCGGTGCCGTCGCCCGCCGACGACGCGGTCTTCACGCTCGGGACTGCCCGGCCCGCATGACGCACGACGCCGTCCGGCCCGCGCCCGGCGTCGTCGACGTGCCCGCGGCCCTGCTCGACGCCGTGATCGCCCACGCGGTCCGGGAAGCGCCGCTCGAGGCCTGCGGCCTGATCGTGGGGAGCGCCTCCCTCGCGGCGGGGGGCCGGCCGCTTCGCTACGTCGCGTGCCGGAACGCCCTGGCGTCGCGCTCGCGGTTCTCGATCGACCGCCGCGACCTCTACCGCGTGACGGTCGACGCCGACGACGCCGGCGAGGTCATCTGGGCGATCGTCCATTCGCATCCCCATTCCGCGGCGGTGCCGTCGTCGACGGACACCGGCCTCGCGCTCTACCCCGACGCCGTCCACCTCGTCGTCTCGCTCGCGGGCGCGTCCCCGGAGGTTCGCGCGTGGCGGGTCGTCGACGGGACGGCGACCGAGCTCGGGCTCTGGCGCGGGTGAGCGGCGTGGGTCGAGGCCGCCTCGCGTGGCTCCTGCTGGGCGGCCTGGCGCTCGCGGCCGGGACGCTGCTCGGCTGGAACGGGACGCTCCTCACGACGATCGCGACGCCGCCCACGCTGATCCGCGCGTTCCTCGTCGGCGTGGCTGTCGTGGTTGCGCTGTGGTGCCTCGCCGAGGCGGTGCGCCGCCTCGAGGCGGGACGCGAGGTGCCCGCCGCGGCGCTCCAGGGCCGCGACATGGCCCAGCTCGTCCGCGGGGTCCGCTACGTGTTCCTCGCGGTCGCCGCGATGTCGGCCGCGGCCGGCTGGCTCGTGGGTCATCCGCTGCCGTTCATCGTCGCGCTCGTGATCGCCGGCGTGGACATCCTCGAGACGAGCTTCCTGCTGGTCGTCGTCTCGCTGCGCGGCGACGACTGACCCTAGCGGCCGCCGGGCAGCCACCGCCGGAGCGCCCCCTCGAGCTCTTCGGCCAGGAGCGGCTTCGCCACCACCGCGTCCATCCCGGCGGCGATGAGCCGCTCCGTGTCCTCGGGCAGGACGCTCGCCGTGACGCCGATGACCGCGATCCGCCGCGTGCCGGCGGCAGCCTCCTGCCGGCGGAGCGCCGCGGCGACGGCCGGTCCATCGGGCGCGGGCATCCGGTCGTCGAGCAGGACGAGGTCGAAGGGCTCCGTCGCGACCAGGGCCAGCGCGGCCGCGCCGTCGGCGACCCCGATCACCGTGACGAGCGCGACGTTGGAGTGCAGCAGGAGCGCCTCCGCTGCCCGCCGGTTGAGCGCGTCATCATCGACGACGAGCACCCTGACGCGTCGGCGCCTCGTCGGATCGCCGGCCTCCACCACGGCGGGGATTCTAGGCATGGGGCGTGACGGTCACGGGGTAGGCTGGGTCGTGATCGCACACGGAGACTTCCGATGACCGCAACCGACGCCCCTGCGGGGACCATCCTGGGCGCCGAGGAGCTCGGCCGCATCGATGCCTGGTGGCGTGCCGCCAACTACCTCTCGGTGGGCCAGATCTACCTGCTCGACAACCCGCTGCTACGCCAGCCGCTCGAGCCCCGCCACGTCAAGCCGCGGCTGCTCGGGCACTGGGGCACCACGCCCGGCCTGAACTTCCTGTACGCGCACCTCAACCGCGTCATCAAGGCGCGCGACCTCGACACGATGTACGTCATCGGGCCAGGGCACGGCGGCCCCGGCCTCGTGGCGAGCGCCTACCTCGAGGGCACGTACAGCGAGGTGTACCCCACGATCACGCGGGACGAGGACGGGCTCCGCAAGCTGTTCCGCCAGTTCTCGTTCCCGGGTGGCATCCCGAGCCACGTCGCGCCCGAGACGCCGGGCTCGATCCACGAAGGCGGGGAGCTCGGCTACTCCCTCTCGCACGCGTACGGGGCCGCGTTCGACAACCCGGACCTGCTGGTCGCGTGCATCATCGGCGACGGGGAGGCGGAGACCGGAGCGCTCGCGGGAAGCTGGCAGAGCAACAAGTGGCTCAACCCGGTGACCGACGGCGCCGTCCTGCCGATCCTGCACCTCAACGGCTACAAGATCGCGAATCCGACGGTCCTCGCCCGGATCCCGGCCGACGACCTGACGCGGCTCCTCGAGGGCCACGGCTATCACCCGTACCTCGTCGAGGGCGACGACCCCGAGGCGATGCACCAGCTGATGGCCGGCACGCTGGACACGGTGCTCGACGAGATCCGCGACATCCAGGAGACGGCGCGGCGCACCGGCGCGAAGGAGGCGTCGCGACCTTGCTGGCCGGCGATCGTCCTGCGGTCGCCGAAGGGCTGGACGGGTCCCAAGGAGGTCGACGGCAAGCCGGTCGAGGGCACGTGGCGCTCGCACCAGGTCCCGTTCGCCGAGGTCCGCAGCAACCCCGGGCACCTGCGCCTCCTCGAGGCCTGGCTCCGCTCCTACCGGCCCGAGGCGCTGTTCGACGAACGCGGCGCGCTGGTGCCCGACCTCGTCGACCTCGCGCCGCGCGGCGAACGCCGGATGAGCGCGAACCCGCACGCGAACGGCGGCGTCCTCAGCCGCGATCTCGACCTGCCGGACTTCCGCGACTACGCCGTCGACGTGCCGTCCCCGGGCGCCACCCGGAGCGAGGCGACGCGCATCCTCGGCACGTGGGTCCGCGACGTGATCCGCCGGAACCCGGAGACGTTCCGGCTGTTCGGGCCCGACGAGACCGACTCCAACCGGCTGAGCGCCGTGTTCGAGGCCACGGACCGGCAGTTCCTCGGCGATCGCTACCCGACGGACGAGCACCAGGCGGCGTCGGGTCGCGTCATGGAGGTGCTGTCCGAGCAGTTGATCCAGGGCTGGCTCGAGGGCTACCTGCTCACCGGCCGGCACGGGATCTTCAACTGCTACGAGGCGTTCATCCACATCATCGACTCCATGTTCAACCAGCACGCGAAGTGGCTCGAGACGACGAACCACATCCCGTGGCGGTCCCCGATCCCCTCGCTCAACTACCTGCTCTCGTCGCACGTCTGGCGCCAGGACCACAACGGGTTCTCGCACCAGGACCCGGGCTTCATCGACTACGTCGCGAACAAGAAGGCCGAGGTCATCCGCGTCTACCTGCCGCCCGATGCGAACACGCTGCTGTCGGTCATGGACCACTGCCTGCGCAGCCGCCAGTACGTCAACGTCGTCGTCGCCGGCAAGCAGCCGCAGCACAACTGGCTGTCGATGGACGAGGCGATCCTGCACGCGACCCGCGGGGCGGGGATCTGGGAGTGGGCGAGCAGCGACCAGGGCGGTGAGCCGGACGTCGTCATGGCGTGCTGCGGCGACGTGCCGACGCTCGAGACGCTCGCGGCCGTCGACCTCCTCCGCCAGCACCTGCCCGAGCTCAAGGTCCGCGTCGTGAACATCATCGACCTGATGCGCCTGCTGCCCAACAGTGAGCACCCGCACGGCATGACCGACGGCGAGTTCGACGCGCTGTTCACGCGGGACCGGCCGGTCGTGTTCGCCCAGCACGGCTACCCGTGGCAGATCCACCGCCTCACGTACCGGCGCACGAACCACGCGAACATCCACGTCCGCGGCTACAAGGAGGAGGGCACGACCACGACGCCGTTCGACATGGTCATGCTCAACGACCTCGACCGGTTCCACCTCGTCATCGACGTGATCGACCGGGTGCCCGGGCTGGGTTCGCGCGCCGGCCACGTGCGCCAACTGATGGTCGACAAGCGCATCCAGGCGCGCGCGTACACGCGCATGGAGGGCGAGGACGCGCCCGAGATCTCGGACTGGACCTGGACGCCCCGGGAGGCGGGCTCGCGGTAGCGGCGCGTTTCCCTTCGCACCGGCGGTGAACGTCCTCGTCGTCAACGCGGGGTCGTCGAGCCTCAAGCTGCGCGTCGTCGGCGACGACGGGACGGTGAGCGCGTCCGAGGACCTGCCCGGCGGCGACGAGGGGACGGCCGCGCTCGGGGAGGCGGTCGAGCGGCTCGGCCCCGTCGACGCCGTGGGCCATCGCGTGGTCCACGGGGGATCGCGGTTCACGGGACCGGTCCGCCTCGACGACGACGTGCTCGACGCGATCCGAGACCTCACGCCGCTTGCCCCGCTGCACCAGCCGCCGGCGCTCGCGGCGATCGATGCCTCGTGGGCCCGGCTGCCGGATCGCCCGCACGTCGCGTGCTTCGACACGGCATTCCACGCGACCCTCCCGGCGGCGGCCTTCACGTACGCCGTGCCGGCCGAGTGGCGGGAGCGGTGGGACGTCCGGCGATACGGATTCCACGGCCTGTCCCACGCGTACGCGTCGCGCCGGGCCGCCGAGCTGCTCGATCGCGCCGGGGACCCGGGCGTGCGCGTCGTGACGTGCCACCTCGGGGCGGGCGCGTCCCTGGCCGCCGTGCTCGGTGGCCGGTCCGTGGACACGACGATGGGCTTCACGCCGCTCGAGGGGCTCGTGATGGCGACCCGGTCCGGGACCGTCGACCCGGGGCTCGTGCTGTGGCTCGCGACGGAGCGCGGGATCGCCGCCGGGGAGGTCACCGAGGCGCTCGAGCGCGGGTCGGGCCTGCTGGGCGTCGGTGGCTCCGCGGACATGCGCGCGATCCTCGCCCGTGCACTGGACGGAGACCGCGATGCGACGCTCGCGCTCGACGTGTACGTCCACCGCCTGCGCGCGCTCGTCGCGGCGATGGTCGCGTCGCTCGGCGGTCTCGATGCGATCGTGTTCACGGGCGGCGTCGGCGAGCGGTCCGCCGCGGTCCGGTCGCGGGCGGCCGACGGCCTCGGGTTCCTGGGCGTCGCGCTCGATGCCGGAGCGAACGACGCGGCGACGGGCGAGGCCGAGGCGGACATCGGGGCGCCGGGGGCCACGGTCCGCGCGTTCGTGATCCCTGCGCGCGAGGAGCTCGAGATCGCGCGGGAGGTCCGCGCGGTCCTGGCGGGCTGACCGCGGCCGACCGTCAGGCCGGGGATGCGGCGAGGCTGCCGATCCTCGTCGCGAGCCGGCGGAGGAACTCGTCGGCGCGCGCAGCGGTCGCGACGTCGGCATTCGGGATCGGGGCGGACCAGTCGGCGATCGTGCGCCCGTCGTCCGGGCCGCCCGAGGCGTCGACGTCGATCCGCGCGGCCTCTGACGCGACAATCAGCGACGGGTCGAGCGCGCAGGCGGTCACGAACGGGTCGTGAATGTGGGCGCCGTAGAAGCCGTCGTACGCCTCGTGGAACTCGAAGTAGAAGCGCAGCGCGTCGAGCAGCGTGCGCTGGAGCTCGCGGTGCGTGCGCGTGCGGTGCGCGAGATCCTCCAGCCCGGGTGGCCGGAGCACCGCGCGCTCGGTCACGTCGAGGCCCATCGCCACCATGCGGGGAACCGTCGGGTCCGCCTGGATCGCACGCTGCCAGGCGCCGAAGCACGCCCGCGCGGCCTCCGGGTCGCAGTGGACGTTCCACTCGGACGCCGGGGTCGTGTTTCCGGGCACCCGGAACGCGCCGCCCATCATGACCCAGCGGCGCAGCAGTCCCGGGAGGGCGGGCTCACGCTCCAGCGCGACGGCGAGGTTGGTGAGCGGCCCGAGCGTCACGAGGGTGACCTCGCCCGGGCGGTCGCGTGCCGTCTCGACGATCACGTCGGGAGCGAACCGCGGCGACGCCTCGCCGGGCGGCTCCCGCGGCGCCGCGTAGCCGAGGCCGCGCGGGCCGTGCGTCTCGGGCGTGACCTCGAGGGGGCGCTCCAGCGGGGCGGGCCGCCCGGCCACGACCTCGACGTCGGCGCGACCGGCGAGCGCCAGCACGGCACGGGTGTTGCGCACGACGTCGTCGAGGGTCGCGTTGCCGGCCGAGCACGTCACGGCGACGAGCTCCGCGTCCGGGCTGCCGGCGGCGTACAGCAGGGCGAGCGCGTCGTCGATCCCGGTGTCGACGTCCAGGAGCAGCGGCGTGCCCACCCGAGCCGCTGCGCGCTACGCCAGCGTCGCCATCACCGCCCGCTCGGCGAGTCCCAGCGGCAGCGCGCCGGAGGACGTGATGCCGTCGTGGAAGTCGCGCAGCACCTCGATCGGCACGTCGCGCGGCGACACGCCGTCGAACCCGCGCGCCGCGAGGTAGCGCTCGCGGATCGCGAGGATCTCGAGGCAGCCGGTCAGGTACGAGGACGCCTGCGTCGGCCACGAGCAGTACCGGCCGACCTCGGCCTTCGCCACGGGCTCCGGCATCGCCGCCCGATCCATCATGAACGCCACCGCCTCGTCGAACGACATCTCGCCCAGGTGGAGCGACGTGTCGACGACGATCCGCGCGGCGCGGAACAGCGTGGCGTTGAGGTGGTGCAGCTCCTGGATGGGGTCCTCGAAGAACCCTCGCTCGCGCATCACGCGCTCCGCGTACAACGCCCAGCCCTCGCTGAAGTAGGGCGTCGAGTACACCCGCCGGATGTCGGACGCGCCGGCCTTGCGCATGACCATGTGCCAGTGGTGGCCCGGGTACGTCTCGTGGACGGCCGTCGTGGGGATCGACCCGTACGAGTTGTTCGACAGCCGCGCCTGGATCTCCTGCTCGGAGGCGCCGTCAGGCGCGAACGGCACGAAGAAGTGGCCCTTCCAGCGGTCGCTGAACGCCGGCGGGGAGGAGTACGAGGCGACGCCCAGAATCGGGCGCTGGAACACGGCCGACGGGACGACGGCGCAGGACTCCCCGGGCGGCAGGGTGACGAGCCCGGTCTCGGCGAGGAAGGCGCGCGCGCGGGCCGTCCAGTCGGCGTACGTGTCGAGCATCGCCTGCTCCGTGGGCGGGTGACGCTCGTCGTCCGTTCGCAGGACCTCGACGTAGTCCGCGTTGCCCGCGGCGTCCTTCGCGAGCGCCGACATCTCGCCGTCGAGCCGGTCCAGCTCGGCGCGGCCGCGGTCCCGCAGTGCGCGCGCATCGTCCCCGAGCGTCTCGCGCTCCTGGAGCACGCGCGAGTACCGTTCCTCGCCGAGCTGCCACGTCCCGTGAGCGCGACCGACGAGCCCCTGGAGGTGCGCGACCCAGCGCTCGAGGTGCGGCGCCGCCGACTCGCCCGCCTCGCGCAGCCGCGTGCGCCGGCCGTCGTCCTCGACGTCGGCCCACACGAGGTCGCGCACGTAGCGGGTCGCGCCTTTCGCAGCGTTCATGCCGCGCTCGACGATCAGCGGGTGGGCGAGCGCCGGGTCGAGGTTCGCGATCCCGGCATCCACGGCGTCGCCGACCTGGGACAGCCGCGAGATCGCCGCGTCGACGAGGTCCGCCTCGGGCCGCAGACGGTTGAGGAACAGCGTGAACAGCCCGCTCGTGACGGGCCCCGAGTAGGTGACCGGGTCCCGGCGCCAGCCCTCGAACGGCGCGACGATCATCCGGCCGCGCAGCACCGCGATGGCGACGTCGCGATCGAGCGCGTCGTCGACCGAGAGCGCCTCGCCGTCGGGCCCGATGTCGCCGATCCGCTCAAGCTTCCCGAGGAACCTCGCCGCGTCCTCGTCCCGGCGCCGGACGGCGTCGGCCGACAGGTCGTCGAGCCGGTCGTCGTCATCGGTCAGGCCGACGCTGCTCGCGGTCGTCGGCGACGCGGCGAAGTCCGCGTCGAGGAGGTCGTGCAGGGTCGAGGCGAGGATCGGGTTGCTCACGGGTTCCCTCCGGGAACGGGGCGCGGCTGGACGCCTCAGGTGGCCTTCGGGTTCACGAACCGGCAGCGGTCGCGAACCGGGCACAGGTCGTGGAGCGGGCGCTGCGCATGGCAGATCACCCGGCCGTGGTGGATCAGCAGCACGTGGGCTGCGTACATGTCGTCCGGCTCGAGGATGCCCAGGAACAGCTCGTGCGCCTGGTCCGCGGTCGCCTTCGCGGGCAGCAGCCCGATCCGCTTCGACACCCGCTCGACGTGACGATCGACGGCCATCAGCGGCGTGCCGAAGCAGAACGCGAGGACGATCGACGCCGTCTTCTTGCCGACGCCGTCGATGGACGTCAGCCAGTCGCGGGCCTCCAGCGCCGGCAGGTCGCCGAGGAACAGCAGCGAGTAGTCGCCGCGCTCCTCGCGGATCCGCCGCAGCGTCGCCTGGAGCCTCGGCGCCTTCTGCGGCCCGAGCCCGCCGGGCCGGATGACGTCGATGAGCTCGGGCAGGGGCGCGAACTCGACACGGGACCAGTCGGGCGGGGGCGCGGTCGACAGCCCCTCGCCGCCCCAGCCGATCCCGGGCCGGTGGACCTCGGCCTCGCGCTCGCTCGGGTAGGCCAGGCGCAACGCCTCGTACGCCTTCTCGGCGTTCACGTCGGCGGTGTTCTGGGTGAGGATCGTGAGGATCAGCTCGCTCGTGGGATCGAGGCGGGGCTCCCAGATCTGCTCGCCGTACGTCTGCGTGAGCGCGTCCAGCACGTATCGCTGGAGACCCGGCCGGTAGCGCGCGAGGTAGCTCGCCCATTGCCGGACCGGATCCGGCTTGCGCCGTGTCGGCTTCTTCCTTGCGGTCGCCTTCGGTCGCGTCGTGCCCGCCTTCGCCGGCGTTGCGGCCACCCGCGGGCTCACCAGATCGTCTCGACGTCGTACAGGCCGATCAGCGGGTCCCCAGTCACGATCGGCATGTCCTCGAGCTGGCCCTGCGCGACGATCATCCGGTCGAAGGGATCGCTGTGGTGACGCGGCAGGCTGCCGGCCCGAAGCGCGTGCGCGACGTCGACCGCGAGCGCGTCGAACCCGAGCTTCTCGAGGAGCTCCGGCACGTACGTCTCGACCGGGGCGGCGAGCTCCAGGCGTCCGGTGGTGGACTTGATCGCGATCTCCCATGCCGACGCGACGCTGACGTGCACCTTGGACGCCGGGTCGGCGATCACGCTGGTGGCGGCCGGCGTGAGCCGGTCGGAGTTGACCGCCCACCACAGGAAGGCCTGCGTGTCGAGGAGGACGTTCATGATCCCGTGCCCCGATCCGGGACGTCCGTGTACTCCGCGAACTCCGGCAACGGGTCATCGAAGTCGTCGTGGATCACGATCCGCTCGTGCCCGGGTTGCCGGGGGGTGGGCGCTTCGACCGGTTGCAGGACCGCGACCGGCCGGCCTGCGCGGGCGATCACGATCCGCTCGCCGCGTTCGACGCGCTGGAGCAGCCGCGAGAGGTGGGTCTTCGCCTCGTGGACGTTGACCGTGGTCATTCCCGAGATGATGACTTAGTCCAGCGGACTTAGTCAAGGCTACGCGCGACGCGTTCGGCTGCAGCTTCGATCGGCGCCGTCCCGAGCGCGACCGCCTCCTCGAGGGTGACGGGCGCGTCGTGCACGGCGACCACCTCGGCGTCGACGTTCGACAGCGCCTCGCGGCCCTCCGGGGTGACCCCGCCGCCGATCGCGACGCACCGGACTCCGGCGGCGTGTGCCCGCCGGGCGACGCCCATCGCCGTCTTGCCGAACCCCGTCTGGTCGTCGATCCGGCCTTCGCCCGTGATCACGAGGTCCGAGCCGAGGATCGCCTCGTCGAACCCCGTCGCCTCCATCACGACCTCGACGCCCGGCACGAGCTCGAGCGAGCGGAAGCGCGTCGCGATCGACAGCAGGGCGAACCCAACGCCCCCCGCGGCGCCCGCGCCCGGCGTGTTGCGCTCGTCGCGGCGCGTGGCGGCGGACAGCGCGTCGGCGAAGCGCGCAAGCCGCGCGTCGAGCGCGGCCACCAGCTCGGGCGTCGCGCCCTTCTGCGGCCCGTATACGGCCGCGGCACCCGTCGGGCCGAGCAGGGGATTGCTGACGTCGGACGCGACGCGCAGCGTCACGTCGATCAGCCGCGGGTCCAGGTCCTCGAGGTCGACCGAGGTGAGCTCCGGGTCGATGCGCGCCCCGAGCCCGCGCAGGAGCCCGGCCCCGCCGTCCGTGGTCGCCGACCCGCCGATGCCGAGCACGATGTCCCGGATCCCCTGGTCGATCACCGTCCGAACCGCCTCGCCGGTCCCGAGGCTCGTCGCGTTCCAGGCGTCGCGCTCGCGGGGGTGGAGCATCGACAGCCCCGATGCCTGCGCCATCTCCACGAAAGCGGCGCCCTCGTCGACGCGCGCGAGCCACGCGGCGCGCGCCGGCCGGCCGAGCGGGCCATGGACGGACGCGAGCCGTCGGGACCAGCCACCCGAGCTCTCGATCGCGACGAGCGTGCCTTCGCCGCCGTCCGCCAGCGGCGCGAGGCGGACCGCGTCATCCGGTCGGGCACGCCGCCAGCCCGCGGCGACCGCCTGGCCGACCTGGACGCTGGTCAGCGTTCCCTTGAACGAGTCCGGGGCCACGAGGACGCGCAGCGGCCCCGCGGTCATCCCGATTCGCTCCCGTTGCCCCCCGCCTGGCGCCTCTCGAGGTACTCCGGGATCCGGATCATCGGCGGCCGCTCGTGGTCGGCGAGCTCCATGACCTCCAGCGACAGCCGGCCGCGCCCCGAGCGGGGCAGCTTCATCGTCGAGCCGAGCTCGGCGAACAGCCGGACCCGACGCCGCTCCTCGAGCCGCTTCATCACGGCCTGGAGGATCACGAACGACATGCGCGACAGCCCCTCGAGCTCCTGGTTGCGGTGAACCCGCCGCTCGAGGTCGACCTGGCCGAGGCCGCCCATGCCGACGCGCTCCGCCGCGTCGATCAGGTGCCCGATCTCGACCGCGTAGCCGGTGAAGAACGGCATCTGCTCGAGCAGCGCCCGACGGCCCGCGTACTCGCCGGCCAGCGGCTGGATCAGCCCCGAGAGCTCCGGGAAGAACAGGTTGATGAGCGGCCTCGCGACGAGCTCCGTCACGCGGCCGCCGCCGCCCTCCTTGAGCACGCCGCCCTCGACGATCGGGCGCTGGTAGTAGCCCTTCACGTACTGCAGCCGCGGCTCGACCAGCAGCGGCCCGAGCGTCCCGTAGACCATCCGGTGGTGCCAGTTGCGGACGTCGGTGTCCGCCCACACGACGATGTCGCCGGACGTCTCGTACAGCGACTTCCAGAGCGCCTCGCCCTTGCCCCGGAACGAGCCGTAGCGCGACAGGACCTCGGGGTGCTGCACGACGCGGGCGCCCTCGGCCTCGGCGATGTCGCGAGTGTCATCGTCCGACGCCGAGTCGATGACCAGGATCTCGTCGAGGATCCGGTAGCGCTCCTGCATCTCGCGGATCGCGCGGCGCACGATCGGCCCGATCGTCTCGGCCTCGTTGAGCGTCGGCAGGACGAGGCTGACGGAGAGGCCCTGCTTCTCCTTGAGCGCGGCGAGCCGGCCGAGGTCCGCGAACTCCGAGTGGTGGAAGTTGGCCTCGGCGAACCAGCGCTCGACGCGGGCGGGGATCGCGCGCGACTCCTCGGCCGCACGATCGGCGGCGACGAGCGTCTCGGCCTTCTGGGCCAGCTGCTCGAACGTCTGCCTGCCGATCGCCTCGCGCGTCTTGACGACGATGACCGTCGGACGGGCGCGCTGGGCGATCGCCTCCGGCAGGGCCCCGAACAGCGCGCCGCCGGGCTCGCCGGGCGGGGCCGAGGCGCCCATCACGACGAGGTCCGCGTGGTCCGCCTCGCGCAGGATCGCCGACCTCACGTTGGCCGCCTCGCGCAGCAGCGGCTCGGCGTGCGCCGTGACGTATTGGCGGCTGAGCGCCACGAGGGCCCGCTCGGCCTGGGCGCGGACCGCCTCCGTCACCCCGGCCGGCACGAGGTGCATGACCACGACGGTCGCGCCGTGGCGGTTCGCGAGGGCATCCGCGAGGCGCAGGGCGAGCTCGGCGTGCGGCCCGCCGCGCACCGGGACGAGGATCCGGCGGATCTGGCGTGCGCCGCGCTGCTTCACGACGGCGATGTCGCACGGCGCCTCGCGCACGACCTCGTCGATGGTCGGGCTGATGACGGGGCCGGAGCCCGGCTCGCGGCGCGGGCCCGACTTGCCGCCCCAGCCGAAGATCATGAGGTCGGCGTCCTGCTCTGCGGCCGCCTCGACGATCCCCGCCGCCGCATGACGCGCGATCCGGACGAGCGGGTGGATGACCGTCCCCTCCGGGACGTAGTCCAGCACCTTCTGCAGGAGGCGCCGCGCCTGGCGCGCCCGCGTCGCGCCCTCGGACAGCGGCACGCCTTCGGGCACCTCGACGATCCCGAGCGCCGTGAGCTCGCCCGTCCGCGGCTCCATGAGCGACGCGCCGACGCGGATCAGCTCCTCGGCCGTCAGCGGGTTCGCGACCGGGATGAGGATCCGTGCGGGCAGCGGCTCCAGGGTCACGCGGGACTCTCTGCCGCCGCCGCGTCCATCGCCAGCCAGCGGTCCACGAGGTACGGCTTCAGCAGCTCGAAGTGCCGCGCCTGGCGCTCCACGCGCTCCTCGGCGTCGGCGGTGGTGAGGTGGCGGTTCTCGATCACGAAGCTGCCGACCCGGCCGAAGTAGATCGGCACCAGCGACGCCACGAGCCGCCCGGTCTCGATGTCCCCGCGCCGGACCGCGAGCACGAGGTCGTACACGACCCGCGCCCACAGCTCGTCCGGGAAATGGAACGTGCTGAGGGCCTCGGCCATCTCCAGCGTCGTCGCCCGGCTGCCGTCGTTCTCGCCGCCGATGCCGAGCCGTCGCGAGGCGTCGTCCGCGAGCCGGCCCGCTTCCTCGGCGAGCGCGAGCACCGCGTCGGCGTTCGCGGGATCGAGCGCGCGGCGCCACGTGTCCGCGAGGGTCAGCGAGCCCGCGTGGAACTCCGACAGCAGCCGGATCGCGTTCACCTCGAGCGGCGGCGGGTCGATGATCCGCTCGAAGCCGTACGCCGGCACGTCGTGCGAGCCGCGGACGCCGAGCCAGGCGTCGGGATGCTGCGCCGCGAGGCTGAGGATCGTGCTGACGACCTGGCGGAACATGGGCCCGAGGTCCGCGCCGGGATCCTTGGGGTCATGGACCTTTGCGCCAAGCCGCGTCTGGCACACCGCGAACCCGCCGGTCAGCGCCGAGGTCGTCATCCAGATGTCGATGCCGAACTTGCTGATCTCGGGCGTCCAGTCGTCGAGCGACAGGTAGTGGCGCACGAGGTCGCCCGACACGCCGAAGTCGCCGCCGATCGGCTGCCGGATCCGGTGGCCGTAGAGCGCCCGGGTCAGCGGGTAGGTGACCGTGTTCGTGATCGTCCCGTCGTACTTGTAGCGCGAGTAGAGCGGGGCCGTGAAGTCGTAGCCGCCCTTGAGGATCGGCCCGGCGAGCAGCTCGATCCACTCCGGCACGATCGACCGCAGGTCGCTGTCGACGACGACCAGCGCCTGGACCTCGAGGGCCGCGGCGATCTCGAAGATCGTCCGCAGCGCCGCGCCCTTGCCGCCGACCCCGTCGATCTCGGGATAGGTGAGCGTGACGCGGTCGAGCTTGTTGGTCGGCCGGACGAGGAGGATCGACTCGACGTAGTCGGGCGGCTCGGTCTCGATGACGACGCGCTGGGTGCCGTCGGGCGACCCGGCGTCCGAGTTGACGAGCACGGGCTTGAGGTCCGGGAAGTACTGGACCAGGCCGGCGTGCGCCGCGCGGACGACGTAGCCGATCGTCGCGGCGTTCTTGAAGCTCGGGATGCCGACCATGATGTCGGCGCGGCCGAGGCGGGCGATCTCGTCCCGGATCGCGGGCGTCAGGGTCGTCGCTGGCACGGGCCCACCGTACCACCCGGGGCGGTCAGCGGAGGGGGGCGGCTCCGGTCGACCGCCCGCCTGGTCCGTCGGGCGGACGCGTCACGGCGTGGTCGGAGTTCTCGCGGCCGGCGGTGTAGCCGCTGTTCGCGCCGCGATAGTGGAGCTCGCGGAAGCCGAGGTTGCCCCACGTCACGAGCGTGAGCTGCGCCGATGCCCGGACGTAGGGCGAGATGCGCACGAGGAACGACGGCTCGAGGACGGCCTCGAGCAGCCGCTTCCGCTCCAGCAGCGGGACGTCGTCGAGCGGGACGTCGTCCAGCCACAGCAGGTCGGTCGCGACGAACGCGTGGCGCTCGCCGTGCTCCAGCGCATCGAGGACCGCCGGCTCCATCGTCTGGACGCGGCTCTCATGGTCGCGCGCCCGGACGTACGGGTCGTCCTCGACGTTCGGGCGGACGAAGCGCGGCACGAGGATCGGCGGCCGCTCGACCTGGACCGACGGCGCGGCCGCCCCCTCGCCGCTCCGCAGCGCCTGGGTCGTGAGGCAGCCCTCGACGAGCGCGCCCGTGGCGCTGAACCCGTCGAGCAGGGCCTGGAGCAGGTCGCCCGGGACGTCCACGCGCTGGCCCTCGTGGACGAGCGCCGCCCGCGTCGGCGTGAGCGCTGCGACGACGCGCGCGCCGGCCCAGTCGGGCTCGACCAGCGCGTCGGCGATCTCGCGCACCGGCCGCCGGCCGGGCCGCTGCGGCCGCCATGCCGCGGCCAGCTCCAGGAGCGCCTCGTGATCGTCCACGGCGCGGATCGTAACCAAGCGCCCCTATGATCGTCATCGGGGAGGAGCCACCAGCCGCCGCTCGAGGTTCCATTGCAGGCGACCGTCACGTCGGCGATCGACGCCCCGGACCCCCACAACCTGCGACGGTCGTCGCGCCTCTCGTGGACGCTGTACGACTTCGCGAACACGATCTTCTCGTACGCGATCGTGTCCGGCGCGATGGGCCAATGGCTCGTCGACCCGGCGCGCTTCGGCGAGGCGAACGGCCAGCTGGTGTTCAGCATCGCCGTCGCATTGAGCGTCGGGCTCAACGCGATCGTGTCCCCGATCCTCGGCGCGCTCTCGGACCGTGGTGGCCGGCGCCTGCCGTTCCTGCTCGCCTTCACGGCGCTGTGCATCGCGCCGACCGCCGTCATCGGGCTCTCGGGGCCGCTTCTCGGCACGCTCCTGTTCATCGTCGCGAACTTCGCCTACCAGGCGGCGCTCATCTACTACGACGCCTCCATCAAGCTCGTCAGCACGCCCGACGGCCGCGGCCGGCTCTCGGGTCTCGGGACGGGAATCGGGTACTGCGGCACCGTGTTCGTGGCGCTGCTGATCCAGTTCGGCAGGATCCCGGTCGAGGCGCGGTTCCCGCTCTCGGCCCTGCTGTTCGCGTTGTTCGCGATCCCGCTGTTCGTCGTGCTCCGCGAGCCTGCGCCGGTGTCCGCCGAGCGGATCACCGCCCGCGACTTCCTCGCGTCCTGGTCCCAGCTCCGGACGACGTGGCGCCACGCCGGCGACGTCCCTGGCCTGCGGCGGTTCCTCGTCGGCCGGTTCTTCTACTCCGACGCGGTCAACACGGTGATCGTCGTGATGACGGTCGTCGCGACCCAGGCCGTCGGGTTCGACACCTTCCAGGCGAACCTGATCCTGCTCGCGTTGACGCTCGTGGCGATCGGGATGTCGTTCGCGTGGGGCTGGATGTGCGACCGCGTCGGGCCGCGCCGGACGCTGCTCACGGTGCTCGGCAGCTGGGCGGTCGGGCTCGTCGTCGGGGCGGTCTCGCTGTCGCTCAACGGGACGGGACCCGACGGGCGGCCGGTGCCCGAGCCGACCGGCGTGCTGCTGTTCATCCTCGCCGGCGCGATCCTCGGCAGCGGGCTCGGCGGCGTCCAGGTGTCGGACCGCGTGTTCATGATCCGGCTCTCGCCGCCGGCGCGCGTCGGCGAGTTCTTCGGCGTGTACGGGCTCGTGGGCAAGGCGTCCCAGGTCGTCGGGCAGGTGCTCTACGGCGCGATCATCTTCCTGCTGGTGGACTCGCTCGGGACCGCGGCGTACCAGGTGGCGATCCTGAGCCTGATCGTGACGATGCTCGTCGGGCTGTGGCTCGTGTGGCCGGTCAGCGACCGCTGGGAGGGCTCGGGCGAGCTCCTCGACGCGCGCGCGCACGAGCCGCCGCCGCGGCTGTCGCCGGATCGGGCGCCGCTCGACGAGCGGCCGTGAGCCGACGGCTCTCCCCGATCAGGGCTGCGATGCCGGCGCGTCCACGAGCGACAGGGCGGTGATCGGCCAGTAGCGAAGCACGGCGCGCCCGATGACGGACGCCACGGGGACCGGCCCGAAGACCCGGCTGTCGGCCGACACCTCGCGGTGGTCGCCCATCACGAACAGGTCGCCGGCCGGCACGACCCAGTGCGACGTGCCGCTTGCCTCGGTCGGCTGCTCCGCGCCGTCCTCGTCGCGGAACGTGTACGGCTCGTCCAGCTCCCTGCCGTCGACATACACCGCGCCGTCGCGCAGGTCGACGGTATCGCCGCCGACCGCGATGACACGCTTGATGAGCGCCTCGTCACGCCCGGTGAGGTCGGGGGCACGGAACACGACGACCTGCCCCGGAACGTAGGGGCTCCAGAGGTGCGAGAGACGGTCGACGAGCACGTACTGGCCCTCGCTGAAGGTCCGCTCCATCGAGTGCTGCTCGACCTCGAATGGCTGCGCGACGAAGGACTGGATCACGAAGAAGATCACGAGCGTCAGGGCGACGGTCTCGACGACCTCGATCGCCCAGCGCGGGACGCGCGGACGCGTGGCGACGGTGGCGGGCTGGTCCATCGGCGGTCAGTCGCCGTAGCCGTCGGGATGCGCACGTCGCCACGCCCAGGCGGATCCGATCATCGACTCGAGCGTCGAGCGGCGCGGCGACCATCCGAGCACGTCCCGGGCGCGGGCGTTCGACGCGACGAGCACCGGCGGGTCGCCCTCGCGCCGCGGACCGACCGTGAACGGCACGGGCCGGCCGACGACCGCCTCGGCCGTCGCGAGGACGTCGCGCACCGAGAAGCCGGTCGAGGTCCCGAGGTTGCACACCAGGCTCGGCGCCGGCCCGGCTCCGTCGCCGGTCAGCTCGAGGGCCGCGAGGTGGGCGTCGGCGAGGTCCTCGACGTGGATGTAGTCACGGATCGGCGTCCCGTCCGGCGTGGGGTAGTCGTCGCCGAAGAGCGTGAGCGCCGGACCGCCCTCGACCGCCGCGAGGACGTTCGGGATGAGGTGCGTCTCCGGGCGGTGCACCTCGCCCAGCCGCTCGCTGGCGCCCGCGACGTTGAAGTAGCGCAGGACGACGCTCCGGAGGCCGTACGCGGCCCCGTACCAGCGGAGCGCGCCCTCGAACGTGCGCTTCGTCTCGCCGTACGTGTTGATCGGGCGGAGGGGCGCATCCTCGCCGATCGGCGTCGTGTCCGGGACGCCGTACACCGCCGCGGTCGACGAGAAGACGATGCGCCCGACGCCGGCCGTCCGCGCCGCCTCGAGCAGCGCGACGCCGCCCGCGACGTTGTCGCGGTAGTACTTCGCCGGGTCCTGGACGCTCTCGCCGACGAGCGACCGCGCGGCGCAGTGGAGGATCGCCTCGATCCGCTCCGAGGTCAGCAGCTCGCGCACGAACGGCTCGTCGCCGTACGAGCCCTGCACGAGCCGGGAGGCCGGCGCGACGGCGGCCGCGTGACCCGTCGTGAGGTCGTCGAGCACGACCACCTCGTGGCCCGCGGCGACGATCGCGTCGACGGACACGCTGCCGACATACCCGGCGCCGCCGGTGACCATGACCTTCAAGCGCGGTTCCTCCGGAGCAGGCGATCGACGAGGCTGCGCGATGCGGCGGGAGCCGAGGCGGGCTGCGGCGGCGCGCCCGGTGCCGCCGCCGGTCCATGGCTCGCTTCTCGCGACGGTGCTTGCACGCCTCCTTGTCCGGGGTCGTGCGTCGGACCCGGCGCCGGCGCCGGCCGAGGCGGCTCCCCGGCGAGGGCCTCGATGGACTCCCCACGGTACGCGTACACCTCTTCGAGCCGCTGCGCCAGCCGTTGCGCGGCCACGTTCTCGGGATCGATGCCCAGCGCCCGCTTCGCCATCCGGTAGGCGGTCGTCTCGTCGCCGCGCTCGAGCGCCACGCGCGCGAGCCCGACGACCGCGATCGAGTTCCGCGGGTCGGCGTCCGCGGCCTGCCGGTAGAGGCGCTCGGCCTCGTCGAGCCGCCCGACCGCCAAGGTCCGCTCGGCCTGGAGCAGGATCTCGATCACGACGCCGTCCCGGACGTATCGCCCGCCATCGCCTGGGCCACGAGCAGCAGCGTGGCGCGGTCGTTGAGCGCCGGGTCGTCGATGACCCGCTCCACGAGCGCATCGAGCACGCGCCCGAGCGCCGGCCCCGGCCGCAGCCCGAGCTCCCGGATGAGATCGTCGCCATCGATCGCGAGCGCGTCACGGTCGAGCGCCGCCTCGGCTGCGACCTCGGCGTCGAGCCGGGTGCGGAAGGCCGCCGTGCGAGGGTCGTCCGGAGCACGGCCCGACCCGATGTCGTCCGCCCGCCGCAGCGCGAACAGCGCGTCGAGGTGCCGGGCGCCGATGCGCTGGAGGAACCGGCGCACCGCCGCGTCCGTCAGCTCGGGCTCCGTGCCGAACATGTGGTAGCGCACCAGGTGGGACACGTCCTCGATCACCGGGCGCGGGTAGCGCAGCCGCCGCAGCAACGCCTCGGCCATCGTCGCGCCCACGACGTCGTGCCGGTGGAAGTGCCCGTCGGCGAGCGTCGACGGCTTGCCGAGATCGTGCAGCAGCGCCGCGAGCCGCACGACCGGCCGCGACGCCGGCGCCGCGTCCACGCTCCGCAGCGTGTGGTCCCAGAGGTCCTCGCCGGGTGCCTTGTTCTGCGCGACCCCCCGCTGGGCTTCCAGCTCCGGCGCGATCACGGCGAGGAGCCCCGTGTCCGCCATCAGCCGGAGCCCGATCGACGGCTCGGGCGCCGCCAGGAGCTTGTCCAGCTCCGCGCCGATGCGCTCGCCGGACAGGTGGGCGACCAGCGGCGCCTCGACGCGGATCGCCGCCAGCGTGGCGGGATCGACCTCGAACCCGAGCACCGCGGCCAGCCGAACCGCGCGGATCATGCGCAGCGCGTCCTCCCGGAACCTCTTCCGTGGATCGCCCACCGCGCGCAGCACGCGACGGCCGAGATCCGACACGCCGCCGAACGGATCGACGAGCCGGTTGTCTTCCTCGCCGGCGGCACGGCCCCACGCCATGGCGTTGATCGTGAAGTCGCGCCGGGCGAGGTCCGCCTCGAGGTCGTCGCCGAACTCCACCCGGTGCGGCCGCCGGTGGTCGGCGTAGTCGTGCTCGAGGCGGAAGGTCGTGACCTCGAATACCGAGCCGTCGCGCCGGACGGCGACCGTCCCGAACCGGTTCTCGTACACCGCGCCGTGGAACAGCTCGACCAGCCGGTCGGGTCGCGCGTCGGTGGTGAGGTCCCAGTCCGACGGCTGGCGGTCCAGCAGCGCGTCCCGCAACGACCCGCCCACGACGTACGCCGCGTGGCCGGCCGCGTGCAGCTGGTCCAGCAGGGATCGCACGCGGTCGGGGACCGTCTCCTCGAGCCGCTCCGCGACGGCGTCCGGCACGGCCACCGCGCCGCTCAGTTTCGGCCGAGGAAGAGGTAGCTGCGCCAGGCCTCGTTGCGCTCGTCGGCGAGGTACGGCGTGAACAGCGAGTAGATGTCGCTGCGCGGCTCGAACGGCGGACGCGACAGGCGGATGCGCGCCTCCTCGGGTGTTCGGCCGCCCTTGCGGTGGTTGCACGGCTTGCACGCGGCGACGAGGTTCTCCCACGAGTGCGCGCCGCCGCGGTGGCGAGGCAGGACGTGGTCGAGCGTGAGGTCGTTCGCGACCCGCCCGCAGTACTGGCAGGTATGCCGGTCGCGCGCGAAGATCTCGCGCCGGGTCAGCTTGACCCGTGGCCGCGGCCGCCGGACCTGGTGCTGGAGGCGGATCACCGACGGCGCTCGATAGGCCTCGCGGACGGTGCGGATCGTCGCGTGGTCGTACTCGATGACCTCGGCCTTGGAACCGAACACGAGTCGGAACGCGCGCGGGATGTTGCACACGTTCAGGGGCTCGTAGTTCTGGTTCAGCACGAGCACCACGCCGTCCATCGGCCGCACGCTAGCACGGCCGTCGGTCGGGCCCGGAAGGGGACCGGCGGTCGATGCGGTCGTGGGAAACGCGTGGGTCTCGGTCTCGGGGCTCCTTTCGCCGCGCCTAGACCCGCGGCGGGTCCATCGCCCGCTCGATACGGGCGATCTCGACCTCGATCCGGCCCACCTCGGCCTGCGCCAGCGCCCACTCGTGGCTGCCGAGCGGCGCGGCGTTCCGGCGGCGCCGTGCCTCGGCGTGCCGGGCGAGGAGCGAGTCGCGCGTGAGCGCCGGGAGTGAATCCGCGGCGGACGAGGTGCTCGGGGTGTCGGTCTGCTGGGCCATCGGCCGAAATGTAGCGCGCCTTGGCGGCAGGCGTCTGCGCGGGATTCCTAGCGGCCTGCGGCCTCGACCCGGATCGGCATTCCGGGCGCGACCTCGCCCTCGCGGAGCACCCGTGCGTAGAACCGCGCGTCCTCGGGGTGGGCGGCGTGGCTGATCCGTCCGTACCGGCCGTCGACGAACCAGTGCGCCTGTGTCGCGCACGGCGTCGTGTACTGGGTCAGCTCGAGGAGCGGCCCTTGGTCGCCATCGCCGATGGCCAGTCGGTCGCCCGCCGCGAGCGCGCCCCAGTCGATCCCGAGCAGCGTGAGGTTCTCGCCGAACGCGCCCGGAAACGCATGATGGCCGTCGGCGCGCACGCGCTCGATCGCCTCCTGGGCGTACAGGCACACCGCGGCGCGCTCGCCGCCATGGTTGTCCGTGTCGTGATGGGCGTCGCCGTCGAGCCCGAGGCGGCCGATGTGGGCGCGATCGACGGGTGGCTTCGGGACGCCACCATCGTTCAGATTCACCGACACGACCAGCCCGACCCGGCCGGGAACCGGTGACCGCCGCCGCAGCAGGCGGCCGAGCAGGCGGTACGGGAAGTCGATGAGCTCGCGACCGGCGGTGTCCGGGTCGTGGTCGATGAGGTCCCGGACGCGATCGACGAGCGCCGCTCGTTCGGCCGGCTCGAGCGCCGCGACGGTGCTGATGGAGGTGACACGGTCGATGACGGCCTCGCGGCTCACGCGGTGCACATGCGGGACGTCGAGCTGCTCGACGAGCTCGAAATGGGCCAGCCGGTCGAGCTTCTCGCGCCAGCCGAACTGCTCGACCGGCGATTCGCCGCCGGTCGCCTCCTCGAGGAGCTCGGTCATGCGGGCGACCCACGGGATCGATTCGTCGCGCTTGTTGTGGACGATCGCGAGCCCGCCGTCCGGCTGGATGACGCGATGGAGCTCGGACACCGCCCTCGCCTGGTCGAACCAGTGGAAGGCCTGTGCGACGACGGCGCCCGCTACCGATCCGTTGGCAAGCGGGATCGCCTCGGCCGTCCCATCGAGCGCCTCGGCCTCGCGGACCATCGACCGGAGCTGATCGCGCATGCCCGTCACCGGCTCGACGGCGATCACGTGCGCTCCGGACGGGATCAGCAGGCGCGTGAGCTTTCCGGTCCCGGCCGCCAGGTCGAGCACGGCGCGACCCGGGCCGAGGTCCATGAACCGCTCGAGCGCGTCGATGAGCTCGGGTGGATAGCCGGGCCGGCCACGCTCGTACGCGTCGGCTGCTGCCCCGAAGTTCGCCGCGAGCGGATGGACGGCGTCGGTCACGGCGCAACGGTACCGGGCAGGCGAGCCCGTCGGCGCGTGCCGGCGGGAAGGATTCGGTCTCGGTAAAGGAATCGCAAGGTGACGCGGCCTGTCACCCAACTCTCAGACAGCTCGACGAGCGTGGGAACCAGGACCCAGCCCGCGCTCAATCGAGAGGACTTCCCGCATGGATGACCCCCAGGTCGCGCGCCCCAGCGCGCAGCCGCAACCGCCGACGTTCGCGGCCCCGGGCGCGAGCCCGGCGCCGTCGCCCACCGCCGATTCGCCGACCGAGCCGTTCCGGCCCACCTTCGCGGCGCCCGTCGCGCCCCCGCCCGGCCCGTGGCGCCCGCCGACGTTCGAGTACTCGCGGTCCGCGGCGCCGGTCGCGCCGGAGCCGTTCGCACAGGCCGCGAAGCCGACGGCGCCGCGTCGCTCGTCAGGGACGGCCAGGATCGTGACCGCGGTTGCCCTGACCGCCGTTCTCGCCTCGGGCGGAACCGCGCTCGCGCTCAATGCCGCGAACGGCAACCACGCCGTCGCCAGCCAGCCGCCCGCGTATGTTCCTGCCGCAGCCCAGTCCAGCCAGACGCCGGCCGCGAACGGCGGTCAGGCGCCCGCGGCCACGACGGCCCCGCAGACGCAGCCGCCCGCCGCCGCGAACGGCGGCCAGGGTCCGGCCGCCACGGTCGCCCCGCTTGCGCCCGGCGCGCAGGCCGACGTGCCCGCGATCGTCAAGGCCGTCAGCCCCGCCGTCGTCACCATCACGGCCGACGGCGCGACCGAGACCGATCCCACCACCGGCCAGAGCGGCACCGGGACCGCCATCGGCTCCGGCGTCATCTTCGACGCGAACGGGCTGATCCTCACCAACCATCACGTCGTCGCCGGCGATCCGTCCAAGCTCACCGTGACGCTGAAGGACGGTCGCTCGTTCGACGCGCACGTCTACGGCATCGACACCCTCACCGATCTCGCCATCGTCAAGGTCGATGCGACCGGCCTGCCGACCGCTCCGATCGGCGACTCGTCGACGATCCAGGTCGGCCAGCAGGCGATCGCCATCGGCAGCCCGCTCGGCCAGTTCACCGACTCCGTGACGAGCGGCATCATCTCGGCCATCGGCCGATCGATCCCCGTGGACTCCGGCACCGTCCTCGACAACCTCATCCAGACCGACACGCCGATCAACCCCGGCAACAGCGGCGGGCCGCTCCTCGACCCGTCGGGTGCCGTCATCGGCATCAACACCGCGGTCGCCGGCAACAGCCAGGGCATCGGGTTCGCGATCCCGATCAACGTCGCCCGCCCGCTGCTCCAGCAGGCGTCCGCAGGCCAGAAGCTCGCGCGGCCGTGGCTGGGCATCCGGTTCCTGACGATCACACCCGACGTCAAGGCGGAGGCCAACCTGCCGGTCGACAACGGCGCGTGGGTCCCGAGCGCGGACGCGCTGGCGGGCCAGGGCAACGGCGACCAGGCCAACGGCAACCAGGGCAACGGCCAGCAGCCGGTCGACCCGAACGACCCGAACTTCGATCCGTTCAACCAGGACCCGAACGCGCAGGGCCAGCCGGGCGGCCGCCAGGCGCCTGACGCGGTCGTTGCCGGCGGACCGGCCGCGAAGGCGGGGCTCAAGGCCGGCGACATCATCACGGCGGTCGACGGCACGGTGCTCGACGGCGCGCATCCGCTCGACGTGGTGATGAGCCAGCACGCCCCGGGCGACACGGTCACCCTCGACGTGCTCCGTGACGGCCAGATGATCAAGCTCCAGGTGACGCTCGGGACTCGCCCGGCCGGCAACTAACCCTTCGTCGCACACCAGAGAAGACGGTCCCCGGCATGCCGGCGGGCCGTCTTCCGTGTTCTCGGACCGGTTCGGGGGAGCCGGGCCCGGCGAACGGTCAGCCTGGCTGTACGAGGTCCGAGAAGTCGAATCGAAGGCGATCGACCACGAGCGCGTCTCGGAGCGCGGCGTGCGCGGCCAGCATCGTCTCGCCCGAAGCCGCGCTTTCCCGATCTCGGTCGCCCAGTCGATAGCGCGCGACGAGCCGGACCCCGGGATCAGCAGGCTCAGGGAGCAGCTCGAGCATCTCGGCGCCCGGCCCGAGGAGGAGCTCGCAGTCATCCTCGATCCAAGCGAGGTGCTCGACCTCAGCCGCCGTGAGTGAAGGGCGTGGCGTCACGAGCCGCAGTGTGCTACTCAGCCGCCGCGTCCACAAGACGCTCGGGTCGCAGAGCGTTACGTCGCCCGGGGAGTGCGTCGGCGGGTCGTCCCCTTCGCCACGGGCGGTGGAGCGCTCGCGGAGGTCGTCGGCGCGTCCACGTGATCGACGATCCCCACGATGACCGTCCTGAGCGGTCCGTATGGCGCGCCGACGATCTGGCGCGCGCTCGACCCCTCGTCGAGCACGAGGACGGTCTCGCCCGCCCCGGCTCCGACCGTGTCGACCGCCACGAGATAGCCGGAACCGGGCCGGCCGTCGGGCTCCAGGAGGTCCACGAGCAGCAGCGCCCGTTCCTCGAAGATCGGTGCCTTGATCGTCGAAACCACCGTGCCGACGACCTTCGCGAGCTTCACCGTCGGAGCTCCGACACGGCGTCCACGATCCCGACGATCGCGTGGTCCACGGGCACGAACCGGTTGGGCATCGCCTCGGCCGCCTCGCGCGCGCCGACGATGAACACCAGCTCGCCGGGTCCCGCCATCTCGACCGCGTCGGCGGCCACGACCGCTTGGCCGGCGGGCTGCAGCTGGCGAGTCAGCGGCTGGACGATGAGGAGCCGAAGGCCCTCCATGTTGTCCGCCTTGACCGTCGCAACGACGGTGCCGATGACCCGCGCGAGCTGCATCGCTACGCCTCGCCGCCGGCGGCGCCCAGGCGGTCGCGGAACCGCGGCGCACCCTCGAGCTCCGCGCGCATCTCGTGGTGGAGCTGCGGGATCACCCGGGCCACGGGGAGCCGCGACGAAGGCGCCGACGCGTCCGAGATGCGCTCGACCGCGATCGCCACCGCGGCCTCGACGTCCGAGACGGACCCGTCGAACAGCAGGTAGCCCTTGCCACCCAGCCCGTCGGCCAGGCGGAGCTCGAGCAGCTCGACCGCCGCACCCTTCACGCCCGCATCGGCCGCCTCGATCGTCGACGCGACGGTCGCCGTCTCCACGACCCCCAGCGCATCGCCGCCACCCGCGCGCCGATCGCCCCGGAGCGCCCCGACGACCTGTGCGTGGACGTTGGGCAGCAGGACGACGTCGACCAGCGACGCCTCGCCGACCTCGACACCCGCCCGGAACGCCTCCTCGACGTCGGCGACCTCGCCCGTCACGAGCACGAGGTACCGGCCGGGATGCACCGTGCCGGCTCGCAGCACCTCCACCGGCGCCCGCTTGACCATCGCGTCGCCGGCCTCGATGCCCACGGCGATCGAGGCGAGCTCCAGCAGCGCGAGCGCAGGCCCCACTCAGACGATCCGCATCGCGCCGACGACGGTGATCCGTCGCTCGCGCGAGAACGTCCGGGGCCGCGTCATGCCGTCGCCCGACGGGCTCGCGATCGACATCGTCGCGAAGCCTTCCCCGCCCTGGCCCAGGCCGGAGAAGTTCGGCCCGTTGGCCACGAAGATCGAGCAGTTCATCGCCCGCGCCATCGCGGTGATCGCGGTGACGTTCGTCGAGTGGATCGAGGCCGTGTGCCGGAACGAGTGCTCCGCCCGGACCGCGAGGTCGATCGCGGCCGTGACGTCCGGCACCCGGACCACGGGCATCACCGGCATCATCTGCTCGGTCCAGACGAGGCTGTGCTCCACGGGCACCTCGGCGACGAGCAGCCGCGGCTCGACCGTCGGCCGGACGCCGATCTCGGCCAGGATCCTCGACGCGTCCCGCCCGATCCACGCCGGGTTGACGTGCCCGGGCTTCCCCGGCGCGCCGAGCTCCGTGAAGATCACGCGCTCGAGCTTGCGCAGCTCGTGCTCCGCGAGGACGTACGCGCCGCTCTCGGCCATCGAGCGGACGAGCCGGTCCGCGATCGAGGCGACGGCGATCGTCTCCTTCTCGTCGGTGCACACGATGTTGTTGTCGAACGACGCGCCGAGGACGATGTCCCGGCCGGCCTTGTCGACGTCCGCCGTCTCGTCGACGACCGCCGGCGGATTGCCGGGACCCGCCGTGATCGCGCGCTTGTCGCTCTTGAGCGCCTCGCGGACGACGCCGGGGCCGCCGGTGACGAGGAGGACGCGGACGTCGCGATGCGACATGAGCAGCCGGGCCGACTCGATGGTCGGTTCGACCGTCGAGACCACGAAGTGCGGCGGCCCGCCGGCATCGACGATCGCCTTGTTCACCAGCCGCACGGCGGCGTTCGAGACCCGCCGCGCCGATGGGTGCGGGTTGAACACGACCGCGTTTCCCGCGGAGACGATGGCGATCGCGTTGGACAGGATCGTGGCACCGGGGTTCGTGACGGGCGTGATCGCGCCGACCACCCCGAACGGCGCCCATTCGGTGACCATCATCCCGCGGGCGCCGGTCACGGCCTCGACCTCGAGGTCCTCGGGCCCCGGCGCCTTCTCGAGCACGAGCCGGTTCTTCGTGATCTTGTCGTCGATGCGGCCGAGGCCGGTCTCCTCGACGGCCATCCGCGCGAGCACCTCGGCCTGCTCCAGCCCGGCCTTCCGGACCGCCGCGATGATCGTCTTCCGCTGGTCGAGCTCCATGCGCGTGCCGCGATACGCGGCCGCGGCCGCGGCGATCGCCTCGTCCAGGGTCGGGAAGACGCCGTCGCCGGTCGCGGTCGACGATGGCCCGGCCAGGGCGTCCTGGACCGCGATCCGCTTGCCGAGCTGCGGCCCGGGCTCACCGACCCGCCGCCGGACCCGCTCGATGATGTCGCTGATCTCGCGCTCGTCGACCATCGGTTACTTGTGGTAGACCTCCGCGCCGCCCACCTCGAAGGTGTCGACGATCGCCATGATCACGGCGTCGCACGGCCGGTCCCGGGTGATCTCGGTCTGCCGGGCCGACGAGCCCGACGCGTACAGCACCACCTCGCCCACGCCCGCGCCGACGGCGTCGGTCGCGACGACGTAGCCGCCGGTCGGCTGGTTGTCGACCCCGAGCTGCTGCACGACCAGCAGCCGCCAGCCCTCCATCAGGGGCTCCTTGCGGGTGGCGACGACCGTGCCCGCGATCCGTCCGAGGAGCATGCGTGTCCTCCGTGCCCGCCACCGGGACGGCGACGCGGATCGCCGCGAACGCCGTCCCGCCGAGGGTCCGACCTGTCGAGCCGCCTACCCGAGCTCCGCCCGCGCCTCGTCCGCGCGGCCCAGCGGCAGCACCGTGTCGACGTTCGCGTGCGGCCGGGCGATGACATGCGTCGAGACGACCTCGCCGACCTTCGAGGCGGAGCGCGCGCCCGCCTCGACCGCCGCCTTGACGGCCGCGACGTCGCCACGGACGACCGCGGTGACGTAGCCGCCGCCCGTCTTCTCGTAGCTCACGAGCTCGACCTTGGCGGCCTTGACCATCGCGTCGGCCGCCTCGACCACCGCGGCGAACCCGCGGGCCTCGATCATCCCCAGTGCTTCTGCCATCGGACCCTCTCCCTGTGTGGTTGCCTGTCGTTGCTGTTCGTTATCCCTTGGCGTCGCGGCCGTCGATGCCCTCGATGGCGGCCGCGGCCGCCTGCCAGCCCACGTCGATGTCCCGCTCCTCGCCGCCCAGGTACACGCGGCCCATCGACCCGAACGAGCGGACCTCGAGGACGTTGATCGCCGCCGCCTTCTCGGCCTCGTTCGCGGCGAGCGGCGCATACGCGGCTGGCTCCATCTCGAGCACGTACAGCGACTGGCCGCCGAGGATCATGTGGCCGTGGCGCGTCCTGTTGATGAGCTGCGCCTGGTGATCGTCGAGGCGGCGGATGATCTGGCTCGACAGGATCCGCGGCTTGATCCGCGCGGTCTCCTCGACGCCGATCTCCTGGAGGATCGCCGCGCCGGCCGCCCGGACCTCGGCCTGCGATGGCGAGTGGATCTCGAGCAGGCCGAAGTAGCGCTCGATGATCTGCATGCCGGGCTTGACCTGCGTCGACTTGAGCGCGATGTCGGTCAGGCGGTTGATCTCGATGCCCGGCGCGACCTCGATGTACAGCGAGGCGTCGCCCGGCAACGGCAGGAAGCCCTGCGCCACCGTCCCCAGGAACGCGGCGTACTGCGGCTGGAGGTTGTCCAGGAAGCAGAACGCCCTGAGCTCAATACCGGCCACTGGCGGCCCCTCCCTCTCCGGTCACGATCTTCACGCCCGCCGACGCCCCGATCCGGGTGGCGCCGGCGGCGATCATCTCCTCGACGTCGTCCCTGGTCCGGATGCCGCCCGAGGCCTTGACGCCCATCCGCGGCCCGACCGCCTCGCGCATCAGCGCGACGTCGAACACGGTGGCGCCGCCGGAGGCGTACCCGGTGCTCGTCTTGACGAAGTCGGCCTTCGCCTCCTTGGCGAGCCGGCTCGCGATGACCTTCTCGCGGTCGTCGAGCAGCGCGGTCTCGAGGATGACCTTGTTGAGCGCGCCCGACTCGTGGCAGGCGTCCGAGACCCGCGCGATGTCGTCGCGGACGACGTCGAACATGCGCGACTTGAGCGCCCCGATATTGATCACCATGTCGATCTCTCGCGCTCCGGCGCGGATGACCTGGCGTGCCTCGTGCGCCTTGATCTCGGCCGACGTCGCGCCGAACGGGAAGCCGACGACGCTCGCGACCGGGATCCCGGTGCCCTTGAGGTTGGCGGCGGCGCGCGGGACCCAGAACGGGTTGATGCACACGCTGGCGAACCGGTGCTCCACCGCCTCGGCGCACAGCTTGTCGATGTCGGCGCTGCAGGCATCCGGCTTGAGCAGCGTGTGGTCGATGTAGCGGGCGAGGTCGTCGGGGACGTGGCCGGCCTGGCCGGTATAGGAGACGCGCGAAGCGCCGCCGGCGACGACCTCCGCGACCCGCGGCGCGCACTGGCCCGCGCACGCGCCCGAGCAGGTGCCGCCGCAGCCGTCACACACGGCGGACGAACCGCGGCTGGCCGCGAGCGTCGCCATCACCTCGCGGGTGATCGCCTCGATGAGGAGGGCGCGGTCGTCCGTCTGGGTGGTCATCGCTGGGCGTCCGTGCTGTAGCGGTCCTCGATCGCGGAGATCTTCTGCACGCGCTTGCCGTGGCGCTCGGCGCCCCACGGCGTGGCGAGGAACGTGTCCACGACCTCGAGCGCCAGCCCCTCGCCGATCATCCGTGCCCCGAGCGTCAGCACGTTCGCGTAGTTGTGCTCGCGGGCGTTGCGGGCCATCGAGACGTCGTGGGCGTTCGCCGCACGAACGCCCGGCACCTTGTTCGCGGCCATCGCCGAGCCGATCCCGGCGCCGTCGATGACGATCCCGGTCGCACAGGCCCCGGACGCGACGAGCCGCGCGACGACATGCGCGAAGTCGGGATAGTCGACGGCGTCGGCCGTGGTCGTGCCGCAGTCCGTGACGCCGTAGCCGCGCTCCTGGAGGTGCTTCGCGAGCACCGCCTTCAGGCCGACGCCCCCGTGATCCGCGCCGATCGCGACCGCGTTCGAGGCGCCGCCGGAGGCCGGAGCCGGGACCGGGCTCGGGGGTGCGGATGTCACGGCGGTCGATCCCGTCGCGGTGCGGGTCTCGGCGGCCGCCATCGCGCGCTCGACGAGCTGCCGGACCAGGGCCTCGTCGGGCGTCCGCGTCTCAGCCATGGGCGAGCACCCACGATGCCGTCCCGTCGTCGCACGCCAGCACGTTCACGACCGCCGCGCGGATCGCGGCGAGCGCGATCGGGCCGCGGCCGGTGCCGGCCGCCACGCCGACGCGCAGCGGCTTGGCGCGCAGGTCCTCGAGCGAGATGCCGACCGCCCGCCGATCGAGCTTGCGCCACGCGATCTCGCCCTGCGCGTCGAGGAACCGACCGACGACGTCGCCGACCGCGCCCTTCTCGCGGAGCCGGGCCTGCTCGTCGGGCGTGACGAAGCCGGATCCCAGGTGGGGGCTGTCCGGGGCCGGGATGCCGAGGCCGAACACCGCGGTGTGGGCGGCGCGCGCGGCGTCGAGCGCCTCCTCGACGGCCGGATCGCCCGCGAGCGCGGTGCTCAGCTCGGCCGTGCCGACGATCGCGGGCGCCGCGAGCGTCCGGAACGACGCCCCCGTCGTCGCGGCGAACCGCTCGACGATCTCGTTGGCCCGGGTCGGCTGCTCCGAGCGCGACGTGGCGCCGTTCAGCTGCACGATCTCGTCGGCCTTCGTCCAGCCCATCGGGAGGCGGCGGGCGACGGCGAGCATCGTGCGGCCCCACGACACGGCGATCGTTCCGACCGGCGCCCGCTGGGCCAGAAGGTCGACCGCGACCTCGGCGACCGCGTCACGCGCGACGTCGTCCGCGGCGAGTCCCTGGGTCGCCGCCGGGACGTCCGCGACGACCGCCGCATCGAGCCCGAACCGGGCCATCAGCGCGTCCTCGAGCTCGACCAGCCGGGCGTCGGGATGGACGACCTCGATCCGCACGATCGACTCCTCGACCGCGCGATCCAGGAGGCGCCCGACCTGGAAGCGGCTCAGCCCCACGCGCTCGCCGATCTCCTGCTGGCTGAGGTGCAGCCGGTAGTAGAGCTGGGCGACGCGCACCATCAGGCGGACGTCCGCGTTGCTCCGCCGCTGAACGGCCAGCACCCTTCGTCGGCCTCCAATGCGCACATCTGAGCAGCGATCCGCTCATGTGTGCGCGGCGAAGCCTACCGCTCCATGCAGCGGTGTCAAGGGTGCGGGCCGGGCCCGGACTACGCGATCGCGCCGTAGACCGCCAGCTGCACGGCATCGATCAGCGGGTCAGCGCCGGACCACGTGCCGCTCAGGAACACGAGCACGAGGTCGCGCTCGGGGTCGACCCAGAGCCGCGTGCCGCTGACGCCGCCGTGCCCGAACGCCGACGGCGAGCCCGCGCTCGTCGGTCCGGGCTTTCCCCAGCCGATCGCGTAGTGGTCGTCCATGAGCCGGTCCGCGGTCGCGCCGAGCCCGTCGACGGTCACCTCGCGCGTCATGAGGTCGACGATGGGGCGGCCCAGGATGCGCACCCCGTCGAGCTCGCCGCCGCGCAGGAATGCCCGCCCGAAGCGGACGAGGTCGTGCGCGGTGCTCCACAGGCCCCCGCCGGCGAGCCGCAGCGAGCTGAACGCCGCGACGGCGTCGTCGTCCGTGACGCCGGCCATCCGCGGCATCGATCCCGGCAGGTCGCCGTACACGACCGGCGCGCGGCGGTCCGCGGTCGGCAGGTCGAACCCGGTGTCCGTCATCGCGAGCGGGTCGAGGACGGTCTCGCGCAGCAGCGTCTCGAACGGCGCGTCGAGCGCGCGCTCGATGGCGCCCGTCAGCAGGTCGAACGTGTCTGATGCGTACCGGAACACGCTCCCGGGCGGCGTCGCCTGACCGCCGGCGATCGTCAGACGTCGCAGCTCGTCCCGGCCGCCGCCCGCGAGCAGCATGCCCACGAGGTCGATGTCGCCGAGGCCCGTCGTGTGGGTCAGCACGTGCCATGCCGTGAACGGCCGGATCCCTGCGGCGTCGAGCTCGGGGAGCCACCGACCGAGCGGCGCGCCGAGCGGGAACCGGCCCTCCTGGGCGAGCCGCATCACCGCGGCCGCGACGATCGGCTTGGTGATCGACGCGAGGAGGCAGATCGCATCGACGCCGATGCGGTTCCCGCCGCGGCGGCCCCACGCGTCGCTGCGGACCAGGCTGTCCCGGTTCGCCACGGCGACGATCGCGAACGGCAGGTCACCCTCCTCGACGTGCCGGGCCGCGATCGCGAACGCGGCGTCGAGATCCTTGGCGCGCATCACCGCCAAACGATACGTGGCGTCGAAACGGCTCGGGCAGGTCGTGCGCCGCTCGTAGTCGCTGCATTCCTGGCCGCTGGCTACGGGCCGAGACAAGGCCCGCTTGGAGCCTCCGTTGGCGGCCTTGACCGCCGGCCGATGCGTGGACGAACTCGCGTAAGCGAGAAGGAACCGCGATTCTCGGCGATTCGACCGGCTGCCCGCCGGGCTGAGCCACCCAACGCAACGTCGAGAAATGGGGCGCATCGGCCGGGGAGCTGCGTCCGGACCGCGGAGCTGCGTCCGGGCCGCGGAGCTGCGTCCGCGCCGCGGGATGTGCGGGACCTTGCCCAGCACGGAACAAGCAGGCAAGGGCGCGGGAACGCGGGAGCCGGAAATCGGCTAATGACGAGGCGCAGGTTTCCCGCGACGCGCCGCCTGGCGGAGTAGCATCTGGGCGTGACCGACGCCGCCCGCGTCCTCGACGCCGCCCCGCCCGGCTCCCCGATCGCGGAGGAGATCCGGCTGCGCCTCGCCGACGCCTGGGGCGAGATGGGCGCGGCGTGGGGCGTCGCGCCGGCGATCGCCCGCGTGCACGCGTACCTGATGGCCCGCCAGGAGCCGCTGACCGAGCGCGAGGTGAGGGAGGCGCTGGGCCTGAGCCACCGCGCCGCGAGCCTGGCGCTCGCCGAGGCGGAGTCGTGGGGTCTCGTCGAGCGCATCGCGGAGCCGAGGCGCGTCGGCCGGCGAGGCCCCGCGGGCGCGGCCTACCAGGCGATCGGCGACCACTGGCGGTGGTTCGGCCGCGTGGTCGCGGAACGCAAGGTCCGCGAAGGAGACCCGATCATCGTCGTCCTGGAGCAGACGGTCGCCGACACGTCGACCGCCCTCCGCGAGAACCCCGCCGACCCGGACCTCCTCCGGCTGCGAGACTGGCTGTCGACGTTCCTCGTGTTCGTGCGCCTCTTCGACCGTGCGGTGGGTCTCGTCAGCCGCCTCGAGCCGACCGAGCTCGAGCGGGCCCTGCGCCTCCTCGGCGAGGTCCCGGACGAGACGATCCTTCGCCTCGTGACCCTCCTCGACGGCCTCGCCGACGAGGACGTGCTCGGGCTGGTCGACGCGCTGAGCCGCCTCTCTCCGCAGGCCGCCGGCCGCGCGACGCGGATGATGTCGGGGGTGGTCCGGACGCTCGTCCGCTGACCACCCCGCGACCCCGCTCAGCGGGTGATCGTGCCGGAGTAGCTGTCGAGGATGCCGTCCTCGAGAGGGCCACCGACCATCGATCCCGCGCCCTGGATCCCGGCGACGTCGCCCCACGCATCGATCACGGCCCACCTGCCGACGGAGCCCGAGCCGCCGAAGCGCGCGTTCAGCCGGAGCACGAAGCCCGTCTGCTCGTCGCAGGTGAACTCCTTGTAGCCCGCATGGACGTTCGTGCCGCGCTGGAACTCGAAGTGGACCGGCCCGTCGACCACGGTCCCGTCCGCGCAGGCCGCGCCGCGGCCGGTCGCGGTGAACGGATCCGGATCCGTGGTGAAGGACGTCTGGACCGTGATCGTGATCGCCTGCCGATCGGCCGCAACCGCGGGCATCGCCGCGAGCAGCAGGAGGACCGTCGCCACCATCGTGGCAAACGTGAAGGTGCGCCGCGTGACCAACCCTCCTGGCCCCCCGGGAGCGGGACGACCTGCCCCGTCATCTCCATAGATGCCGCCGACACCCGAAACGTTGAGAAATTGCCGCGTCCGAAGGAGATCCGGGCCGGAAACGGGAGTTGGGTCGTTCCGGACGCGCGTGCGATAATCGATCCGCTGACGTCTGACCGACCCGGTTCGAACGGGCGACGACCCCGGGGCCAGCCGGCCGGCAGACCGCTCGCGTTCGTCCCGGAGAGCCCAACCCACCATGACCGAAACCTCCACCTGGGCCACCAAGAAGGGTCTCGCCCAGATGCTCAAGGGCGGCGTCATCATGGACGTCGTCACCCCCGACCAGGCGAAGGTCGCCGAGGAAGCGGGCGCGGTCGCCGTCATGGCGCTCGAGCGCGTCCCCGCCGACATCCGCGCCGCCGGCGGCGTCGCCCGGATGTCGGATCCCGCGATGATCGCCGGGATCATGGACGCCGTGACGATCCCGGTCATGGCGAAGGCCCGCATCGGCCACTTCGTCGAGGCGCAGGTCCTCGAGGCGCTCGGCGTCGACTACATCGACGAGTCCGAGGTCCTCACGCCCGCGGACGAGACGAACCACATCGACAAGCACGCGTTCAAGGTCCCGTTCGTGTGCGGCTGCCGGAACCTGGGCGAGGCGCTGCGGCGCATCAACGAGGGCTCGGCGATGATCCGGACGAAGGGCGAGGCGGGCACCGGCAACATCGTCGAGGCGGTCCGCCAGCTGCGCGACGTCCTGTCGGCGATCCGCCGGCTCCAGTCGATGCGCGAGGACGAGCTGTTCGTCGCCGCCAAGGAGCTGGGCGCGCCGTACGAGCTCGTGACCCAGGTGGCGAAGGACGGCAAGCTGCCGGTGGTGAACTTCGTCGCGGGCGGCATCAGCACCCCGGCGGACGCCGCGCTCGTGATGCAGCTGGGCGCCGAGGGCGTCTTCGTCGGGTCCGGGATCTTCAAGAGCGAGGACCCGGCCCGCATGGCGAACGCGATCGTCCAGGCGACGACGCACTTCCAGGACGCGAAGATCATCGCCGAGGTGTCGAAGGGCCTCGGGAGCCCGATGCGCGGGATCCCGATCGAGGCGATCCCCGAGGGCGAGCGGCTGGCCGTCCGCGGCTGGTAACGGCACGACGTCCTCGAGCCGATGGCTCGCAGGAGCGTCGTCCTCGAGCCGATGGCTCGCAGAGCATCGCCTCGGACCTCGGAGAGTGCGTACCAGTGAAGATCGGCGTCCTGGCAGTCCAAGGTGCGTTCGCGGAGCACGTCGAGGTGCTGCGCCGGATCGGCGTGGACGCCGTCGAGGTGCGCCTGCCCGAGCAGGTGCCGGACCTCGACGGCCTGATTCTTCCGGGCGGCGAGAGCACGACCATGCGCCGCCTCGTCGACCGTTGGGGGCTGCGCCAGCCGATCCTCGACCTCGCGTCCCGCGGGGCGCCCGTGTTCGGGACGTGCGCCGGGATGATCATCCTCGCGAGGGACATCGCGGACGGCGACGAGCCGGTCCTGCCGCTGCTCGACGTGACCGTCGAGCGCAACGCGTTCGGCCGCCAGCTGGACTCGTTCGAGACGGAGCTCGCCGTTCCCTTGCTGGGTGACCAGCCCGTGCACGGCGTGTTCATCCGGGCCCCCGTCATCGAGCGGGTCGGGCCGGAGGTCGACGTCATGGCGCGGCTCGACGATGGGCGCGTCGTCGCCGTTCGGGAGCGCAACGTCATCGCCACGTCGTTCCACCCCGAGCTCGCGGGCGAGACGCGGTTCCACCGCCTCGTCGCCACGATGGCGGCCGAGCACGCGGACCCCGGCGAAGGCGTCGGCCGGCGGCCATATCCCACGCGCCGCAGCCGGCAGGCAGGGTGACGAGGCGATGGCCAAGAGCGCTGGCAGGGTGCGCGCGGCCCGGCTGACCGACCTCGCCGCCCTCGGCGAGCTGTCGCGCCTGGCGCAGGCCGACGGCGAGGGCACTCGCTCCCTCGGCCTGCCCGTGTCGGGACCGCGGATCGGCGTGTTCAGCCTGTTCCGGCTGCCGCTCGGCGCGTTCACGCCGCACGACGTGATGTACGTCTACGATCGCGGCGGCCACATCGCGGGCCTGCTCCGCGTCGAGCGCGAGACGTCCCGTGACGAGTGGACCGTCGTCGAGCTGGATGCCGTCGGCGACATGGACGCCGGCGACGTCCGCTTCCGGCTCGTCCAGCACCTCCTCCGCGACGGGCAGAAGCGCGGCGCCGTCCGGTTCCACGTGGCGTGCGCCGACGCCGACGACAACGTCGAGCTGTTCATGCAGGCGGGCTTCGTCCGGTTCGGCGACGAGCGGGTGCTGTATCGCGACCCGTCCCGCGCGCTCCCCGAGCCGATGACCGACGAGGAGGCCGCGAGCTGCGCGATCCGCACGGCGTCGCCCCAGGACGCGCTGGCGATCGCCCGGCTGTATGCCTCCGTGACGCCGGCGCCGGTCCAGCGGCTGGAGGCCGTCCGGCTGCCCGACTGGGAGCGCCAGGGCCGTGACTCGCGCGTCCCGCGCAGCTCGCTCGCCCCGATCCTCCGGTTCGCGGATGTCGAGTCCTACGTCCAGCAGGCACCGAGCGGCGGCACCGACGGCACGCAGCTCAGCGGGTTCATCCAGGTCGGGGTGTCCAAGGAGGACCAGCCGCACTACCTCAAGATCCTCGCCCGCCCCGAGGCGGAGGTGACGCCGCTGCTCCGCTTCGGCCTGGGCGTCATCGGGCAGCGCGCCGATGCCGACACGCTTCACCGCCAGGGGGTGATCGCCCCGGTGCGGACGTACGAATCGCCGGTCGATCGCCGACTGGAGGAGGAGGGCTTCGACGCCATCGCGACGGTCACGCTCCTGATGAAGGAAACCCTCGTCCGGGTCGCCGAGCCGCGCCTCGTGCCGGCAGGCGTCCGGTGACGGCCGAACGGAGGTCAGCCAGGGTGACATCCCAGGACCGGAAGCAGCAGGCAGCCGCCGACGACCTCGACGTCCTCCTCGCGGCGCTGCCGCCGGAGATCGTGACGGCGATCCATGCCCTGCCCGATCGGGAGAGCCTCATCGAGGTCGTCCTCGACCTCGGCCGGCCGCCGGAGGCGCGCTACCCGGCGAGCGAGGTGCAGCTGCTCGACCGCGAGATCACGGAGAAGGACATCGCGCACGTCGTCGAGCACATCGGGACGTTCGGCGACGACAACCGTGCGGGCATCGAGCGGACGCTCCACCGGATCAGCGCGATCCGCAACCGGAACGGGAAGATCGTCGGCCTCACGCTGCGCATCGGCCGTGCGGTGTACGGGACGATCGAGATCATCGCGGACTTCGTGGAGACCGGGAAGTCGATCCTGATCATGGGCCGGCCCGGGATCGGCAAGACCACGATGCTCCGCGAGGCGGCCCGCGTCCTCGCCGACGAGCAGCGCAAGCGCGTGGTCGTCGTCGACACCTCGAACGAGATCGCGGGCGACGGCGACATCCCCCACCCGGCCATCGGCAAGGCGCGCCGGATGCAGGTCCGCACGCCGAGCCTCCAGCACGAGGTGATGATCGAGGCCGTCGAGAACCACATGCCCCAGGTCATCGTCATCGACGAGATCGGGACCGAGCTCGAGGCGCAGGCGGCCCGGACGATCGCCGAGCGCGGCGTGCAGCTGATCGGCACGGCGCACGGCAACAACCTCGACAACCTGATGCTGAACCCGACGCTGTCGGACCTCATCGGCGGCATCCAGAGCGTGACCCTGGGCGACGAGGAGGCGCGCCGCCGGCGGTCGCAGAAGAGCGTCCTCGAGCGCAAGGCGCCGCCGACGTTCGACGTCATCGTCGAGATCCAGGACCGCGAGCGCGTCCTCGTGCACGGCGACGTCGCCGCCACCGTCGACGCGATGCTGCTCGGCGATCCCGTGGCGCCGGAGCTCCGGTGGCGCGACGAGGAGGGCGTCCATCGCTCGCAGTCGCGGCCCAAGCCGTCGGCACGCGAGGGCGCGCCTGCCGACCGGTTCAGCGGCCTGACCGGCGCGGGCGCCGGCGCCTGGGGTCGAGACCCGGGCTGGCGGGGCGCTTCGACGTACCGCACCGGCGGCTACGCGGGCGAGGACCGGCTGCCGGCGAGGCCCGGGTTCCGCCCCGGCCAGTCGGGCGGCTGGCGGGCGAACCGCGGCGCCTCGGACCGGGGCGGCGAGCGTGGGGCGCGTGCCCAGGAGGGCGACCGACCGGCGTCGCTGAGCGTCATGCCGGGCGAGCACTTCGCCGTGCCGCCGTCCACGCCGTTCGTCGCCGGCGAGATCGCGGACCGGGGGCCGCTGGAACGCGCCGAGGGTGCGGCCGCGGCGGCGGTCGACGTCCGGGCGCGCGACGCTCGCGAGCTCCAGCGCCAGCAGGCCTGGCGTCAGGAGGCGACGAAGGCCCTCAACGCGCTGCGCGAGGAGGAGGGCACGCGGCCGGTCAACGCGGACGAGCTCGAGGCCGCCGAGGAGGAGCGGATCGCCCGGATGGTGCCGGGCGAGGACGACGGCGCCGACGACGACGAGGCCGCGTTCGGCGACGCATCGCTCATCGTCGAGGGCGGGACGCTGCCGACGTTGCGCGTCTTTCCGCACGGCATCAGCCGCAAGCGGCTGGAGCAGGCGATCCGCGACGCCGGGCTGCCGGTGGTGATCGCGCGCGAGCCCGACGAGGCCGACGTCGCGATGACGCTCCGCTCGGAGTACCGCCAGAAGCCGCCGGCGCTGCGCGAGGCCGAGGACCGTGGGATCCCGATCTATGTCCTGAAGGCCAACACGATCGCCCAGATGCAGGCGTCGCTCGCGTCGGTGTTCGCGCTGGAGGTGGACCCGCGGGACGCGGCGCTCGCGGAGACGGAGCAGGCGATCGGGCTCGTGCTCAAGCAGCAGGAGCCGGTGGAGCTCGCGCCGCAGAACGCGTACATCCGCCGGCTGCAGCACCAGATGGCCGAGCGCGCCAACCTCGTGTCACGCTCCCGCGGCCGCGAGCCGTACCGGCGGGTCCGCCTGTACCCGGACGCCGCGCGGCCGGCCTGGCGCTGATCGCCGACGCGGCCTGATGTCCCCCGAACGCCGCGCGCGGGAACCTTCCCGACCCGCCGGCTGGTAGACAGGTTCCTGGGGTCGCCGAGCCCAGGCGCCGTGGAGGAGACGCATGAGCCTTCGGGTGAGCGAGGTGGTGATCGACTGCGCCGACCACGGGGCGGTCGTCGACTTCTGGGCGGCGGCGTTCGGCTACGAGCGACGCGAGGTCAACGAGCAGTACGTCGCGCTCGTCCCGCCGGCGCGGGAGCCCGGCCGGCCGCCGATCCTGTTCCAGAAGGTCCCCGAGCCGAAGGTCGTCAAGAACCGGGTGCACCTCGACCTGCGCGGCGACTCGATGGCGGCCGAGGTCGGCCGCCTGCGCGACCTCGGGGCGACGGTCATCGCGCAACGCTCGCTGGGCACGATCTCGTGGACGGTGATGGCTGATCCCGACGGCAACGAGTTCTGCGTCTCCGGCGACACCGACTGACCGTCGGTCAGCCCTTCACCTCGAAGGTTCCCGCGTCGGTGAAGCGCACCTTCGGCCAGCTGCCCCACTGGCACGCGATGCCGTAGGTGCCGGCCTCGAGCGTCACGACCGACGTCGCGGAGCCCTTGCCATCGGCGCTCGGGGCCGTCTCGATCGGGATGATCCAGTCGGGCAGCGCGAGCTTCGGGTCGTCGAAGTGCGCGGACGCCACCCATGCCAGCGCCTCCGCCCAGGTGTGCGAGCCCGTGACCCGGGCGAGGGCGAGCGCCGCCGGGTCCGGGGCGCGGTTGTCGAACGTCAGCACCACGTCGCCGGCGGTGCTCGGGAACACGCTTGGCTCGCAGCTGGTCCCGTCCCACGTCGCCGTCAGCGAGCCCGTGATCGCCGACTCGCCGGGTCGAGCCGGCCCGCGGCGCAGCCCGGCGAGGAACGCCGTCATGAAGGCGTCCCGGTCCGCCGTCGTCGCGGCGTGGACGGGCCGGCCGTCCGGGTCACGGACCGTTCGCCCGGCGCTCCGGCCGTGCGTCTCGATCCGGACGGTGGCGTCCTCCCAGCTCGCGATCGAGGCGTCGGTCAGCAGGACGGTGGCAAGCGTGTCCCAGAAGGAGCTGCCCTGGGCCAGGTACGGGTTGCGCAGGTACAGCTCGTGGGCGATGTCCGCGCCGGCCGCCGCCGTGTCCTTCCCGAGCGTCTCCGCGATGTCGTGCGGGACGGGGACGGCGTTCGTGGCGTCGAGGCCCACCATCGTCACCGGGATGTCGGTCGCCATGACCGCCGCGAGGGCATCCGGGTCGGCGCCGAAGTTCCACTCCACCTTGTCCGCCGGCGATGTCGTCTCGATGTCGATGTTGCCGGGCGCGTCGAGCGTGCCGCCCATCGCGTGGATCCCGGCGACGTTCGTGGCGAACGCCGGGTCGGCGGCGACCGCGTCCGCGAGGTTGGTCCACGGCCCGAGCGCGACGACCGTCAGCGGCGTGGCTTCCGCCTTCGTCGCGGCCGCCAGCCGGGCCAGGAGCGCCGGGGCCTGCTCACCGGTCCGATCGGCTTCGCCGTCGACCGCCGGCAGCTGGACGCCGTAGAACGCGTCGGCGCCGTCGCGCCACTCGCTCGGGAACCAGCGGCCGGACGCGCCGGGGTTCTCGCGCCCGCAAGCGACGGGGATGTCGCCGCGGCCGAACGCCGCCACGAGGCGCCGGGCGTTCCGGAGGCCCGCCGGGCAGCGCACCTCGCCGGTGCCGTCGACGGCGATGCCGCGGACGTCCACGCCGGGATCCCGGAGCAGCACCATGATCGCGAGGATGTCGTCGGTGGCGAGATCGGTGTCGACGACGACCGGCCGCGGCCCGTGCGCGACCTGGCTCGACGGCGCGCCCGACGCCGTCCCGGACGGCGACGCCTCGGATCCGGCGGCGGAAGGCGAGACGGCGGGCGTGGTCGAGCCGCACGCGCCGGCCGCGAGCGTGACGGCGAGGAGCAGCGCGGCCGGACGCGCGCGGAACCAGGGATCGCGAGGGGGGAACGTCATGCCGTCATCGTGCCATCGATCGGGCGATCGCCCGGACGGCCGGCCGTTTCTCGTCACGCCCCCCGGATCCAGAGGCTCGCGGCGGATGGCCGGAGGGTTGGGGTCACGGTCGCCTCGACGTCCCGGGCGAGAGAATCGATGTCCACCTCCTGCTGGAGCCGGTCGCCATAGGGAGCGAGGCTGCGCTCGGCTTCGACTCGCGGCCGGTCGAACCGACGGTCCACGACCGCCTGCACTCGCCGCCGGACCGGCTGGAAGGCGGCGGCCGCGCGCCGAGCACCGCGGCGGTCGCGATGCCCCAGCCCAGCGTGCGGCTGACGAGCCGGTCGATGTCGTACAGGCGGTAGCGCAGCACGGCGATCACGATCGCGACGGGGACAGCGGGGTACGCGACCAGCACGACCAGGTTGGCCACCACCGGGCGTGTCCACGCCCAGGATGAACACGACGAACGCCTAGACGAGCGTGGCGACCGGCCACGACGACGAACGCCCACACGAGCCACCGGTACTGGAGACGCTCGACGCCCGTGGAGACCCGGAACCGCGCGAGCAGGTACACCTGGGCCACGACGGACAGCGCGAACACGGCCGGGAACAGCAGGTCCGTGACGTCGCCCTCGCTCGGCACCCAGCCCGCCGGGTTCGGGACCGTGACGGTGCCGGCGTATCCGCTCACGTTGATGCTGAGCGTCCGGCCGAACGTGTTGACGATCGCGATCGGGATGAACGCGGCGACGAGCATCGACGCGACGACGCCCCACCGGCCCCGCGGCATCGTCCCGTTGGGGAACAGGAGCCCGATCCCCAGGAACGCCGCGAACACCAGGTTCCAGCCCACGCCGTTCGCCCAGGCCGTGAACGCGCCCACGGTGTCCGCGTCTCCGGCGCGCAGGTCGTCGAGCGTCGCCGACACCCGCACGGACCCCAGCGCGAGGCCCGTCGCGGCCACCACCAGCATCCAGGCGATCGGCTGGCGCGGACGCCGGACGACGAGCACGAACCCGGTGAGGAGGTACGACGACACGAGCAGCACGGCCGCCGGATCCATCAGCGAGGCGAGGAGGATGAGCGACGGGATCGCGAACGCGATCGCGATCACCGCGCGGACACGGAGCCACGGGTCGGCACGGCGCGTCACGCGCGCAGCCGCCGTGCTGCCGCCCGGGCGGCGTGGTAGCCCGACATCCCGTGGACGCCGCCACCCGGCGGGGTGGACGACGACCCGAGGAACAGCGCCGGATCCGGCGTGGTGTACGGGTTCCAGCGGACGACGGGCCGGAACAGGAGCTGCCGCAGGTCGCCGACGCCGCCGTTGATGTCGCCGCCGACGTAGTTCGCGTCGTACGCCTCCATGCCGGCCGCGTCCTTCGTGGCGCGCGCGAGGACCAGGTCCCGGAAGCCCGGGGCGAACGTCTCCACCCGGGATTCGATCAGGTCGGCGAGGTCGTCGGTGGACCCGGACGGGACGTGGCAGTACGCCCATGCGACGTGCTTGCCTTCCGGCGCCCGGCTCGGGTCGAACCGCGTGGGCTGGACGAGGAGCACGAACGGCCGGTCGTGGACCCGGCCCTTCGACGGCGCCGCCTCGCTCGCGACCATGTCCTTCAGTGGCCCGCCGAGGTGCACCGTGCCGGCCGTCGCCGTGGCGGGGTCGAGCCACGGGATCGGCCCCGACAGCGCCCAGTCCACCTTGTACACGCCGGGCCCGTACCGGAACCCTTCGAGCGCGCGCCGGTATCCCGATGGTAGCCGGGCCCCGGCGACCTCCAGCACCTGGCGCGGGGTGAGGTCGAGCACCACGGCGCGGGCGGCCGGCAGGTCGCCGAGCGACCGGACGCGATGCCCGGTCACGATCTCGACGCCGTGCGACCGCGCCTCGGCCTCGAGCGCCCTCGCGATCGCGCCGCTCCCACCGCGCGCGAGCGGCCAGCCCACGGCGTGCGCGAGCAGCCCGGTCACGAGCCCGTAGCCCGCGCTGGCGGGCTGCGTGAGGCGGAGCATCGAATGCGCGGCGAAGCCGCCGAACAGCGCGCGAGCCGCCTCGCCGCGGAAGGCGAGCCGCGCGAGCGCCGTCGCGGACAGCAGGGCGGGCAGACCGAAGCGTGCCATGAGCAGCGGGTGCCGCGGTGGCCGGATCAGCGGGCCGAGGACGGATGGCGCCAGGCGGTCCCATTCCCGGGCGAGGGGCCCGACCAGCGTGCGCCAGCGGGCGGCGTCCCTCCCGAGCGCCTCGTCGAGCGCTGGGTCGCCGAGCGCGCGGGGGAGGACGATCGACCGACCCCGCGCCAGCGCGTGCGCCACGGGCGCGTCCGGGTGCACCCACTCGAGCCCGTGGCGCGCCAGGTCCAGCGAGCGCAGGAACGGCGAGCCGACGCTCAGCGGGTGGACGGACGAGCACGGGTCGTGGACGAACCCGGGCAGGGTCAGCTCCGCCGACCGCGCGCCGCCGCCGACCTCGTCGGCCGCCTCGTAGAGGCGGACCGAGCGTCCCGCGCGGCCCAGCTCGATCGCCGCGGCGAGACCATTCGGCCCGCCGCCCACGACGATCGCGTCGAGGGTCACTCCGGGGCACGACCGCCGGCGCGACGGCGTCGCGCCCAGCGCACCGGCGCCGTCACGGTGCTCACGGTGGTGGAGATCACGGGGCTGTAGCGCACATTCCGGACGTACTTCCACTGGCGTCGCCTGTCGACGCACAGCCTGCGGGTCTCGACGGCCGGCGACGCGACCCCGAGCGAGGCCGCGAGGTTCGCGAGCGTCGCTTCCCAGAAGCGGTCGTTCTCGCGGTTGAACCCGACGAGATAGCCGAGCTCGATCAGGGGGTCGCTCGTGCGCTCCAGCGCCTGCGCCTGGACCACGGTGACGTCGCCGTCGCGGAACGCCGAGAACGTGATCCACGCCGACAGCGCGTGGCCCTCGGGCGTCATGAACGTGAACGACTCCCGGTCGGCGTAGATCACGAGGACGCCCGTCGACATCTTGACCGGGGCCGAGCCGACGGTCGGCAGGTCGAGCAGCGCGACCTCGCCGGGCTGGATGCCGGACAGCGGCGCGTAGAACCGGGCGGTCTTCGGCCAGAAGGTCGGGAAGCGCTCCTTCCAGTACGCGACGACGGTCTCGGGATCCGTGTCGACGCCCTCGAGCCGCACCGCGAACGTCTTCTGCCACAGCTGGCCGAAGCCCTGGACCGGGCCGGCGACGCGCCGGCCGGTGACCGTGTCGACCGAGCGCGTGGTCGCCGTGGTCGTGAGCTTGTCGACGGGGCGGGCCCACCCGTCCGTGGTCGGCTTCCGGTCGGGCTGCGTGGCGGTCATGAGATGCCTCCTGTCCTGGGGGTCAGGCGGAGGCGGCCGCGAGCGCGGCGCCTTCGTCGTCGTGGATGCCGATGGCCTCGTCCAGCCGGGTGAGGGCGAGGATCTCGCGGTAGTGCTCCGAGAGCCCGATCGCCAGCAGGCGCTGGCCCGCACGCTGCGCGCGGACGAGGAGCGTCACGAGCAGACCGATGCCGCCGCTGTTCATGTACTCGAGGTCGCCGAAGTCGAGCACGACGGATCGCACGCTCGCCGGGATCGCGGCGTATGCGTCCATCAGCGGCGCCTCGCTCGCGCCCGTGATGTCGCCGTGGATGCGCAGGATGGTGGCCGAGCCGGCCGGGGCGACGTCGACGGTGGTGGTCATGGCGCGGCCTCCTCGAGGGAGACGGCCGCGGCCGGCGTCTCCACGATGGTCAGGTAGTCGGACAGGCGCGTGATCCGGAAGATCTCGCGGTAGTGCTCCGACAGGCCCACGGCGAGGACCTCGCGCCGGTCGCGGCGCGCCTCCGCGAGCAGCCGGACGATGAGCGCGATCCCGGTCGAGTTGATGTAGCCCACGTCGTCGAAGTCGAGGCGCAGGCTGGTGGCACCGTCCCGCGTCGCGCTGGCGTACGCCTCGGCGAGGGCGGCGTCGGCGAACACGTCGATGTCGCCGTGCAGACAGAGGGTCGTCTCCGACGGCCCGGAGGGCTCGACGTCGATCCGGACCCGGGTGTCGTCCATGGCGAGCTCCTTCATCGCCCGTCCCGGGCGAGGGTGAGCGTGACCGTCTGGAGGCCATCGGCGGTCGACACGTCCATCGCGTCGACCATGTGCCGGATGAGGAACAGCCCCCAGCCGCGTGGCTTCTGGCGACCGTCGAGCTTGGCCGCGAGGTCCGGCGCCTCGGCGTCCGGCACCGGCCCTGACAGGGCGCGGTCCGTCACCTGGACGCGGATCGCCTGGTCGTCGGCGTCCACGCGGACGTCCACGGGCACGTCGGCGCGGCCTTGCGATCCGTACTCGATGGCGTTCATCACGGTCTCGGCGACCGCGGTCTTGAGCCGCTCGAGCCGCGGCCCCTCCAGACCGAGCGGCGCGACGGCCGCCGCGACGCGGGTCATCGCCTCGCGCTCGTTGCCGATCGCGCCCTCGATGCTGAACACGAGGAGCGGCTCGCCGGCGGTCGCGGGCGTCGCGTCGTGGGTGAGGGCGACCTCCGGGCGGTCGCCGGTCCACCCGGCAACCGCGACCCCGGCCGCCCGCCGGAGGGAGACGAGCGTGATGTCGTCCTCCTGCTCCCACCCGCCGCCCGTGAACGCATGGAGCCCGTCGAGGAGCCGGTCGAGGAGGTCGCTGTCCGCGTCGTCGGCCGCCATGGCCTCGCGCAGTCGGGGGAAGCCGTACATCTCGCGCTGCGGGTCGTGCGCCTCGACGAGGCCGTCGGAGTACAGGAGCATCGCGTCGCCGTGGCCGACCTCGCCTTCGGTCTCCTCGTAGGTCACGTCCGGCAGGAGGCCCAGGGGCAGCCCGGTCGCGCGCAGCTCGCGCACTCCGTGGTCGGTCCGCAGGTAGGGCAGGTTGTGGCCCGCGTTGGCGAACACGAACCGGCCCGACGCGGGCTCCAGGACGCCGTACAGGCAGGTCACGAACATCCGCGCGGGCATCTCCGGCACGAGCAGCTCGTTGGCGCGCGCGAGGACCTTGCCGGGCTCCACGAGCCGCGGCGCCTCGGCCCGCAGGATCGAGTGCGTGCGGGCCATCACGAGCGCGGCGGGGACACCCTTGTCGGTCACGTCGCCCACGACGACCCCGATCCGTCCGTCGCCGAGGTCGATGAAGTCATAGAAGTCGCCGCCGACCACCCGGGCCGGCCCGTAGTAGGCGGCGACCTGCCACTCCGCGAGCTTCGGCAGCTCGCGCGGCAGGAACTGCTGCTGGATCAGCTGCGCGACCTTGAGCTCCTGCTCGTAGCGCTCGCGCTCGGCCGCCTCGGCGGCCTGCTCGCGAACGAGCTGCGCGACGCGGATCGCGGGCGCGGCCTGCGCGGCGAGCGTCGCGAGGAGCCGGCGGTCGTCGGTCGAGTACTCCTGCTCCGACAGCCGGGGCCCGAGGTTGAGCGTCCCGATCAGCTCGCCCTGCGTCACGAGCGGGACGACGAGCGCGACGCCGGCGTCCCGCAGCTGCTGCAGCGCCGCGGACGCGAGCTCGAGCCGCGTGACGTCGACCGGCCCGGGCGCGGCCTGGAGGTAGGCGAACAGCGGGTCGGACTCCGGGATCTCCACCGCGATCCCCGGCTGCTCGATCGCGACCGAGGGCGCCGCCGCGGTGGCGTCGTCGAGCCCGGCGGGCGCCGCGGCAGCGCGGCCGAAGAGTCGCCGGACGGGACGAGTGAGTGCGGTCATCGGCGTCATCCTCGCGGTCGGGCGTCCGGACATCGTTACGAGCGGGCCGTCGCGGAACGATCGGGCGTCGCGCCGCGGAGCCAGAGGCCCTGGTTCGCCGGCCGGACGGCGCCCTGGATGGTGTGCTCCAGGTCCGCGGCGACGGCTTCGATCGCGACCTCGCCGCGCAGCCGCTCGGCGAACGCGTCGGCGGTGAGCTGTCCGTCGTACCGGCCGCGATCGAAGCGGCGGTCGACGGCGTGCTGCACGCGACGTCGAAGGGGCTGGAACAGGGCGAACGCGAGCAGCGTCGACGCCGCGACCGCGATCGTCTGGTGCTGGGTGAGGCCGCTGAGCGCAGCCTCCAGCGCCACGACGGCGATCGCGAACACCGCGACCAGCGACCCGGTGACGACCGCCCAGCCGATCGTGCGGCTGACGATCCGGTCGATGTCGTACAGCCGGTATCGCAGGATCGCGAGCGTCGCGGCGATCGGAAGCAGCGGCGACACGACCACGGTCAGCACCGCCCCGAGGAGGTCGTTCGGCAGGGTGACGAACCCGCTCGCGACGAGGCAGGCCACCTCGACCACGCCGGCCCCGACGAACCACTTGAGCTGCGCGCGCTCGACGCCCGCCGACCGGTGGAACCGGACCACGAGGCCGGCGACCGACAGCGCCGCGGCGATCGCGAGGACGACGAGCCCGAGGAACTGCAGCCCGAGCAGGAAGGCGCCGGCGTCGTCCTGGCTCTGCACCGGACCGGGGGTAACCAGCTCCGGTCCCCGCGACCACCACGCGAGGATCGCGATCGGGACGACGAGGAGCGCGAGCGCGACACCGGCCAGCCAGCCGACCGGCCGCCAGCGGCGCGACGGGAACCGGCCATCGGGGAACAGGAGGACGGCGGCGGTCAGCAGCAGCACGAACCCCGGCGCCCATGTCCAGACCGCGACCCAGGCCATGAGATCCGCCGCGGGGAGCGATCCCGGTGCGCTGACGAGCCCGACGTAGGCGTACTGCCCGGCGAAGGCGTTGAGCGCCTGGGACAGCCCGATCGCGATGAAGATCCAGCCCATCGCGTTGCCCGGCCGCCGCGTGGCGATCAGCCAGCCCACCACGGGGAACGCCGACCCCAGGACGTACCCGCCGATCGTGTCGGAGTCCAGGCGGGCGCTCCCGGCCTGGAGCTGTCGGGCCAGCAGCACGAGTGCGAGCGCGTCCAGGACGAGCGCCGCTCCGGCCAGCAGGTGCGCGAGGCGCCGGGATCCGCGGGCGGTCACGCGAGCGCGGCGGCGGTGGAGGGGCGCGGGGTCTGGGGCGGGATCGGCATCGAGGTCATCGTGCCCGAGTTCCGTCCCGAGAGCGTTACGGGCGCCCCGAGGCGGCTGCCGCGAACGGGAGCGTTACGGAACCGCCGCGAGAGGCGGTACCGTGCCGGCGATGGCACGACGTACGGCCGGCCTCTCGATCCGGGTCCTCGGTCCGCTCGAGGTGACCGTGGACGGCGCCCCGCTGGTCGTCGACACCCGGAAGGCACTCGCGATCCTCGTGCTGCTCGCGGTGGAGCGGCGTCCGTTCGCCCGCGACGAGCTCGCGGCGCTGCTCTGGCCGGAGTCCGACGACGAGTCGGCGCGGGGCGCCCTGCGCCGCACGCTGTCGGTGCTGCGCGGTGCGCTCGATGACCGTTGGGTTCGGGTCGATCGCTCGACGGTCGCGCTCGACGAGCGAGAGCCATGGGTCGACCTCGCCGAGGTCGAGCGGGCCGCGCGCCGCGACGATCGGAGGACGCTCGCGCAGGCGGCGGCCGTCGCGCGCGGCCCGTTCCTCGCCGGGTTCTCGTTGCGCGACAGCCCCGACTTCGACGACTGGCGCGCGACCCGGGCGGTGGCGGCCGACCGCGCCGTCGCCTCCGTCCTCGACCGCCTGTCCGCGGCCTGCGAGGCCGCCCGCGACCTCGCGGGAGCCGTGGCCGCAACGGTGCGGCGCGTGGACCTCGACCCGCTCGACGAGCCGTCGCAGCGGCGCCTGATCGTCCTGCTCGCGCAGTCCGGCGACCGGGCGGCGGCGATCCGGCAGTACCGCGCCTGCGTCGCGGTCCTCGAGCGCGAGCTCGGCGTCGCGCCGCTCGCGGAGACGACCGCCGTGTACGAGGCGATCCGCGACGCGCGGGTGGACATCCCCCGCGCCACGGCTCGGTCTGCGCCCGCGGCGCTCACCGCGACCGCGGCGCTCACCGCGACCGCGGCGCTCGTCGCGCCCGCGGCCCTCGCCGCGCCGCCCGCTCCGGCCGGCCGCCCCACGGCCCTCCCCCTGGTGGGCCGGGACGCCGAGCTCGACGCCGTCCTCGGCGCGTCGCGGGCGCCCGGGCGCGACGGGCGTCTCGTGCTCGTCCGCGGCGAGGCCGGCATCGGCAAGTCGCGACTGGCGGAGGCGGCCGCCGAGGTATGCGACGCCGCAGGCCACCGCGTGCTCGTCGCCCGCGCCTACGCGTCGGAGGCCGGCATCGCGTACGGGCCGGTGGTCGGGCTCCTCCGTGCGGCGCTCGAGCGACCGGATGCCGAACGGCGGCTCGCCGCGCTTCCCGCGCCGCTGGTCGCGGAGATCGGGCGGCTCGTTCCGCTGCCGGTGCCACGAGCCGCGGTTCGCTCGCCCGCCGAGGGCCGCGACCCGACGGACCCGGGGGCACGGATCCGGCTGCTCGACGCGATCGCGACCTGCCTCGCGGTGCTCGCCGCGGGTCCGGGTCGCGGGCTGCTCGTCGTGGAGGACGTGCAGTGGGCCGACGACGCCACCCGGGAGGCGCTCGCGTGGCTTGCCCGGCGTCTGGAGGACCGCTCGATCGTCGTGCTGCTGACGTGGCGCCCCGAGGACCTGGACGAGGCCGCCACGGCGTTCGTCTCGGCCCTCGAGCGAGTTGCCGATGCGACGATCATCGAGCTCGGTCGGCTGGATCGCGCGGACGTCGCGGGCCTCGTGGCCGCCGCGGCGTCGGCGGGGCTCCGGCCGGCGCCGGTCGACGACCTCCTCGACGCCTCCGAGGGGCTGCCGCTGTTCGTCGTCGAGGCGCTGCTCGCGGGCGGGAGCGAGGAGCCGACGCTCGCGTCGGGGGCACGGAGCGTGAAGGCGCTGCTCCGCGAACGCCTCGGATCCGTCGGGGAGGCGGCCACGCAGGTGCTCGCCGCAGCCGCCGTCCTCGGCCGCTCGTTCGATCTGTCGCTCGTGCGCGGGACCAGCGGCCGGTCCGAGGACGAGGCGGTCGCGGCGATCGAGGAGCTAGTTCGGCGGGGCATCGTCCGGGAGCTCGACCCCGCCGGCGCGACGTACGACTTTGCGCACGCGACGTTCCGCGACGCCGCGTACGAGGCGACCAGCCTCGCGCGCCGACGGCTGCTCCATGGCCGCGCGGCCGACCTGCTCCGCGCGGAAGCGTCGGACCGCGACGGCGGCGCCCGGCTGGCCCAGGTCGCCGGCCATGAGCGCGCGGCGGGCCGCGACGCCGACGCGGCGCGTTCCTTCCGCGACGCCGGTCGGCACGCTCGATCCGTGTCGGCGCTCCGGGAGGCGTCGGCCTTCCTCGAGACCGCGCTGGCGCTGGGGCATCCGGATGTGGCCGCGATCCAGCGCGACCTCGGCGAGATCCGGACGGCGCGCGGCGACTACGCGGGAGCGATCGCCTCGCTCGAGGCGGCCGCCGCCGTCGCGGAACCGGGCGACCTGCCCGCGATCGAGCTCCGCCTCGGACGCGTCCATGCGCGCCGGGGCGACGGAGCGACGGCCGCGAGCCACCTCGACGCCGCGATCGAGGCGCTCGGCGGTCCCGACACCGACGGTCGCACGCTCGGCCGGGCGCTCGTGGAGCGGGCGCTGGTCGCGATCGGGCAGGGCCGCCTGGATCTCGCGGAGGGCGCGGCGCGCCGCGCCCGCGAGATCGCCGACGAGCTTGACGATCCGTCGATCCGGGGCGCAGCCGATCGGATGCTCGGCCTTGCCGCGCGCGAGCGCGGAGACGTCGAGGCGGCTCGCGGGTACCTACGGCGGAGCCTCGAGCTCGGCGACACCGACCCGGATCCCGGGGCGGGCGTCGCGGCGCGCAACGCACTCGCCCTGGTGGAGGCGGCCGCGGGCGACCGCCCGACAGCGATCGAGCTGCTCGAGGCCGCGCTCGACGTCTGCCGCCGGACCGGGGAGATCCACCTCGAGGCCGCGGTCGAGAACAACCTCGCCGACCTGCTGCACGATGCGGGTCGCGAGCCCGAGGCCATGGACCACCTGAAACGCGCGGTGACCCTGTTCGCGGAGGTGGGCGGGCGGCCGGGCGAGCTCCAGCCGGAGATCTGGAGGCTCGCGACCTGGTGATCGTCAGCCGGCACCCCACAGGCGCGCGATCCAGTAGCCCAGCGCGAGCGTCGGGAGCAGCGAGTCGACACGGTCGAGGATGCCGCCGAAGCCCGGGAGCCAGCCGCCCGCGTCCTTGACGCCGGCCTCTCGCTTGGCCGCGCTCTCGAGCAGGTCGCCCCACAGCGAGCCGCCCGCCACGAGCGGGACGAGGATGATCGTGAACGGGATCCCGAAGCTCGGGACGAGCGCGGGCGCGAACGCGACGATCCCGATCGCCGCGCCGAGGAGGTTCCCGGCGACGCCTTCGCGGGTCTTCGCCGGGGAGAGGCGCGGCGCGAGCGGCGTCCGCCCGAACCGTCGCCCGACGACGAACGCGCCGACGTCCGAGAACGCGCACGCGACGGCGAGCGCCACGACGAGCGCGAGCCCGGCCTCCCCGCGCTCGACACCGAGCGCCACGCCATGCGCGAGGAGGACCGTGACGAGGATCACGCCGACCGCCGCCATGCCGAGATCGCGGATCGCGCGGCCGGTGTCCGCGCGGACGACCGGCCACGCGACGCCCACGAGCACCAGCCCGCCCACGAGCCAGTCCGCGGCACCGACGCCGCCGAGTGCGATCGCGCCGATCACGACCACGTTCGCGACGACGACGGCGACGCGGTGATGCAGCGGGAGGTCGAACATGCGCCCCCATTCCACGAGGGCGAACGAGCCGAGGATCGCGAACAGGACGGCGAGGCCCGGCACCCCGATCCAAGCCGCTACGAGCAGCGCGACGGCGAGACCCGCATAGGAGCCCGCCCTCGCCAGCGCGGTCCGCGGGGTGAGGCCGCGGTTCCGGCCGCGACGAGCGAGCGCGAACAGCGACGCGCCGAGCACGCCGGCCACCACGCCCGCGACGAGGACGAGGGTCGCGGCCTCGACCGGCGCCACCGTCAGGGCAGCCTGCGGATGGCGACCAGGAGGCGCTCGGCGAGCGTCAGCGCCGTCCCGAGGAGCAGCAGCACGCCGAAGACGGCCCACGCCCGCCCGTCGCCCGGGCCCGCGACGAACGCGACGAGCGAGACGACGGCGAGCAGCGCCATCCGGCCGGGCTTGGACAGCACGCCGCGGTAGATGCGCTCGCCGCCCGCGGCGCGAGCGGCGATCCCGACGTACGACGCGAGCACGGCGCCGAGCACGCCCAGCAGCACGACGACGGCATTCGCCCCGGGCAGGACCGCGACCGGCGCGAGGAACGCGACGTCGGCGAGCCGGTCGCCGATCTCGTTGTAGAGCTCGCCGCGGGGATGGATCGTGCCGGTTCGCCGCGCGAGGTTGCCGTCGAGAAGGTTGAGGGCGAGCCGCACGACGACGAGCACCGGCACGACGAGGAGCAGCCACGGGATGGCGGGCGACGCCAGGAGGCACGCGCCGCCGAGGACGGCGATCGGAATGGCCGCGAGCGTCACCTGGTCCGGCGTGGCCCCGGCGCGGGCCAGCCGGTCGACGAGCGGGAGCAGCCGCTCGTTGATCGCGCCCTTCGTCGCGTACAGGTCCATCGCCCCTCGTCAGCCTCGTCGGCTTCGTCAGCCCTCGATCGCACCCCGGTCGAACCAGATGCGCTCCCCGCGGAACCGCTGCGTGACGGGATCCCAGGGGAACAGGATGAGCACCTCGAGGCTGACGGGCAGGCCCGATGCGGGAGCGCCCGCCCACGGCCCGAGGTTGGTGCCCGTGAGCCGCGCCGCCTCGAACACGCCCTGCGGGCCGACGACGATGTCGCTCAGCGCGAACCGGTTGTCGGGGAAGGCGGCGAAGAGCTCCGTGTAGAAGGCGCGCGCGCCGTCGTGGCCGTCCCACCGCTGGCCGGTCGGCACGAGCTCGTACACGCAGTCGGGGGCGAGGGTCGCGAGGAGACCGTCGATGTCGCGGGCGTCCTCGGCGATCGAGTGGCGGACCCACAGCCTCTTGATGGCCCGCAGCTCGACCGGGTCGAAGCGGCGGGCCAGCCGGGCACGGATCGAGGACTCGTCGCTCACCTGGCGATTGTGGCCGAGCGGTCGGCGCGGCGTCAGCCCTCGTCGGGGGCCGTCGCGTCCTCGGCGAGGAGCCGGTAGATCTCCTTCCGCGCGTCGGCGAGGATCCGGTGGGTCTCGCGACGTGCCGCCGGCGAGCCGACCTTCTCAGCCTGCATGACGGCGGCGACGAAGCGGCGGAAGTCGTCGGCATCGGGCTCGGGCGTCGCGAACGTCGGGCCCGGTACGGCCTGCGCGGCCTTGCGGCCGTCGTCGGTGACCGTGTAGATGCGGCGCCCGTCGACGTCCGCGGCCGTCACGAGGCCCTCGTCGGCGAGCTGCTGGAGGGTGGGATAGACCGAGCCCGCGCTCGGGCGCCAGCGACCCGCGCTGCGGCTCTCGAGCTCCTGGATGACCTCGTAGCCGTGCATCGGGCGCTCGACGAGGACCGACAGGATGAGCGGCCGGATCTCGCCGCGCCGCACGAGCGAACGGCCGTGACGACCGCGCCCGAACGGGTCGCGGAACGGGAAGGGGAACGGCGCCTCACCGCGCTCGTGGCGCGGATCGCGGCGGTGCCGGCGGCCTGCCGGCAGGGTATGGGGATGGAACATCGGGTTGGGTGACTCCTTCGGTCAAATGGTGGTCGCGCCGTGTCGCGCGGCATCACGATATATCGCGACAACGCGTGGCGTCAATCGAAGAATGCGACGCCGCATTGCTCGTCCCGGCACAACGCGCCACGACGCGGGATCCAAGCCGGGATGCGGCACTGCGTCGCTGATCCCGGGCATGACCCCAGCGCCACGAGGTGCGACCCGCGCAGGCGACGCTGCGCTGATCCCGGGCGCGACCCCCGGCGCCACGAGGTGCGACCCGCGCAGGCGACGCTGCGCTGATCCCGGGCGCGACCCCAGCGCCACGAGGTGCGACCCGCGAAGGCGACGCTGCGTCGCTGATCCCGGGCGCAGCGGTGCGGGCACACGCACTTCGCCGCCCGGACCGCGACGGTGAGTCGCGGCAGGCGGCTCAAGAGGCCGGCGCGTGCCGCTTGCGCCCAGGTTCAGCGACTGAGCGTCGCGAACCGGCGCGAGGGGGCCGCGGGCAGCGCCCCGGACGGTCGGCCGGCCAGTCCGCCGGCCGCCCGGGACCTGGCCGAGGAGCTCCGAGCCGCGCCGCAGTCGGCGCGGCTGGCCGCCCGGGCGCCGCGCCGCGTCGCAGTCCGGGCGCGTGGCGCCGCGTTGCTGCCGCCCGGGCGCCGCGCCGCCCGAACGCGCCGCGCCGCCCGAAGGCGCCGCGCCGCCGCGTTGCTGCCGCCCGGGCGCCGCGCGTCTGCGCCGCCCGAAGGTGCCGCGCCGCCCGAAGGCGCTGCGTCGCTACCCGTCGGCGACGACCGTGATGCCGCGCTGCTGTGCGAGCGCCCGAACGTACGCCGCGGCGTGCACCGCGGGGTCGCTCTCGCGATCGGGACCCTCGTCCCCGTCGTCCGCCCGGCCCGACCCGCCCGCGAGCCGGATCGACCCGCCGTCCGCGGCCAGGCGATCGAGGATCCGGTCGAGCTCGTCGGGATCGACGGTCACGTACCGGGATCCCACGTCGACCGCGATCGACCCATCGGCATCGACCCACACCGCGAGGTCGTCGGTGCCCGCGTCCCGAATGCCCATGCCGTCAGCCCGCGGCCGTCGCCCCGGTGAACGAGAACGACGAGAGCCGCAGCGACGGCACCACGCTCGCGCCGAGGAACCCGCGGACGCACCGGCGGTCGGCGCCGACGGCCTGCACGTTCGCCAGCGCATCCAGGTAGGACATCGTGAACCGCAGGTTGCGCACCGGCCGCACGATCTCGCCGCCCTCGACGAGGAACGTCCCGTCGCGTGTCATGCCGGTGATGATCGCCCGCTTCTGGTGCACCGGGTTCGTGTAGTGGAAGCGCGTGACGAGCAGCCCGCGGTCGAGGCCCGCGACGAGGTCGTCGAACGACGTGTCGCCGGCGGCCATCGACATGTTGATCGGGAACGGCCCGAACGTGTTCGGTGCCGGGAGGCCGTGGCCGGTCGAGCGGCGGCCGGCGCGCGCGGCCGTCTGCGAGTCGTACGCGAGGTCCGCGCACGCGCCACGGTCGAGGAGCCGGAGCCGCTGCTTCGGGACGCCCTCCGCGTCGAAGGCCGCCGGGAGGCCGCTCTCGCGTCCGTCGTCGACGAGGGTGATGAGCGGCGACGCGACCTGCCTGCCGGCCTCCCAGAACGAGCGGTCCTCCTGGACCGCGAGCGCCGAGAACCCGAGGTACCCGAGCATGTCGACGAGGTCCACGACCGCGTACGAGTGGAGCACGACCGGGTAGTCGCCGGGCTCGATGTCGGTGGGGTTCGCGGACGCCCGGGCGCGCTCGGCGGCCTCGCGACCGATGGCGTCGGCATCGATCGCGGAGGCGTCGACGGCCACCTGCTCCGCGTAGCCGGTGCCGTTGTCGGGGCCCATCGTCACGGTCAGCAGCTGCGCGGACGTGCGGCGCTCGGCCGCGCGGATGCCCTTCGAGCTCGCGACGGCCACCGATTCGGCATCGGTCGAATACGAGCCGAACGCGGTCACGCCGGCGGCGTCGGCGGCAGCGATGACGGCGCGGGCGCCCTCGGCGCGCAGCTCCGGGCTGGCGTCCGCCGTCGCGTCCGACCAGGCGCCCGGAACCGGCGAGGCGGCGTCGGCGTCCGGCAGCCCGGCCCAGTCCTCGAGCTCCTCGACGTTGGCCGCGATCGTCGCCGCCCGGTCGACCAGCGCCCGGATCCCGTCGGCGTCCGCGCGGCCCGAGCTCGCGACCGCGACGCGCCTGCCCACGACGAAGCGCAGGTTCACGAACACCTCGGTCGAGGCGACGTTCTGGTGGATCTGGCTGTTGGCGAAGCGCGTCAGCGCCGACGTGCCCGCGACGACCAACGCCTCGGCTTCCCCGGCGCCCGCGGCCTGCGCCTTCTCGATCACGTCCTCGGCGAGCCGGAGCGCCGATTCGGGATCGCCGCCCATGCCCCGCTCACCGGTGGCGTCGTGCAGCGCGCTCACGCCACGACTCCGACGCGGACGTTGCGGAACCGCGCGCCCGAGACGCCGTGGCCGACGTGGCCCGCCTGGCCCGGCTCGCCCTTGCCGCAGTTGGGCGTGCTCCACATCTGCCACGAGCTGGCGTCGCCGATGGCGTCCATCGACCGCCACAGCTCGTAGGTGATGCCGGTGTACGTGCCGTTCCGGAACAGCTTGCCCGGCTTGCCGCCCTTGATCTCGCGGCACATCTCGGTCGAGAACTGGAAGTTGAGGCGACGGTCGTCGATCGACCAGCTGCGGTTCGTCTCGAACAGGAGGCCGTCGTCGGTGTCCGCGACGATCTGGTCGAACGTCATGCCGGGCTTCGGAAGCAGGTTCACGTTCGTCATCCGGATCAGCGGGATCCGGTTCCAGCCGTCGGCTCGCATCGCGCCACCGCTCGTGCGCCCGATGCGCGGGGCCGTCTCGCGCGAGCTGAGGTACCCCACGAACATGCCTTCCTTGATGAGCGGCACCTGTTGCGCCGCGACGCCCTCGTCGTCCCAGCCGAAGGTCCCGAGCCCGCCCGGCACGGTCGCGTCGGCCACGATGTCGCAGAGGTCCGAGCCGTATCGGAAGCTGCCGAGCATGTCCGGCGTCAGGAAGCTCGTGCCCGCGTAGCTCGCCTCGGAGCCGAGCGCGCGGTCGAGCTCCGTCGGGTGCCCGCAGCTCTCGTGGACCTGCATGTACAGCTGGCTCGGGTGGAGGATGATCGTGCGCGTGCCCGCGGGCAGCGGCGGCGCGCTCAACAGCTCGACGGCCTCGCTCGCCGTGCGCTCGGCGTTGCCCAGCAGGTCGAGGCCCCGGACGAACTCGTAGCCGGCCGACGCCCAGGAGCCGCCGTTGTCGGGATAGCTCCGGCGCTGGTGCTCGTCGCCGTCGACCGCGTTCGCCTCGAGACCGGCCCCGAGATGGGTGATGACCTGCTCGGTGTACGAGCCGTCGGTCGCCGCGAACGTCTTCCACTCGCGCTGGGCCGCGTACAGCGACTCGGTCCAGGCAATCCCCGCCACGGCGTTCATCGCCCGGTCCGCCGCGAGCAGGTCTCCGATCTTCTGGTCCATCGGGACGGCGAACGGGTCCTCGGCGACCTCGGTCTCGAACCGGCCGTACGCGGCCGGCCGGTCGGCGAGCACGACGGGCTCGCGGATGGCGGTCGCCGATGCCTTGGCGATCCGGACCGCCTCTGCCGCGATGCGATCCGCCTCGGCGGTGGAGAGGCGATGCGACGCCGCGAAGCCCCACGCACCGTCGACGACGACGCGGACCCCGAAGCCCTCGCTCTCGCCGCCAGCCACCCCTTCGACGCGGCCGCTCTTGACGTTGATCGACTCCTCGAGCCGCCGGACGACGCGCACGTCGGCGTACGTCGCGCCCAGCGCAGTGGCCGTGTCGAGGGCACGGCTCGTCAGATCGCGCACCGGGCGAGGGTAGCGTCCCTCGGGGGTCGACGCGTTAGGTCGACCGCCGTATCCATCGCAGCGACGCGACCAGCATCCGGCCGCGAAGTTCAGCCGAGCCGCGCGGCGCCGATCGCCTCGGCCGAGAGGACCAGCCCGAACGCGAGGACGACGAGCGACGCCGCGAGCGGGACGAGGCGGCGGCCCGCGGCGAACGGGAGGGTGCGCGGCGCACGGTCGAGCAGCGACCGCGCCTGGACGACCACGAGGCCCAGACCGGCCATGACGCCCGCCATGCCGGCGCCGAATGCCGCGACGAGGACGACCCCCCACGCGGGCCGCCCGGCGGCGATCGTGCCCAGCAGGATCAGCAGCGCGTTGGCCGAGGGGATGAGGCCGCCCGCCAGACCGAGGACGGCGAGCGACCGCCAGCGCATCGGGCCGGCCGGGGGGACGTGCCGGTGCCGGATGACGCCGTGCCGATGCACTTCCGGCGCGTCCTCGTGATGGTGGTGGTCGGCGCCGTCGGGGTGCACGTGCTCGCGCTCGTGCTCATGGCCCGGATCGGCTCCCGTGACGTCGTGGACCGCCGCCCGTCGTCGGGCGGCTCCCTTGAGCATCCACGAGCCGACGACGACGATCGAACCCGCGGCGACGACGGGGGCGGTTCGCACGACGAGATCGGCCGGCAGCGCGGACTCGGCGGCGACCACCACGGCGGCCAGCACGAGGATCCCGAGCGTATGCGTGATGCTCACGGTGAGCCCGAGGCCCACGGCGTGCGTGCGCGTCCCCCGGGTCCCGACGAGATAGGCCGCCATGAGCGTCTTCCCGTGCCCCGGGGTCAGCGCATGGCCCGCGCCGAGCGCCGCCGCCACGACGAGCGAGACGATTGCGAGCAGCGGATCGACCGGCGCGCGGCGCAGGACGTCCGGCAGCAGATCCGCGCCGCCGGGTACCGCGGCAACGGCGACCGCGGCACTCGGGTCGCCCGCCGATGCCGGGTCCGAGCCGGTCACGGTCTCCCCGGTGGCGGGTCGTGGACCCGTCGCCATCACCGTGACCGGCTCGACCTGGTCGGCGTCCGGGACGGGAAGGTCCGGGAGGATCGGACCCCCCGTCCGGACGTCGAACGCGACCGCCCGGACATCGGGCGCGGATGCGAGAGAGACGGGATAGGCGGTGAGTCGGGCGCTCTCGCTCGCCGACGGGACGCCGGCGGTGGTGACCGTCATGCCGCTGCCGACCGCGGTGATCTCGCGCCAGCCGATCCGCGCCGGCTCGAAGTCGTCCCGGAACGAGACGTGCGCGCCGCCCGGCACGGCGCCTTGGCTGTCGAGCTCGCACACGAGGCGCATCGTCTTCAGCCCGCCGTTTCCGGCCGGGAACCGGACGCCGGCCGCGACGAGGACGACCGTGCGCGGCGTCCCGTCGACCAGCAGCCGCAGGCCGGGTGCGACCTTCCCGCACTGGGCGGCGGCGACGCCTGCCGTCTCGGTTGCGGTGAGCACGCCGTCGCCGTCGGCATCGAGGCCCTCGGCGATCGCGAACGTGGGGATCTCCGCCTCGTCGATGACGACATCGACGTGGATTCGATCGGGATCGACGCGCACCCCGGCGTAGTGGTTGATCGTGAAGTTGCCCAGCGGATGCGCGAGCACGGCGCCCGCCGAGACGAGCACCAGCAGCAGCGCGGCGACCATCGACCCCAGCGCGCGCCTCACGGCAGCGCCGCCAGCGTCGCGGCCGCGCGATCCCGCGAGACCGGATCGAGCGCCGCGCCGAGCGCGAGCGCCTGCGACAGGTGGCTTCTCGCGGGCTCGGTCTTGCCGTCGGCTGCCTCGATGACGCCCGCGTGGTACCAGAGGCGCGCGTCCGCGGTGCCCGCGGCGAGGGCGCGCGTGGCGGGCCCTAGCGCGTCGGGGGCCCGACCGGCATTGAGGAGCGCCCACGCGTCCGCGTCGTAGCCGTAGACGTCCGGCCGAATCGCGAGCTCGTCGCCCGCGAGCTTCACCGCGACGTCGGGTTGCAGGCCGTGGTCCGAGAGGTACAGCGACCGGACCCGGTCGTAGACCGTGCCGGCCGGCCCGGCGAGACGCGCGATCGCGTCGATGGTCGCCCGATCCTGCGCGGCGCGCGCGGCGTCGCCGGACCGGCCGCGACGCTCGAGGAGATCGGACCGGCGGGCGAGCCAGTCGGGCTGGGGGATCGCCGCGATCGCGGCATCGAGCTCCTGGAGCGCCGTGTCGACGTGCCCGTCGAAGGCGTCGAGGCGTGCGAGCACCACGAGGCTCGCCGGATGGTCGGGGCGGGCGTCGAGGCCCGCCTGCGCCTCGGCGCGGGCGCCGGCGGGGTCCCCGGTCGAGATCAGCAGATCCGCGAGCGTCGCGTGATCGAACGCCAGCGCGTCGCCCTCGAGCGCCTCGTCGACCGCCGCCGCGACGGCGGCGCGACCCTCGGCCACCGCGTGCGGCACGTCGCCGGTCACGAACGCGAGTCGGGCGAGGCGGATCCGCGACGCCGAGCCGTCCGCTACGGCCGACAGCCGGATGTACGCCTCGCGGGCGCCGGCCAGGTCGCCGAGCTCGAGGCGCGCGTCGCCGAGGGCGCCCAGCGCCGAAGCGTCGTCGGGAGCCATCGCGAGCACCCGGGTTGCCTCGTCGCCGGCCTCGGCGAAGCGATGGAGCGAGACGAAGATCGTCGACCGCATCGCCCGCGCGGGTGCGTAGTCGGGCTGCGCCGCCAGCGCCCTCCCGACCGCCGCCTCGGCGGCGACGTACGAGGCGACGTCGCCGGTCATGCGCGCAAGGGCGACGTCGGACTCCGCGAGCTTCACCGCGGCGACGATGTCGTGCGCGTCGCCCTGAACCCTCGCGGCCCAGAAATCGACGTCGGACCGGACGCGCTCGAGCTCGGCGGCCGCGTCGTATCCCGTCGCTGACACCGCGTCGGCCGCCGGCCCACCGGCGGTCTCCGCGGGCGGCGCGGCGAGGAGCGGATCGTCGAGGTAGGCGTCCGGACGGCCGGCGCCGATGACGCCCGGGAGCCGTGCGCCGAGGATCACCGCGGCGATCGCCGCGCCCGCGAGCAGCGGCGCGGTCCGGGTTCGGCGTCGGGACGGGCTCCGGGATGCAGTCATCGTCAAGGCTCCATGCGCAGGGGGCGGCCGGTGGGATCAGTGGTCATGGGACGGGGTGGGAGCGCCGCCAGTCCACGAACGGCGACCAGCGGCGCTCCGGCCGGGTCAGTGCGGCCCGGCCAGGTACGGGAAGCTGCCCAGGAACGCCTTGTCGTTCCCGTTCACGCCGTCGCCGGTCGTGATCACGAAGTTCGTGAGCAGCGCGAACTCGGCGTCGATCACGTCGTCACCGAGCCGGCGGCCGTTGAGCGACAGCGTCCCGAGCGACGAGCCGCTCGCGAAGCCGGCCTTCGAGCCCAGCGTGAGCGTGAGCTCGTCGGGGAGCAGGACGTTGCCGATCGCCGACACCTGCCCCGCGGTGTACGGCGTGGCGCCGTTGGCCGTCAGGACGTTGCCGATCGCGTTGAGGACCGTGGTGACGTTGTCCTTCGTCGTCGAGCGGTCGAGACGCGGGCGCTGGGCGTTGAACGCGTCCTTCTCGAGGCCGTTGTAGTCCGACGACGCCGGCACGATCAGCCCGTTGAACACGGTGTTGATCGCCGGCCGGCCCATCCGGTCGACCTGCTTCCAGCCGCCGTTCGACGGGACGGACGTGGTCGCAAAGACGCCGATGGCGTTGCCGGTGCCGCCGAGCCGCTCGTTCGGCACGTGGATCGCGATGGACAGCACGTTCGTGCCCTTGAACGTGTCGGCGCCCGTGAAGCCGCCGAGCAGCGTGCCGAGGTTCGTCGTCCCCTTGAGCAGCTCGCCCTTGAACGCGATGAAGCCCGGCAGGTCGAAGAAGAACGGGTCGTCGCGGGTGCCGGCGAAGACACCGCCGCCGCCATTGACGGCAGCGCTGCGGACGGCGTGCTTGTACGGCGTCGTGCGGCCGACCGCGACCACCTTGCCGGTCCACGTGTTCGAGATCGCCTTCGTGCCGGCCGCACGTCGGACGACATAGCCCTGCGTGACGGTGCCATCGCCGTTGCGCGTCGCGGCGGAGAACCGCACGCGGTACGCGAGGTCGGCCGCGCCGTCCTCGTCGCGGTCGATCTTGAGCTCGTACAGCGCATTCGAGCGGAACGCCGCGGCCCTGCTGTCCGCCGGCGTCATGAGGCCGTCGACGTTCAGGACCAGCGTCGTCATCGACGGCCCGGACCGGAAGGCGTAGACGTCCGTGATGTCGACGCGGTGGTCGGCCTTCGCCGCGGGCGCGTCGAGATGGTCGGCGGCGTTCGCGAGCAGCGGCGTGGCCGCCACCACGAGCGCCAGGGCTGCGACGACGGCGGCGCCGGTCCTCGTGGCCAGGGGGTTGATGGATGGACGCATCGACTGCGCTACCTCCCGTGTCGGCCGATCGGGGCGCCGGCCGCTGAGCGGGTGTGCGCGGGCCCGGGGCGCTCGGATCAATCGCCTACACTCGGGCCCGTGCCGAGCACCGAGTCGCCCGCCGGGTCCGGCGTGTTCATCACCATCGAGGGCCCCGACGGCTCCGGGAAGTCGAGCCTGCTCGGCCGGCTGTCGGCGGCGCTGCGTGCGGCCGGCTGCGACGTCGTCGCGACCCGCGAACCGGGCTCGACGCCCTTCGGCGAGCTGATGCGGCGGATGGTCCTCGATCCCGATCCGCCGATCGACCGCACGGGCCGCGCCGACGCCCTGCTGTTCGCCGCCTCGCGCGCGCAGCACGTGGACGAGGTGATCCGCCCGGCGCTCGCACGCGGCGCCGTCGTCGTGTGCGACCGGTACGCCGATTCGTCGCTCGCGTACCAGGGCGCCGGCGAGGGCGTCCCCATGGACGAGCTGCGCCAGGTCCAGCGATTTGCGACCGGCGGCCTGTCGCCGGACCTCACGATCCTCCTCGACCTGCCGGTCGAGGACGGCCTCCGCCGGAAGGCCGCCGAGATCACCCGCTTCGAGGCGTACCAGGACGTCTCCTACCACGAGCGGGTGCGGGCGGCGTTCCTCGCCTTCGCGGACGCGGAGCCCGACCGGTACGCGATCGTCGACGCCGCGGGGACGGAGGGGCAGGTGCTCGCCAGCGCGCTCGACGCCATCGGGAGGGTGGCGCACGCGGCCCCGTGCCTCCACCGGGCCGTCGCCCGTGGCACCAATGAACCGTCGACGCCGCCGGTGCGCATGACAGGATGAGCCGCGTCCACGACGACCCGGTCGCGAAGCCGGGCCGTCTCGAGGAACCCGCCGACGAGACACTCCTGGCTGGGCTGGCCGCCGGACGGCTCGAGGCGCTGGACACCCTGTACGACCGGTACCGCAGCATGGCCTTCGGAATCGCACGACGCATCACCGCGGATGACGCCCTTGCCGAGGACGTCGTCCAGGAGGCGTTTCTCGGTGCGTGGCGCGGCGCCGACCGGTACGTTCCGGGCAAGGGAACCGTCCGGACGTGGCTCCTCTCGATCGTCCACCACAGGGCGATCGACGCCGTCCGCCGCCGACGGCCGGCCGCCGAGCTCCCGAGCGAGCAGGATGGCGCCCGCACCCCCGAGCCGCTCGTCCTGCCCGACGTGTGGGGCGAGGTCGCGGGCAACCTCGACCGCGACGCGGTGCGCGCGGCCCTCGGCACGCTCTCGGACGTCCAGCGCGAGGCCCTCGAGCTCGCGTACTTCTCGGGGCTGACCCAGGTCGAGATCGCCGAGCGCACCGGCGTCCCGCTGGGGACCGTGAAGGGCCGCGTCCGGCTCGCGCTCGGTGCGCTGCGACGCGAGCTCGAGTCGTCGGGCGCCGGAGGCGCGTCATGACCCAGCCGCGGACGATCGACTGCGAGACCGTCCGCGACCTCGCGCCGTTGTACGTCCTCGGGGCGCTCGACGCCGCCGAGGCGGCCGCCATTCGCGAGCATCTCGCGCACTGCGACGACGTCCATGCCGAGCTCCAGGAGCTCGCAGAGGACGCGGGCAGCCTATTGCTGTCGGTCGAGCCCGCGGACCCGCCCGCGGCAGTGCGGTCGCGGCTGCTGGCTGCGGCCGAGAGCGACCTGCGCGACGGCCGGCATCCGTCCGTCGCCGCCGGCGTGCCCGTCGCCAGCGATTCGGCGGGCGACGCCGAGGCGCGGGACCGACCGCTCCCGCCGGCCGCGGCGCCCGCCCCTTCCGCGGTCCTGCCGCCGGCCGCGGCATCCGTGCCGCCCGCGACGCCGGCGCGAAACGATTCGGCCGCGACGCCGGCCGGAGCCGAACCGGTCGCGAGGTCCGCGACCCCACCGGTCGATCTCCGCGTCGAGCGCGAGCGGCGCCGTCTACGATGGGCGACGCTCGGCGCGGCCGCGGCGATCCTGCTCGCGTTTGCCCTCGGGGGGTACGCGCTGACGCTGCGCGGCCAGCTCGCCGACGAGCAGGCCTACCGCCAGGCCGTGGATCAGGCGCTCCAGCTCGCGGCCGAGCCGGGGAGCGCGACGGCCGTCCTCGCGGGCGCGGCCAACGCGAGCGCGGGGCTCGGCGTCATCGGCGCGGACGGCCGCGTGGAGCTCGCGATGCGCGGCCTCAGCTCGACGCCGGGCCGCGAGGTCTACACCGCGTGGGCGATCGGACCCGACGGCAAGCCGCGCTCGCTCGGCGACTTCGAGGTCGGCGGCGCGGGGACTGGGGTCGCGTCCGGGACGTCGCCCGTCACCGGCGCCGGCACCGTCCTTGCCGTCACGCGTGAGCCGGGGCCGGGCGCGACGACGCCGACGCTGCCGATCGTCGCGAGCGGATCGGCGACCAGCGCGAGCGGGTAGCCGCTAGCGACCGGCTTCGACGATCGCCGCGGGCTCCGATCCCGCCGCGACGGCGGCGCGGGCGGCGGCGAGCAGCACCTCGGCGTCCTGGCCGTCCTGCGGGAACCGTGCCACGCCGGCCGACACCGTGATCGTGTGGTCGTCGACGGCCTCGAGCTTCGCGATCCCGTCGATGATCCGCCGCGCGACCGTCACCCCCGCGGACCCGGGCGCGACGAGGACGAACTCGTCGCCGCCCGTCCGTCCGAGCGTGTCCACGAGCCGCACGCTCGAGGCGAGGACGCTCGCGACCTGGCGCAGGACCTGGTCGCCCGCGCGCGAGCCGGCCGTCTCGTTGAACGCCCGGAAGGCGTCGACGTCGAACAGCGCGACCGACACCTCCGTGCCCTGGCGCTGGGCGCGAGCGACCTCCAGCTCCAGGACGCGAGCGACCGTCCGTGCGTTCGCGAGTCCCGTCAGCGGGTCCGTCAGCGCCACGCGCTCGAGCCACTCGGCGCGCTCCGTCGCCATCGACGTCGTCCGGAACATCGCGATCGCGGCGGCGGCAAGGTCGGCGATCGCGACCAGCAGCGCCTCCTCGCTCGCATCGACCGCATGGTCGCCTGCCCATCCGAGCGTGAGCACCCCGACGCACGCCTCCACCGTGTCCGAGCCCGACACGACGAGCGGCAGGTCCGCGCCGGTCATCGGCGACCCGTCGGCGGCCGTCCCCTGCCGGCCCAGCGACCCGCTGCGATCGAGGGCCGCGTGGTGCACCGGATGGTCCGGGTTCGCGACGACATCGGCCTCGTAGGCGGCGACCTCGTCGTCCGCGATCCCGAGCGTCAGCAGCAGCTCCAGCGTGTTGCGGTCGGGGTCCTGCGCGAACACTGCGGCCGTCGCGGCGCCGGTCGCGGCGGCGCCGGCCTCGACGATCACCGCGAGCGCGGTGTCCAGGTCGTTCGCGCGCGCGAGGGCCGCTGCGCCAGCAGACAGCACGCTCAGCGGGCTGCTGCCCGCGCCGACGGACGTGTCCGTCACGAATCCCTCCCAGCTCCTGCCCCTGCCGCCCTCGGCCATCGGGACCCGGGGCGGGCGAGTCCGCATCCTACACCGCGCACCGCGGCCGGCCGCGCACGATCGGGCGCCCGAAGGCCGCCCGGTTGGCTATGCTCCCGCCCGTGAAGCTCGTCGTGGCCATCGTCCACAGCGAGGACGCGGGCGTCCTCGTCGACGCGCTCCTCGAGCGTGATTTCCGCGCCACCCGCCTCCATTCGTCCGGCGGGTTCCTCAAGCAGTCCAACGCGACCGTGATGCTCGGCGTCGAGGATGACGAGGTGGACGAGGTGCTGGGCATCGTGCGCGAGAGCTGCCACTCCCGGACCCAGATCGTCAACCCGATGCCGCCGATCATGGAGCCCGGCGAGTTCTTCATGCCCTATCCGCTCGAGGTCGAGGTCGGCGGGGCGACGGTGTTCGTGGTACCGGTGGAGCGGTTCGAACGGCTGTGATCAACGGACTCCTGCGCAAGCTCTTCCTGCTCCTCGCGCGCAGCACGTGGCTGGGCGAGCGACTCCCGAAGCTGCCGTTCATGGCGCGCGCCATCCGTCGGCTGATGCCCGGGACGGAGATCGGCGATGCGCTGGGCGCCGCGGTCGGGCTCCAGGTGCTCGGGATCCGGACGCTGTACACGAAGCTCGGCGAATCCATCACCGATCCCGCCGGGGCGCAGGCGGTCCACGATCACTACCTCGAGCTGCTCGCGCGGATCCGCGAGTCCGAGATCGACGGCGAGATCAGCGTCAAGCCGACCCAGCTCGGGCTCGACGTCGACGAGGCCGCCTGCCTCGGGCATCTGAAGTCGCTCGCGGCTGCCGCCGAGGCGCAGGGGTCGTACCTCTGGATCGACATGGAGGACAGCAGCTACGTCGACCGCACGCTCGACCTGTACCAGCGGCTCCGGGCGTCGCACCCGAGCACGGGCGTGTGCCTCCAGGCGTACCTGCGGCGCACGGCGAAGGACGTCGAACGGCTGCTCCCGCTCGCGCCCGCGATCCGCCTCGTGAAGGGCGCCTACGACGAGCCCAAGTCGGTGGCGTTCCGGTCGAAGAAGGAGGTCGACGCAAACTTCCTGTCGCTCGCCGTGATCCTCGTCCGCGAGAGCCGGCAGCGTCCGATGCGCGTCGGCCTCGGCACGCACGACATCGACCTCGTCGACCAGGTGGCGACCCACGCCGCGGCGGCCGGGATCCCGAAGGACGCCTTCGAAGTGCAGATGCTGTACGGCGTCCGGGCCAAGGACCAGCGCCGGCTGGCGAAGGCCGGCTTCAGGGTCCAGGTGCTCATCGCGTATGGCGACGCCTGGTATCGCTGGTACATGCGCCGGCTGGCGGAGCGGCCCGCGAACGTGCTGTTCGCGATCCGCCAGCTGCTGCCCTGGTAGGTACGGCCGCCGGTGCCGCTCCGGCCGGATCTCGTCGAGTGCTGGGTGTTCCGCGTCGTGCCACCCGAGGACCGGCTCGAGATCCTGCTCATCCGCCGCGCTCCTGACCGGATCTTTCCCGGGCTATGGCAGTGCGTCACGGGGTCGATCGAGCCGGGCGAGACGGTCCCCGAGGCGGCGATGCGCGAGGTCCGGGAGGAGACCGGGCTCGCCCATGGCGCGGGGATCGAGGCGTTCTACGACCTCGACCAGGTCGCGCCGTTCTTCGACGAGGGGACGGACGCCATCGTCGTCAGCGCGATCTTCGCCGCGCGGGCCGAAGCCGGCGCCCGCGCGGTCCCATCGCACGAGCACGACGGCCTGCGATGGGTCCCCGCCGAGGACGCCCCGGCCCTCGCGATCTGGCCGTCGTACGCGGAGTCGATCCGGCGGGTGCGCGACGTGCTGCTCGACCCGGCCGTCGAGCCGTGGTTCCGGCTGGACGCGGACGGGCACCGCATCGCCCGGGCGCCGCTGCGCCGGTAACATCTGGAGATGCTGCGGAGGATCCGGTGATCGAGCGAGGACGGCAGGAGGGCGCGATGACCGAGACGCTGGCGAACCGTCGGATCTTCCGCTCCAAGGTGGACGCCATCCGCCCGACCTACGGGTTCGACGACGTCTCCCTTGCCCCCGGCACGGACACCGTCGACCCGGCCGACGTCACCCTCGGCCAGACGTTCTGCGGCATCCCGCTCGAGATCCCCGTCCTGGCCGCTGCCATGGATGCCGTCGCCGACGTGCGCCTGTCCGGCGAGCTCGCGCGGCTGGGCGGGCTGGCCGTCCTGAACCTCGAGGGCGTCCAGTTCCGCTACGACGACCCGGCTGAGGTGCTCGACCGGATCATCGGCTCGCCCGACGACCAGGTGCACGATGTGCTCGCGGACGCGTACCGGGCACCGATCCGCGAGGAGCTCATCGCTCGCCGGATCGAGGAGCTCCACGCCGCGGGCTCGAAGGCCGCGGTCTCGGCGACGCCCGGCATCGCCCGCCGGTATGGGCCCTTTTGCGCCGAGCACGGCGCGGACCTGTTCCTCGTCCAGTCGCAGGTCTCCTCGGCCCGCCACCTCGCGACGGGCTACGAGCCGCTGTCGCTCGCCGACTTCACCCGGTTCATGCCCATCCCGGTCGCCGTCGGCAACACGACCAACGCCGACGCGGCGTACCTCCTGATGGAGCAGGGTGCCGCGGCGCTGTTCGTCGGCGTTGGCCCGGGCGCGGCGTGCACCACCCGCGAGGTGCTGGGCATCGGGATCCCGCAGGTGACCGCAGTGGCCGACGTCGTCGCGGCCCGCGACCTGTACCACGCCGAGACCGGGCGGTACGTGCCGGTCGTCGCGGACGGCGGGATGAAGAAGGGCGGCGACATCGCGAAGGCCATTGCGGCGGGCGCCGACGTCGTGATGCTCGGGTCGCCGATCGCGCGGGCGGCCGAGGCACCGGGCCGCGGGACCAACTGGGGCATGGCGGCGCCGTCGCCGGTGCTGCCGCGGGGGACGCGGATCAAGGTCGGGACGGTCGGGCCGCTCGCGCAGATCCTCGAGGGCCCGTCGCACGTGACCGACGGGACGCAGAACCTGATGGGCGCGCTGCGCCAGTCGATGGCCGCGCTCGGGGCGCGCACCATCGGCGACATGCAGCATGTCGAGATCGTCTACGCGCCGTCGGTCGCAACCGAGGGCAAGTCCTGGCAGCAGCGCGGGCGCTGAACCCCCGGGTCGCCGCGCCGACGGTTCCGGCACCGCGGCCGATCGGTCACGCCGTGCTCAGTCGCGCTCCGTCCGCGCGTCCTCGCCCGGGATGCCGAGGGCGCTGAGCTCCGCGGCGAACCCCTCCAGATCCTCGACGCCGACGTAGAACGCCGGGATCCGCAGCGGTCCGTACGGGTAGCGCGTCCGGAGGTCCATGCGGACGCCGCCGCGCGGGCTGCCCGCAAACGACAGGTCCCGGTGCCGGATGCTCATCCGGACGCCGATCGCCGTGATCCACAGCCACGGCCCTTCGATGCGCCATCGCTCGACGTCGGCCACCGGGAACGTCGGGTTGAACCAGCCGAACCGGATCTCGACGCGACCCTCCCCGATGCGCACCGACTGGTGACCGGGCCGGACGCCGAAGAAGAACCGGAGGAACAGTCGCGACCGCCGGCCGACGCGGATCGGGTATTCGCTCACGTCTGCGTCCGCCTTCCGCCTACGTCATGTGTCGCGGCCGGGACGCCACCGCCGTCGATGGGACCGCCGCGAACCGGGGCGCAGGATCTGCCCATCGAACGACACCGGTGCAGGGCCCACAGCCCCGAGAACCGGGCCGGAACCGACAACTGCAGAACAACTGAAGAACAACCGAAGAGCTCCTCCTCCAACAGCGACCGGTCGCCATGCTCCAACCTCCTGGCGGCCGGTCGCGATTCCGCGCGCGACGTCACGCGACGGCGGAACCCGGGGTGCTACCGGAGGACGGCGTAGGTCACGCGCACGCGGACCTTGTACACCCAGGTCGTGGCGACCACGCCCTCCACGATGCCCCGGACATACCGGCCGGAGCGGTTCGTGACGATCGACCCGGACGTGGAGTACCAGCGCGCGGAGTACGCCGAGTTGCCGATCCCCTTCCAGTGGTCGAAGCAGACGTCCGACCATGAGCTCGAGCGCGCACACCAGACGAAGTTCTGCATGCCGATGCCCGTCGGCGAGGTCGACAGCGGGTACTTCGCGTAGACCTGCCACGCGATCGACTTGTAGACCTTCGCCGACGGCAGCACGAGCTCCCACCCGGCGGCCGCGAAGCCGTTGCCCGAGCTGCCTGCCGCGAGCTTCGCCCAGCCCGCGGTCGTGGAGCGCGTCACGGAACCACCCCCGTCCGCACCCTTGGCGCTGTACGCCGAACCGAGCTTGGTCACGTACGTCGTCTGCGTGTAGAGGCGCTTCTTCGACAAGGTCGTATAGCTCGTCACGACCCTCGTCGACCCGAGAGCGTCCCTGAGCGTCTGGACGACCTTGTACTTGCCGGCGGCGAGCGCCGTCCCGGCGGTGTTCCGGCCGTTCCAGGCGACCGAATACACACCCGCGGCCATCGCGATGGCGTACGTCCGGACCTTGCTGCCGGTGGGCGAGTAGATCCTGATCGTCACGGAGATCGGCTCGTTGCGCTTGCCCCGGATCGCGACCGTGTCGCGGTAGCCGTCCTTGTACGGGTAGAACGTCGCGTACTGGACGCCGACGCCGCTGGCCTCGACGACGTTCGCGACGATGTTGATGCTCACCGACCCGTTCGAGCCGGCGTGGTCCGTGCCGTCGCCGGCGTAGACGGCCCTGACCGTGTGGCTGCCGATGGTCCACGACGCGGTCGACAGCTGGAGCTCGCCGTTCGCGGTCGTGCTGCCCTTCGCGACGCCGTCGACCTGGATCGTGACGTTGCCCGCCACGCTCACGTTGCCCGTGGTGCCCGCGTCGTCGACCTTCGCGGTGACCGTGACCACGTCGCCCTTCTGCGCGAACGTGCCCGACACGTCGTGCGGACCGGACAGCTGCGGGACCGTCGACGTCGGGCGGGGTCCGGCGATGAACGTCCGGGCCTCGCTGTCAGAGCCGATGAACGTCGCGTCGCCGCCGTAGGAGGCGACGAGGTGGTAGGTCTGCTCCGAGAGATCGGCGCCCAGCGTGAACACGGCCTCGTCCGCGGTCACGGGCTGCTCGTCGAGCTTCGTCCGCGTGCCGCCGTTGTCGTCGTAGAGCGTGATCGTGCCGCTCGGACCGGAGCCGCTCGACGGGGTGACGTGTGCCGTGACCTGCGCCGTCCGTCCCGTCGGCTTCGGGTCGAGCGTCGGGGCCGACAGTGACGTGGTGGTCCCAATCGTCGCGTCGGCCATCGCCACCGGGACCGCCGGGCCCGTCAGCAACACGGCCGCCGACAGGATGGCGCTGAACGCGCCGATGCCCGCGCGCGCGAGCACGATCGAATGGTTCCCCATGTCCCTCGCTCCCTCGGCCCCCAGCCAGTTGGCGCAGGGTACGCGACCCGGGACGGATTGCCTACCCGCCAGCCGCGGGGCGGCGGGTAGACTGGCGCGCACACGCACCAGCTGGACGGGAGGGGCGATTGGCCGAGTCGGAGGTCGACCAGGAGGCCGGGTCGTCGCCCGCCGCCGGTGAGCCGGACACCGCGCGCGGCAAGACCATCCACGGGGAACCGGCGAACGCCGGGCACCGCGTGCTCGCTCCGGACGACGCCGAGGTCGAGGCCTATCTCGAGGTCGCGCTCGACGCGCCGGCGCCCGACCGCGCCGCCAGCGACCCGCCGATCGCGGCGGTCGTCCCCGAGCCCGGCGTCGTCGCCGTGCTCGACTTCGGCTCGCAGTTCGCGCAGCTCATCGCACGCCGCGTCCGCGAGCTCAACGTCTACTCGGAGCTCCTGCCGCACGACACGCCGATCAGCGAGCTGGAGCGCCGGGGCGTCCGCGCGATCATCCTGTCCGGCGGCCCGATGTCGGTGTACGACAATGGCGCGCCGAAGCCGGATGCGTCGATCTGGAGCGGCCGCCTCCCGGTCCTCGGGATCTGCTACGGCGCCCAGCTGATGGCGATCGAGCTCGGCGGCGACGTGGTCCCGGCCAGCACGCGCGAGTACGGCCCCGCGACCGTCCAGATCACGCGCGACGATGACCTGTTCGCGGGCATCGACCGCGAGCAGCCCGTCTGGATGAGCCACGGCGACTCGATCACCCGCATGCCCGAGGGCGTCCACGCCACCGCGCAGACCGAGTCGACGCCGTTCGCCGGCCTCGCCGCGCCGGCGCGCAACCTGTACGGCATCCAGTTCCACCCCGAGGTCGTGCACACGCCGCGGGGCAAGGACGTGCTCCGCAACTTCGTGACGGGCATCGCCGGCATCGCGCCGGCGTGGACGCCCGCGAACTTCATCGAGACGACCGTCACCGAGATCCGCGAGCGCGTCGACCGCCACGCGGCGGCCTGCGGCTCGGATGGCAAGGTGATCTGCGCGCTCTCCGGAGGGGTCGATTCCGCGGTGGCGGCGGCCCTCGTGCACCGTGCCGTCGGCGACCGGCTCACGTGCATCTACGTCGACCACGGCCTGATGCGCAAGAAGGAGTCGGAGCTGCTCCGCGCGACGTTCGAGGCGAACCTCGGGATGAACCTCGTGATGGTCGATGCGCGCGACCGGTTCCTCGGGCGCCTCGCCGGGGTCACCGACCCCGAGCAGAAGCGGCGGATCATCGGTGACGAGTTCATCCGCGTGTTCGAGGAGGAGGCCGCGACGCTCGGTCGGATCGACTTCCTCACGCAGGGGACGCTGTACCCCGACGTCATCGAGTCGACGGCGCCGGAGACCAAGACGGCCCAGAAGATCAAGACGCACCACAACGTCGGGGGGCTGCCGGCGGACCTGCGCTTCCAGCTGATCGAGCCGCTTCGCTACCTGTTCAAGGACGAGGTCCGGCTCGTCGGCCTGGAGCTCGGTCTGCCCGAGGCGATGGTCCATCGTCAGCCGTTCCCCGGGCCGGGCCTCGCGATCCGGATCATCGGCGAGGTCACCGCGGAGCGGCTGGACACGCTCCGCGACGCCGACTGGATCGTGATCGACGAGATCAAGGCCGCCGGTCTCTATCGCCGCGTGTGGCAGTCGTTCGCGATCCTCACCCCGGTCCGATCGGTCGGCGTCATGGGCGACGGCCGGACGTACGCGAACGTCGTCGCGATCCGCGCCGTGACCTCCGAGGACGGCATGACCGCGGACTGGGCCAAGCTCCCGTACGACGTCCTGGGCAGGATCAGCAGCCGGATCGTCAACGAGGTCCCGGGCGTCAACCGCGTCGTGTACGACATCAGCAGCAAGCCGCCCGCCACGATCGAGTGGGAGTAGCCGCGGCCTAGGCCGATCGGGGGAGTTGGCATCTTGGAACAGGGGTCCAGAATGCGTACATGGCCGAAGCGATGAGCGGGTCCGTCCCCCACTGCCCGTGGTGCTCCGCACCCCTCCCCGAGCAAGCCGCCGAGCGGTGTCCGAGCTGCGGCGCGGCGCTCGCCGCGACGGGCGCCGACGGCGAGATCAAGGGCGTGACCACGCTCGACACGGAGGCCATCCTCCGTGCCCGGTCCGACGCGGCCCGGCCGCGGAGCCGCATCCTGTCGTTCATCACCGGCGAGGTCGTCCCCGAGACGGGTGGGCCCGCAAGCCCCGAGAGCCTCGCCCCGCCGCCCGACGAGGTCCGGCGCGAGATGCTCCGGCTCCAGCTCGAGGCCGAGCGCGCCGACCTCGCCGCCGAGACCGTCGCGCTCAAGGCGGACGAGCTTGCGCGGCGCGGCATCCACCTCTCGGACCTGGCAACCGACGAGGTGGCGGAGCCCGAACCCGTCGGCCAGGCACCGGTCATCGCCGGGGCCGCCGCCGATGCGAGCGCCGGTC
>JAICUI010000105.1 GCA_025935925.1 Chloroflexota bacterium
CGGGGCACGACACCGTGCACGACCGGTTCTGCATCCAGCTGATGGTCAACGCCGTCCAGGAGCTCTACGACGAGGGCGCGCGGCTCGTGCGCCCGCGCGAGGTCGCGATCACCGCCGGGTAGCCGCGCGTTCGCGCGGCGGCGCTGGCCCCGACCCGGCACAGTGGCAACCGTGAGGGCCGACGCGCTGCGCATCTCGTTCGAGCGGTTGTGGGTCTGGATCGCGCTGCTCCTGCCGGCGTTCCTGGCGCTCCTCGTGCCGATGCCGGCCGTCGATCTCGCCTACCAGGTGCGCGCCGGCGACGAGATCCTCGCGGCGCGCGCCCTGCCCGCGGTCGACACCTGGACGTTCACCGTCGCCGGGACGCCGTGGGTCGACCAGCAGTGGCTGGCGCAGGTCGGGCTGTTCTGCGGCCACGCGGTCGGCGGCTGGGAGCTGCTCGCGGTGGTTCGCGCGGCGCTCGTCGTTGCGCTCGTCGGGCTCATGCTCGCGACGGCCCTCGCGCGAGGCGCCGTGCCGCGAACCGCCGCGATCCTCGCGCTCGCGGGATTCGCCATCGCGGTCCCGGCGCTGGCCCTGCGACCGCAGCTGATCGGGCTGGTGCTGTTCGCGGCGCTCGTGTGGCTCGTCGCGATCCGCGAGCGGCATCCGCGCGCGCTGCTCGTCTCGCCGCTGCTCGTCCTCCTGTGGGCGAACGTCCACGGCAGCTTCGTGCTCGGGCCGGCCATCCTGGGCTACGCGTGGCTGTCCGACGTGGCGGCCGGCCGGGCGTCTCGACGATCCCTCGCCGTGCTCGTCGTCGCGACGCTCGTGACGCTCGTGAACCCGTACGGCCCCGGCGCGTGGACCTACGCGGCGAACATCGGGACCAACCCGGCCATCGCCAACGAGGTGAGCGAGTGGCAGCGGACGTCGCCGGTCGCCGTGCCCGGGGTGGTGTTCTACCCATCGGTCGTCGTCGTGGCCGCGCTCATGATTCGGCGGCGCGCTCGGTTCCGCTGGCCGGACTGGCTGCTGCTCGCCGGGATGGCGGTGCTCGGTGCATGGGCGGTCCGCGGCGTCGCGTGGTGGGCGTTCGTGTTCGTCTTCCTCGCTGCGGCGGCGCTCGCACGCGAACCCGGGGCTGAGCGGCAGTCATCGCCGGTCGCGCGGCGCCGCAGCCTCGCCAACGGGTTCATCGCCGTCGTCCTCGGGCTGCTCGTCCTCGTGGCGCTGCCATGGTGGCGGCCAACCGATCCGCTCACCGGGCGCACCGGCCTGCTCTCGTACGCGCCGAGCGGGCTCGCGGCGGCGGTCGCGCGCCTCCCGGCGGGGTCACGTGTCGTCGCGCCGCAGACCTGGGGCTCGTTCCTCGAATGGGCCGCGCCGGACGCGCTGCAGTTCATCGACTCGCGGTTCGAGCTGTTCCCGGCGGAGGTCTGGAACGACGACGAGACCCTCCGCGGGGATGACCCGGCCCGCGCGCAGGTCCTCGACCGGTGGCGCGTCGACGCCCTCGTCGTGCCCGCCGGCGCGGAGCCGCCGACGAGCGGCTGGCGGCTCGCCTCGTCCGACATCGACGGCGCGCTCTACGTCCGCCAGCCCTGAGCACGTCGACGCAGGCTGGTACCTTCGGGGAAGGCCGAGCGGGGGAGCACGCTTGGTAGAGTCGGCGCCCAAGTGAGGACCTCGGCATGACAGACCTGGCCGCCGCCCCCCGGCCCGCCGTCGGCGAGACGGCCCGGCTGGACATCGTCGTGCTCGGCGGCGCCGGCCACGTCGGGCTCCCGCTCAGCCTCGCCTTCGCCGATGCCGGCCTTCGCGTCGGCATCTTCGACATCGACGCGCGCGCGCTCGACCGGATCGGCAGCGGCCAGATGCCGTTCATGGAGGCCGGCGCGGAGCCGCTGCTCGCATCCATCCTCGAGACGGACCGGCTGGAGCTCGGGACGGACGCGGGGATGATCGGACGGGCCGACGCGATCCTGCTGGTGATCGGCACGCCGGTCGACGAGTTCCTCGGCCCATCGATGCGCGTGTTCGAGCGCGCCGTGGATCAGATCGCGCCGCACGTCTCCGACGGCGCGCTGGTGATCCTCCGCAGCACCGTCTACCCGGGCACGACCGAGTTCGTCGCCCAGGCGCTGGACGCGCGCGGGCTCCACGTCGACGTCGCGTTCTGCCCGGAGCGGATCGCCGAGGGCCACGCGCTCGAGGAGCTCCACACGCTGCCCCAGATCGTCGGCGCCGACACGCCGACCGCCGGCGAGCGGGCCGAGGCGCTGTTCGGCAGGCTCGCGGCGCGCACGATCCGGACGACGAGCCGCGAGGCCGAGCTCGCGAAGCTGTTCACGAACACCTGGCGGTACATGAAGTTCGCGGTCGCGAACCAGTTTCTCGCGATCGCGGACCAGGCGGGTGTCGACTACGCGAGCGTCCTGCGCGCGATCCGCGAGGACTACCCGCGCGCCGCGGACCTCCCGGGCCCGGGCTTCGCCGCGGGTCCGTGCCTGTTCAAGGACACGATGCAGCTCGCGGCGTTCACGGCCGACCACTTCCCGATGGGCCAGGCCGCGATGCAGATCAACGAGGGGATGCCGGCGTACCTCGTCTCCGCGATGGAGCGGCGGTTCGGATCGCTCCGCGGCCGGACGGTCGGGATCCTGGGGATGGCGTTCAAGGCGGAGTCCGACGACATCCGGGCGTCGCTGAGCTTCAAGCTCCGGAAGCTGCTCCAGTGGGCCGGCGCGACCGTCCTCGCGACAGACCCCTACGTCCATGACCAACGGCTTGTCTCGCTCGAGGAGGTGCTCGCCGACAGCGAGATCCTCGTCATCGGCGCGCCGCACCGCGCCTACCGCTCCCTCGACCTCGGTGGCCGCGAGCTGGTCGACATCTGGGACATGGCGGGCACGGGGTTCCGGATCTGACGTGAAGGTCCTCGTCACCGGCGCGGCCGGGTTCATCTGCGGCTATCTCGTCGAGGAGCTGCTCGCGGCGGGGCACGAGGTCGTCGGCGTCGACAACTTCAGCAAGTACGGCCGCGTGGCGAAGTCGTACGACGCGAACCCGCGCTACCGGCTCGTGGAAGGCGACGCGAAGGATCGCGATCTCCTGTGCGAGCTCGCGGCGGACTGCGACCAGGTCGTCGCCGCCGCCGCGATGATCGGCGGGATCAGCTACTTCCACGAGTTCGCGTTCGACCTGCTGGCCGAGAACGAGCGGATCCTCGCCTCGACGTTCGAGGCGGCGATCGCGGCCCACCGCGCGGGCCGGCTGGCGCGGATCGTGGTGCTGTCCTCGTCGATGGTGTTCGAGTCGACGACCCAGTTCCCGACCCCGGAGGGCGCCGAGCGCACCTCGCCGCCGCCGATCTCGACCTACGGCTTCCAGAAGCTCGCGTCCGAGTACTTCGCTCGCGGAGCATGGGAGCAGTACGAGCTCCCGTACACGATCCTGCGGCCGTTCAACTGCGTCGGGATCGGTGAGCGGCGCGCGCTGCGCGACACCGACGTGATGAGCGGCAACGTGAAGCTTGCGCTGTCGCACGTCGTGCCCGATCTCGTGCTCAAGACGCTCAAGGGCCAGGACCCGCTCCACATCCTGGGTGACGGGTCGCAGGTCCGGCACTACACGTACGGCGGCGACCTGGCACGCGGCATCCGGGTCGCGATGGAGTCGCCGGCGGCCGTGAACGAGGACTTCAACCTGTCGACGGCGACCTCGACGACCGTCCTCGAGCTCGCGGAGGCCATCTGGACGAAGGTCCGTGGTCCGGAGCGCCCGTTCCGGTACGTGTCCGACACCCCGTTCGAGCACGACGTCCAGCTGCGCGTACCCGACGTCCGCAAGGCGCGCGACGTGCTGGGGTTCGACGCGACGACGACGCTGTCCGAGATGCTGGACGAGGTCATCCCCTGGATCCGCACCGAGCTCGAGACGGGGCGGCTGTGACGGCGATCGCCCCGGCCGGGCCCGAGCTGTCGGTCGTCGTCCCCGTCTACAAGGAGGGCGAGGCCGTCGAGCCCGTGCTCCGAGCGCTCGACGGCGCGATCACGACATCGCACGAGATCCTCGTCGTCTACGACTTCGACGAGGATCCGACGGTCCCGGTCATCGACCGCCTGCACGCCGAGCTGCCCGCCATCCGCGGGCACCGCAACGATCTCGGCCGCGGCGTCCTGAACGCGATGAGGGCCGGCATCGCGGCGGCGCGCGGCGACTACGTACTGGTGTCGATGGCGGACGGCTCCGACGAGCCGCACGTGGTCGACGAGATGGTCGCGCTGGCGCGTCGCGGCGCGGACGTCGTCGCGGCGTCTCGGTACATGCGCGGCGGGCACCAGGTGGGCGGGCCCCTCGTCAAGCGGACGCTCAGCCGCCTGGCTGGGCTCAGCCTCCACTGGTTCGGCGGCGTCGCGACCCACGACCCGACGAACAACTTCAAGCTCTACTCTCGCCGGTTCCTCGACGCGACGCCGATCCAGAGCGAGGCCGGCTTCGAGCTTGCCCTCGAGCTGACGGTGAAGGCGACGCTGGCCGGCCGCCCCGTCGCCGAGGTGCCCACCACGTGGCGCGACCGCACGGCCGGCGCCAGCAACTTCA
>JAICUI010000055.1 GCA_025935925.1 Chloroflexota bacterium
GAAGTCGTCGCCGCCGAGCTCCGTGGCTCGAACGGTGCCGAGCGTCGCGAATCTCGACGCCAGTCGAGTTGCCGCTTCGACCGAGCGATTGCCGACGGTGACGGTGCGCGCACCGGCGGTCAGGCAGGCATGGACGACCGCATGCGCGGCCCCACCCGCCCCGGCGACGACGACGTCGAGACCTCCGAGCGACCGGCCGCAGGCCGCCTCGGCCCCCGCTCGGAAGCCGGGCGCATCGCTGTTGAACCCGATGAGCCTCGCGTCATCGGTGCGCACGACGTTGTTCACCGCGCCGATCGTCCGCGCGTCGTCCTCGACGTCGTCGACGAGCGTGGCGACGACCGGCTTGTACGGCGCGGTGACGCCGAGCCCCAGCCAGTCGGCTCCACGCGCCGCCGCGACGGCCGCTTCGACTTCGTCCGGCTGGAGCTCCATGAGGACATAGCGCGCGTCGATCCCGCAGGCGTCGAACGCCGCGTCGTGCATCACCTGCGAGTGCCGCCGCTTGAGCGGGTTGCCGAGCAGCGCGACGCGACGCGTCACGCGAGCTCCCTGGCCCGCGGTGAATGCAGCCAGCCGCGGATGACGCGACCGGTGTCGAGGAGATCGACGATCGCCAACTCGTCGGACGATCGCGGCGACGCCACGTCGGCCGAGGCGAGAGCCGTTCCGGGCTCGATCTGATGCCCGGCGTGATCCACGTCGTCGTCAGCGTTGATGCAGGTCATCGCGGGCCCACGTCTGAGGCCCGAGAGCGGTGGCAGCCTCCATCAGCTCGATCGAGACCTTCCGCGCCGCGTCGTAGCGCTCGTCGTGATCGATGAGCGCCGCGATCGTGGCGGCGGCGAGCTCATCGACGGTGATCCCGCGGTTGGTAGCGAGCGCCTCGATGCGTCGAAGCGTGGATTCCTCGAGCTCGATCGTCACACCAGTTCGCACGCGGTGGCCCTCCAGAGCAAGGTCTCGAGACAGTCAACCACCGTCCGACTTGATCCTGTCAAGGCTCATGCGGCACGACCGGGGGTCACGTAACGACCGCCACCGTGTCGCGGTTCGGCTTCCGGACCGGACCGGCGGTCGGCGGGAAGACCACGTTCGGGATGATCTCGCGCGTCCAGTCCTCGAGCTGCTTCGGGTCGGGGGTCATCGTGTGGAGGATGAACTGCTCGACGCCGGCGTCGACCCGGGCCTGGAGCGAGGCGACGATCTCGTCGGGCGTCCCGAACAGGTAGACCGACTCCAGGTAGTCCGGCCCGCGCTCGCCGCTCATCACCTTGAGGAACGCGCGGTGCTGCTCCTCGCGCGCCTTCGCGGGGTCGTTGGTGAGGACGAGGTGCAGGAAGTTCTCATGGGCGACCGACAGGCCGCTCGGATCCTGCCCGTTCTCCCGGAAGAACGCCCACAGCTCGTCGCGGTCGCGGCGGATGTCCGGCGGCGGGCAGGTCGGCCGCGGGATCCAGCCGTCGGCGCGCAGCGTCCGGGCCTTGACGGAGTCGACGAACTTCGGCAGGTCCGGCGACTTCGGGTTGGCGAGCTGCGAGCCGCCACCGACCCACACGGGCGGCCGCTGCCCGGTCCGCGGCTCGATGAACACGTCGTCGACCGAGTAGTAGCGGCCGTGGTACGTGACGGTCTCGCCCTCGAGCAGCGGCAGCATGATGTCGAGCATCTCGTCGGTCCGCCGGCCGCGCTCGGACTTGTGGACGCCGACCGCCTCGTACTCGGCATCGTTCCAGCCGACGCCCGCACCGAGCACGACCCGGTTGTCGGACAGGAACTGGAGCGTCGCGAGCTCCTTCGCCAGGAGCACGGGATTGCGCAGCGGCATGATCAGGATCGAGGTCCCGAGCCGCACCCGCTCGGTGACGCCCGCCGCGACGGCGAGCGACAGGATCGGCTCCAGCCAGTTCACCGAGTAGAACCGCTTGCCGACGAGCAGGTGGTCCGTGATGAACAGCGAGTCGAACCCGAGGTCCTCGACGGTCCTCGCGAACTCCTTGATCCCGCGGGCGCGCTCCGGTCCGTCGCCCTCCCAGACATACGAGGGAAGGAAGACTCCGAACCGGCCGACCTCGCTCATCGACGACTCCTCGTTCCGTGGCGCATTCGTGGTTGCGTCGTGGTTCAGCGGCCGCGGTAGACCGGGTCGCGCTTCTCGAGGAAGGCCGATGCCCCCTCGAGCATGTCCTGCGTGTCGAAGATCCGGACCGACGCCTCGAGCTCCGCCGCGAGGCCGTCGTCGAGCGACAGGTCCATCGCCTGGTCGATGAGCCGCTTGGCCTCGCGGACCGCGAGCGGACCGCGCTTGGCGATCTCCTCGCCGACGGCCTCGGCCTCGGTGATCGCCTGGCCGGCCGGCACAACGCGCGTGACGAGCCCGATCGCCAGCGCCTCCTCGGCCGACAGCACCCGGCCGGTGAGGATCAGCTCCCTGGCGATCGCCGCGCCGACGACCCGCGGCAGCCGCTGCGTACCGCCCGCGCCGGGCGTGACGCCGAGCCGCACCTCGGGGAGCCCGAGCCTGGCGCGCTCCGATGCGACCCGGATGTCGCACGCGAGCGCGAGCTCCAGGCCGCCGCCGAGCGCGTTGCCCTCGATCGCGGCGATCGTCGGCATCGGCAAGCGTGCGAGGCGGCTCACCGTCTCCTCCTCCAGCGCCAGCCGCGCCGGGCCGTCCGGCCCGCGACCCGACTCGAAGGCCTTGACGTCGGAGCCCGCGGAGAAGGCGCGCTCGCCGGTCCCGGTGACGACCACGGCCCGCACCTCGGCGGGGTCCGCGTCCTCGAGCGTCGCGCACGCCGCGGCGAGCTCGTGGAACATCGCCTCGGTCGTGAGGTTGAGCGGTGGGTTCACGAGCTCCAGGCGGGCGACGCGCCCGAGCCGCAGCTCGACGAGCCCGCTCACGACGTCGAACCCGCCGCGGCGGCGAAGTCGGCGGCGAGGCCCATCGGCCCGTCCGCGTACACGCGCGGATCGGTCGTCAGGAGCGGCTCGGCGACCCGCGGCCGGAAGCCCATCCGGCCCAGCACGTCGCGCTCGACGTCGATCCCGGGCGCGACCTCGATCAGCACCAGCCCGTCGTCCTCGAGCGCGAACACGGCCCGGTCGGTCACGTACCGCACCCGCTGGCCGCGCTCCCGGGCGAGCGTCCCATTGAACGAGATCTGGCGGACCTCCGGGACGAACTTGGCCAGCGAACCCTCGTGGATGACCCGGACGCCGGATCCGTCGATGGCGAGGTCGAGGCCCTGCGCCGTCATCGTCCCGACGAAGTTGATCCGCCCGGTCCGCGCGCTGATGTTCGGAAACCCGCCCGGGCCGCGGACCCGCCCCTCGAACGCGTGGACGTTGACGTTTCCCTGGGCGTCCACCTCGGCGAATGAGAGGCTGGCGATGTCGAGCCCGCCGCCGTCGTAGAAGTCGAACATGTACGGCTGGTCGATCATCGCCTGGTAGTTGAAGCCGGCGCCGCCCTCGTTGCCCGCGACCGGCACGCCGCCGAAGATCCCCTGCTCCACCGTCAGCACGAGGTCGTCGGTGACGCCCTCCTCCCAGGCGACCCGCCCGATGAGCTGGCTGATGCCGAAGCCGAGGTTGCAGATCGCGCCGGGTGGGAACTCGAGCAGGGAGCGCCGGGCGATGATCTTGCGCACGTCGCGCGGCAGCGGCGGCTCGCCGGTGACGGGGCGGCGCAGCCGGCCCGCGTAGTACGGCGAGTCCTGGGTGATGTACGTCTGCCACTGGTCCGGGACGACGTAGACGTGGTCGACGAGCGCCGCGGGGACCTTGACGTCGCGCGGCGGCAGCGAGCCACGGCGCGCCAGCTGGCGGACCTGCGCGACGACGATCCCACCCGAGTTCCGCGCGGCCATCGCCATCGCGAGCATCTCGCCCTGGACGGCCTCGCCGTCCATCGTCAGGTTGCCGTCCTCGTCGGCCGTGGTCCCGCGGATGACGGCGACGTCGATGGGAAACGCGTGGAACAGCAGCCACTCGCGGCCGCGCAGCGTCACGACCTCGACGAGGTCCTCCGTGGTCCGGGCGTTCTGCTTGCCGCCGGTCTGGCGAGGGTCCACGTAGGTCCCGAGCCCGACCTGCGTCACGAGCCCGGGCCGCCCGGCCGCGATCTCGCGCATCAGCTGGCTGAGGACACCCTGCGGGAAGGAGTACGACTCGAGCTGGTTCTCCTCGACCAGCTTGCCCAGCCGCGGCTCGTTGCCGATGTTGCTGCCGATCGTGCGCCGCTGGAGCCCCGGCAGGCCGAGCTGCGAGAAGCCGCGATCGGCGAAGTCGCCGATGCCGACGACGCGCACGGTGGTGAGGTCGCGCGGGCGCTGCGTCTCGGCGTAGACGGCGGCGAGCTCGTCGATGAACCCCTGGGGCAGCGCGTGGCCGGCGCCCGAGCCGCCGATCACGACCGTGTCGCCGTCCTTCACGAGCCCGACGGCGTCACGGACGGGGATGACCTTGCCGCTGCTCACGGCATGTAGCCCCCGGCGTTCGGGTTGAGCGTCTGGCCCGTGAACAGCGCCGATCGGTCCGACAGCAGGAACACCACCGTGTCGGCGACCTCCTCCGCGCGGCCGAACCGGCCGAGCGCCATGTCGCGCATCCGCCGCTTGCCCTCCTCGCTCTCGACGAGATCCGTCGTCATGTCGGTGACGACCACCCCCGGCGCGACAGCGTTGACGCGCACGCCTCGCTGGCCGACCTCGCGCGCGAGCGAGCGCGTGAAGCCGATGAGCCCGGCCTTCGCCGCCGAGTACGCGGCCGTCTCCGCGATGCCCATCTGGCCGAGCCGGGACGCGATGTTGACGATCGACCCCGAGCCGCGCTCCACCATCGACGGCAGCGCGGCGCGGCAGGTGTGGAACGCGGCGCTGAGGTCCGTGCGGATCACGGCGTCCCAGACCTCGGGCGTGATGTCGAGGAACGGCGAGACCTGGGTGAGGCCCGCGTTGTTCACGAGGCCGTCGATGCGCCCGAAGCGGTCGATGACCTCGCCCACGAGGGCCTCGGCCTGCGGGCCGTTCGCGACGTCGGCCCGGAACGCCTCGGCCTCGACGCCGGCCGCGCGCACGCGCTCGAGCGTCTTCGCGCCCTTGTCGAGCGCGCGGACGTAGTGGACGGCCACCGTCGCGCCCTCGGTCGCGGCCTTGACGGCGATCGCCGCCCCGATCCCGCGGCTGCTCCCCGTCACCAGCACGACGCGCCCGGCGAGAGCATCCCCCACCCGATCAGCCAACCAGGACCTGGCCCGTCGTGAGCAGGCCCGCCGTCGCGAGCGCGTCGCGGATCGCCCCCGTCTCGGACTCGGACACGGGAAGGAGCGGCGGGCGCATGACCGTGGACTCGATGACGCCGAGCTCGCGCAGCGCGACCTTCGTCCGCGCCCGGTAGTCGCGGACCGGCGCGCCGTACACGACCTCCTCGAGCGGCAGGATCCGCTCCCACATCGCGCGCGCCTCGTCCCAGCGACCCTCGACCGTCAGCCGCACCATCCGCACCTGGAGCTCCGTCGCCAGGGTGCCGAACCCGATGAGCGCCCCTTCGGCGCCCATCACGAACGACTCGAAGATGAAGTTGTCGTCGCCCGTCAGGAGGTCGATGCGCCGCGGCAGGCTCTCGATCATGCGCCGCGTCTGCAGGTACAGCCGCGCGTCGAACGAGGCCTCCTTGAGCGCGACGACGTCGTCGATCGCCGCGATGCGGCGCAGCGTCTCCTCGCTGAAGATCACGCCGCCGAGCGCCGGCTGGAGCTGGAACGCGACCATCGGCAGGCCGCAGCCCCGGGCGATCGCCTCGTGGTACGCGACGGGAATCGCGGGATCGAGCGGCGTGCCCTGGTAGGCGGGGATCGGGAACACGAGCAGCCCGCGGGCACCGGCGTCGCGAGCCCGCTTCGCCTCCTCGACCGCCTGCTCGGTGAACTGGGCGCTGAGGCCGGCGATCACCGGCACGTCGCCCGCCTCGTCGACGGCGACGCGCAGCACGCGTTCGCGCTCGTCGGGCCAGAGATGGGGCCCCTCGCCGGTGTCGGCGTTGATCGCCAGCGCGACCGGTCCCTGGGGCAGCAGCCACTGCAGATAGCGGCGGTACTGCGCCTCGTCGAACTCGCCGTTCGCGTCCAGGGTGACGACGCAGGCGGGGATGATCCCGCGCAGGTTCAGGCTCATCGAAGTCCTCCGGGGGCGGTGGGAGGCGCGGCCGTCGAGCCGCGCATGACGAGGGTCGTGGGCAGGGTCTCGCGAGCCGGGGCGTCGCCGCGGAGCAGCCGCTCGGCGAACGACCAGCCGTGCGCTCCGAGCTCGCGGAGCGGGAGGCGGACCGTGGACAGGCTGGGCGCCGTGATGGCCGCGACCGAGATGTCGTCGAAGCCCGCGACGCTCACGTCGTCCGGGACGCGGACCCCGTGCTCGCGGAGGCGCGTCATGGCGCCGAGCGCCAGCAGGTCGTTCGCGCACGCGATCGCCGTCGCGCCGGCGTGCGCCGCGAGCAGCTCGTCGACGGCGAGCGCGCCGCCTTCGCGGTCGAAGGACGTGCTCACGACCAGCCGCTCGTCGGCCTCGAGGCCGGCGGCCTCGAGGCCGGCGCGGTACCCGGCGAGCCGCGCACGCGCGACATGCAGCGACCGCGGGCCGGCCAGGAACGCGATCCGCCGGTGCCCGAGCTCGGCGAGGGCCGCGACCATCGTCGCGATCCCGGCCGCGTTGTCGACGCCCACCTCGGGCTCGCCGCCCGCGTGCGGGCTCAGGTGGACGACGGCCGCACCCTCGGCCCGCATCGCCCCGAGGTGCCGCGCGAGCTCCGCCTCGAGGTCCGGATCCGCGAGGCCGGAGCCCGCGAAGATCACGACGGCGGCGCGCATCGAGCGGAGGAGGCGGACGTACGACCGCTCGCGGTCCGGGTCACGCTCGGACGAGCACGTGATCACGAGGTGGCCGGTCGGGCTCGCGGCATCCTCGACGCCACGCACCACCTCGCTGAAGTACGGGTCGGTGATGTCGTGGACGATGACGCCCACCACCGGGACGCGCCTCGTCAGCAACCCGCGGGCGAGCGCATTGGGCACGTAGTCCAGCTCCCGCGCGGCATCCAGCACCCGCTCGCGGGTCGCCGCGCTCACCGGGTAGTCGGCAGCCGAGACCACGCGCGACGCCGTGGCCACGGAGACCCCGGCGAGGCGCGCGACCTCGGTGATGGACGACATGGCGGCGGGCCGGCTCAGTACGGGTACGGGTAGGAGCGCGCGTCGTCGCGCACGGTGACCCACTGCCACTCGGTGAACTCGTCCCAGTTCGCCGGGCCGCCGTAGCGGGCCGTGCCCGACGCGCCCATGCCGCCGAACGGGATCGTCGCCTCGTCGTTCACGGTCTGGTCGTTGACGTGGACCATCCCCGACCGGATGCGCTGCGCGACCGCGAGCCCGCGCGAGATCGACCGCGAGTACACGGCGCCGGTGAGCCCGTACTCGCTGTCGTTGGCGAGGGCGAGCGCCTCGTCGTCGGTGTCGAACACGACCACGGGGGCGACGGGTCCGAAGATCTCCTCGCGCCACGCGGCCTGGTCGGTGGTCACGTCGGTGAGCACGGTCGGCCGGTAGAACAGGCCCTCGTGCGTGCCGCCCACGACGACCTTCGCGCCCGCGTCGACCGACCGGCGGACGATGCCGTCGACGCGCTCGAGCTGCTTCTGGTTGACGATGGGCCCGAGGTCGACCTCCTCGCGGTACGGGTCGCCCGTCCGGAGGCGCTGCGCCTTCTCGGCCAGGAGGTCGATGTAGTCGGCGGCGACGCTGCGGTGGACGATGTGCCGCCCGGTCGCGAAGCACACCTGGCCCTGGAACTGGAAGGTCGCGAACGCGCCCGCCGAGGCGGCCGCCTCGAGGTCCGCGTCGTCGAGCACGACGAAGGCGTTGTTGCCGCCGAGCTCGAGGCTGGACCGCTTGAGGAGCTGGCCCGCGAGCATGCCGACCCGCCGCCCGGCCGCCGTCGACCCGGTGAAGCTGACGCGGTTGACGTTCGGGTCGGTCACGATCGCCTCGCCCGTCTCCGCCCCACCGAGCACGACGTGCAGGACGCCCTCGGGCAGTCCGGCCTCGCGGAACACGGCCTCGAACATCGCCCCGCCGCAGACGGGGGTCTGGGGATCGGGCTTGAGGATCACGGCATTGCCGAGGGCCAGCGCGGGCGCCACGACCCGCATGCCGAGGACCGACGGCGAGTTCCACGGCGTGATCGCTCCGATCACGCCCGCCGGGACGCGCCGCAGCATCGAGAGCCGGCCCGGGACGACGCTCGGGACGAGCTGCCCGTACGGCTGGAACGGCATCGTCGCCGCGGCGTTCAGCTCGCCCGCGGCGAAGTTCGCCTCGTGGTGCATCTTCGAGTGGACGGCGCCCGTCTCGCGCTGGGTCCACGTTCCCAGCTCGGGACGATGGGCCGCGTAGATCTCCGCGGCACGCCGGAGGATCGCGGCCCGCTCGTCGTAGCTGGTGTCGGCCCAGGCGGGCTGCGCCGCCTTCGCGGTCGCGGCGGCGCGCGCGACGTCGTCCGGGGTCGACTCGTTGAGCGTGAGCAGCGGACGCCCGGTGGCGGGCTCGCGGATCTCGCGGGCTTCGCCGGTGCCGGGCCGCCAGTCCGCGAGGAACGGGTCGAGCCAGCCGGGCTCCGCGGCGGTCTCAGGCGCGGTCGTGACCATGGGTGTCTCCTTCCGGCGGCGTACCACCGAAGCGTTCGGCGTAGGTGTTGGGCGCGTTGTCGGTCCTCGCGCGCGTGCCCGTCGCGGGGTCGCGCCAGACCGGGCCGCGGGCGAGGACGGCGTCGATCAGCCCGTCCTCGAGGTACTGCGGGTACTCCCAGGAGCGGACGGTGATCGCGACCTGGCCCGGATAGCCGATGCCGTCGCGGACGCCGGCGTCGGTGTAGTAGGCGCCGACGATGACGAGCTGCAGGGCGTACAGCGTCGCGGGCTCGTCGGCGCCGAGCGTGTCGAGGCGCGCCTGCAGGTCCGGCCCGAGCTCCGGGCGGAGCGCCTGGCGCAGCGGCTCCGCCAGGTCCGGCCGGGCGTTGAGCGCGAAGCGGAGCCGCTCGTCGGTCACGACGTCGGCTGCGGACGGCATGCCGTGCGCGGCGGGGATGAGGCGGTCGGCGATCGCCGCGAGGGTTCGGCGCTCGTCGTCGGTGAGCGTCGTGGCGTCGTCGACGCGCTCTGTCGTCATGCCGGCACCTGCTGCTCGAACCGCGTCTCGACCATGTGATCGGCGGCGCGCAGGGCGATGGCGACGATCGTCGACGTCGGGTTGACACCCGAGCTCGTCACGAAGCAGCTGCCGTCGACCACGTAGAGGTTCTTCACGTCGTGACTGCGGTTCCAGCGGTCGACGACGCTCGTCTTCGGGTCGTCGCCCATGCGCGCCGTGCCGAGCAGGTGCCAGCCCGAGTAGCGCATCAGCCGGTCCACTTCGATCTTGTAGGCGCCGGCGGCGTCCATCGACTCCTTCGCGCGCTCGATGTGGAAGTCCAGCATCCGGCGCGAGTTGTCGGACATCCGGTAGTGGACCTCCGGCGCGGGGATCCCCGAGGCGTCCGTGACCGTGTCGCTGAGGGTGATGTGGTTGGCCTCGTCCGGCAGGTCCTCGGCGAACAGGCCCCAGTTCGCGCCGTGCCCGAGGTGGCTCCTGACGTGGAGATGGTGGTCGGGGCCCCAGGCCTGCTCGCCGGCGCGGCTCGGGAGCGCGGTGTTGATGGGGCCGCCGGTCGGCGCGAGCCCCCAGCGGGCGCCGCGCACGAAGCCGCGCTTCTCGTCCGTCTCGTAGAACTCGAGGCTCTCGATGAGGTCGCCGAACTGGCCGGCCCAGCTCATGAGCGGCTCCTCGAACAGGCCGGCGACGTTCGCGAAGGGATGCATCATCAGGCGCTTCCCGACGAGCCCCGACGAGTTGCCGAGGCCGCTCAGCAGGAGCAGCCTCGGGGTCCCGATCGCGTTCGCCGCCAGCACCACGACCTTCGCCGGCTGGAAGTGCTCGGCGCCGTCCCTGTCGATCCACGTCGCGCCGGTCGCGAGGGCCTTGTCGTTGTGCTCGATACGGCTGACGCGTGCCCCGGTGATCAGCGTCGCGCCGAGGCCGATCGCCTTCGGCCAGTGGGTGAGATCCGTCGACGCCTTGGCGCCCTCGTTGCAGCCCGACTGGCAGGTGCTGCGCTGGACGCACGGCCGGCGGCCGTCGTAGTTGGTGGAGTTGATCGAGTTGAACTCCGGCCACCAGTGCCAGCCGAGCTTCGTCATCCCGCGCGCGACCTTGAGCCCCGCGGCGCCGATCGGGAGCGGCGGCATCGGCGCGTCCTCGGTATCCGGCGGATAGGCCGGGTCGCCAGGCAGGCCGCTGATCCCGAACTGCTTGTCGGTGCGATAGAAGTACGGGAGGAGCTCGAAGTAGTCGATCGGCCAGTCATCGGCGATGCCGTCGAGGCTCCGGACGCGGAAGTCCGACGGGAGCGCGCGGGGCCAGGCGCCGGCGAAGATGATCGTCGAGCCGCCGACGGCGTTGTACATGAGCGGCGAGACGGGCGTGTCGTCCTCGACGATCGGGTAGTCGCTGGCCAGGCCGCGGATGTTCGGGCTCGTCGCCCAATCCTTGCGGGCCTTCAGCTCCCAGTCGAGCTTGTTGCCGGGGTAGTCCGCGCGGTTGAGCCACTCGCCCTGCTCGAGGCACGTGACCTTGAAGCCGGCCTCGGCGAGCCTGAGCGCGACGACGGCGCCCGACGCACCGGCGCCGATGATCAGGACGTCCGCGGGTTCGCTGGCCAAGGCGCGACTCCTTCCGAGCGTGCGGGTGCGGGGTCAGAGGCGGTTCACCGTTCCGTGGCGCGGGGCGAGGCGCCATAGTAAACCTTTGCTGTCCGGCTTGCGGCCGGTGCTCTCGGCAGCTCCCACGCCCCTCGCCGTGACCTCTCCGACGGAGTCGCCCAAGGGACTCGGGCGCCGGACTCGGGCGCCGGACTCGGCCGCCGGACTCGGCCCCCGGCCGCGACGGTTCCGCGGCGGCCGACGACCCCCCTCGCCGTACCCGCGGCCCCTGGCAGTGGGCCACATCCCGCGCGTCGCGTCGCTCCGACCCTCGGCAGGGTCCGATCCCGCAACCGAGACGCCGTTCACGGCCCCGCTGGGCGCGGGTTGACCCCGCGCGGGAGCCGGTGTGACCACTCGACCGATTGGTGGCCCCCTGGCAGGGGCCGGCGGTGCGGAGGTCGCAAGGGTCGCGGGGCGATCCGCTAGTGCGTTCCGGCCGGCGCTTCCACGTCGTGGTCGACGAAGTAGTGCCGCCAGGGCCCGGCGCCCGGGATGAACGCCTGCATCGTGGCGCGCTCGGCCTGGACGAGGTGGTTGGTGTCGTGCGCCGCCCACTCGTGGAGCAGCTCGGCCATCGTCACGACGCCGAGCTCCGCGTGGCGCGACGTCCGGCCGAGGTCCGCATGGGTGACGGTGTCGAGGATCGCGAGGCTCTCGGCTCGCATCGGGCGAAGCCGCTCGGCGAGCTCGGCCACCGTGGCCTCGGGATGATCGACGTGCCCTTCGGCGTCCGGGTCGAACCCGGGGAACGACTCGGCGCCCTCCCGGATCGCGAGGAGCCGGGCCCGGAAGACGCCCGCCTCGGTGTCGACGACGTGCTGGAGCGCCTGGAGCGCCGACCATTCGCCGGGCTTCGGCTGCCGCGCAAGGACCGACGCGTCGACGCGGCCGAGCGCGGTCCAGCGGTCGGGCGTGCTCTCGAGCATCGAACGGACCTGGGCGAGGAGGTCGGACATCGGAGCCTCGGCTGGGGCGGCAGCTGCCACTTCGGATGCTACGCCGCGCTCGCTAGACGCGGCCCTTGACCATGTCGATCAGCCGCCCGACGACGCGCTCGCCGTCGGCGCGCAGGCCGTTGTGGGCGTACTCGTTCGTGATCCACGGGCGGAGACCGCGGACGAGGTGCGCGGTCTCCTCGGCGAACGATCGTTCGACGTACACGTCGTCGACGTAGATCGTCGCCGCGACGGGGACCTCGGTGCGTCCCAGCTGGTCTGCGTCGTACAGCCGCGGCCACGGATACTCCGCCAGCAGCATCGCGGCCGCCGCGTGGAGCCGGAGCGCGCCGTAGTCCTCGAACATCCACGGGAACACGTGCTCCGCCGTGAACAGCTCGCCGTCGCGGAACGCGTCGGGCATCACGCGCTCCGACGACCAGCGCGTGGCCACGCCGTCGGCGTAGGACGACTCGTGGAGCGTCGCGTAGATCGGGTTCCGCGTGAACGACATCGGGTCGAAGGCGTCGTGCAGGAACGCGGGCGAATCGGGCGGCAGCTCCAGGACATTGTGCAGCCGCTCGAACCCGGCGCTGTCGCCGAGCCAGTCGCCGAGCTGCCGGAACATCCGCGGCGTGATCCGGTCGCCCGACGGCCCGCACAGCTCCTCCGCCTCGAGCCGGTCGAGCACCTCGAGGGCCCGCGCGCGGTCGTCCGGGTAGCGCGCGAAGTACCGCGCGTTGGCCTCCTCCGCCCGGCCGTACGTCGCCGCGTAGACGTCGTCCACCGGCCTCCCGACCGGCGACAGGCCGCCCGTGATCAGCGCCGCCTCGAGGCCCTCGGGCGCGAACGACAGGTAGGTCAGCGACGTGAACCCGCCGAAGCTCTGCCCGAGGACCGTCCAGCGCTCGATCCCGAGCTCGCGCCGGATCGCCTCGCAGTCGCGCACGATCGAATCGGCGCGGAAGTGCGTCAGGTACGCCGCTTGGTCGGCCGGCGTCGCGCCGGGGATGACGGGGCCCACGGGCGTCGATCGCCCGGTCCCGCGCTGGTCGACCAGCAGGACGCGGTACTCCTCGATCGCACGCTTGATCCAGCCGGTCGGCGGGCTCGTGGGTCGGACCGCCTCGAAGCCCGGGCCGCCCTGGAGGAAGACGAGGTACGGCCGCTCGGGTCCGTCCGGGTGCGCCACCTCGCGCGTGAACACGGTGATCGTCCGGCCATCCGGGCTCGCGTGGTGCAGCGGGACGGTGTGCTCGCGCTCGGTGAGCACGGCGCCGGGGACGTGATAGGTGGCGGGGTTGGGCATCGGCCTCCTCCTGTCGACCCCCACGATGCCCGACGCGGCCCCGGTGCGCGAGGGCCATCCGCGGCTACGATGGCCCAGCGCCCAGGTCGGGCGTCGAGCGGGAGGTGCGGTGCCGGGCAGCCACGTCGTCAGCGTCACGGGGCCGGTCGCGGTGGAGCGGCTCGGGGTCGTCGACGCCCACGACCACCTGTTCATCGACTCGCCCGGCATGCCCGGGCAGGGCTGCCACGACGTGGAGCGCACCGTGGCGGAGGTCGAGGACGGCCGCGAGAGCGGCATCGGGACGGTCGTCGAGATGACGCCGATCGGGCTCGGGCGCCGGCCGGCAGCGCTGCGCGCCGTGGCGGAGATCACCGGCGTGACGATCGTCGCGGCGTCCGGCTTCCACCGCGACGCCCACTACCCCGCCGGGCACTGGGTCCACGACGCCCCCGTCGAGCTGCTCCGCGACCGGATCGTCGCGGACCTCACCCGTGGCATGCACCCGTCCGACTGGAACGACCCCGGCCTGCCGCTCGACCGCGCGCGCGCCGGCGCGATCAAGGGCGGTGCCTCGTACCACCGCATCACGCCCTCGGAGGCGCGGCGGCTGGAGGCGATCGCCGGGGCGTCGGCGGCGACCGGCGCCGGGATCCTCGTCCACACCGAGATCGGCACGGCGGCGCACGACGTCGTCGACCTGTTGCTCGCGTCGGGCGCCTCCCCGGACCGGATCGCGCTCGCCCACCTCGACCGCAACCCCGACTGGGAGCTTCATGCCGAGGTCGCCGCACGCGGCGTGACCCTCGAGTACGACACGATCGGCCGGACGAAGTACCACCCGGATTCCGTCGTCCTCGACCTCGTCGAGCGCGTCGTCGGCGCCGGGCACCTGGACCGGCTCATGCTCGGCCTCGACCTCGGTGCGCGCGACTATCTCCGCGCGTACGGCGGCGGCCCCGGGCTCCGGTACCTCCTGCGGACGTTCGCGCCCCGACTCCGCCGGCGGCTCGGTGACGCGGCCACGGACCGCATCCTGGTCGCCAACCCGGCCGCGTTCTACGCCATCGAGGGCGCCGGCGCATGAGGGACCGGTACGACGTGGTCGTCGTCGGCGCCGGTTCGGCCGGCTCGTCGGCGGCGATCGCCGCGGCGCGTGCCGGGGCGCAGACCCTGCTCCTGGACCGGCTCGCGTTCATGGGCGGCACGTCGACCGCGGTGCTCGACACGTTCTATGCGTTCTACACGCCCGGCACGACGCCGCGGCGCGTCGTCGGCGGCCTCGGCTGGGAGGTCGCGCGGGCGCTGACCGCGGACGGCGTCGCGTTCGAGCGCCCCAACACCTACGGCGCCGGGACGGGCGTCACGTACGACCAGGAGGCGCTCAAGGTGCTCTGGGAGCGCCTCGCCGAGGATGCCGGCGTCGAGCTCCTGCTCCACACGTGGGCGACCGGCGTGCGCCTCGAGGACGGTCGCGTGACGGCGATCCGGCTGTGGAACAAGGGCGGCGAGCGATGGGTCGAGGCGAGCGCCTTCGTCGACGCGTCGGGGGACGCCGACGTCAGCGCGCTCGCCGGCGTCCCGCACGACGCGCCGTCGGACGGCACGACGGTCCAGAGCCTCTCGACGCTGTTCAAGGTGGCGAACGTCGACGTCGCCGCGGCGTCCGCCGTGGCAAAGGCCGAGCTGTGGGCGCGGATGCGCGAGGCGGCGGCGTCGGGCAGGTACCGGCTGCCACGGATCGAGGGTTCGTGGCATCGGACCCCGTTCGAGGGCGTCGCGCTGATCCACATGACGCGGATCCCGAACGTCGACGCCACCGACCCCGAGCAGCTCACCGCCGCCGAGGTGGAGGGCCGGCGCCAGGTCCGCGAGTACCACCGGTTCCTGCGCGACTGCGTGCCCGGGTTCGAACGGTCCGTCGTCGTCGCGACGTCGCCGTCGATCGGCGTGCGCGAGAGCCGGCGCGTCCACGGCGACTACCGACTGACGCGCGACGATGTCCTCGGCGGGTGCCGGTTCGCGGACGAGATCGCCCTGTGCGGCGCCCCGATCGAGGACCACGGCGCGGGCGGCGACACGGCTTGGCAGTACGTCGGCGAGGGCGGCGTGTACGGGATCCCCTACCGGTGCCTGCTGCCGCTGGACGTCGACGGGCTGCTCGTCGCGGGCCGCTGCTTCTCGGCGACGCACGACGCGCACGCGTCGGCGCGGTCGATGGCGACGTGCATGGCGATGGGCCAGGCCGCGGGGACCGCCGCCGCGATGGCGGCCGCCGCAGGCAGCGTGCCCCGCGCGATCGCGCCCGACGATCTCCGGGCCCGCCTGCTGGCCGATGGAGCGCTGCTCGACCCGGTGCCGGCGTGACGGCTCGCGGCCGGTTCGCGGGCCGGACGGTCCTCGTCACCGGCTCCACCGGGATGGCGGCCTCGGCCGCGCGCGCGATCGCCGCCGAGGCCGGGCTCGTGTTCCTCGTCTCGCGTACGGCGGAGCACCTCGACGCGCTCGCCGCGGAGGTGCGCGGGGCGGGCGGGCAGACCGCCACGTTCGCCGCCGACCTGCGGCGCGAGGACGAGGTCGACGCGGCGTTCGCGGCCCTCGACGCCGCCGCGGGACGGCTCGACGCCGTGTACAGCGTCGCCGGCATCTCGGGACGGCGATTCGGCGATGGACCCGTGGACCGCGCCACGCTCGAGGGCTGGGAGACGGTGCTGGCCGCGAACGCCACGTCGCAGTTCCTCGTCGCTCGGGCCGCGATCCGGCGGATGGTCGCGCAGGCCCCGGACGCCGCGGGGCGGCGCGGCGCGCTGCTCCTGATGTCGAGCACGCTCGCGACCTCGCCCGCTCCGACGCACTTCGCGACGCACGCGTATGCCGCGAGCAAGGGCGCGATCGAGGCGCTCACGCGGTCCCTCGCCGCGACCTACGCCGCGTCCGGGATCCGCGTCAACGCCATCGCCCCATCGGTCGTCGCGACGCCGATGAGCCGGCGCGCCCAGGAGGATCGCGCGGTGCTGGCGTACCTCGCGCGGCGCCAGCCGCTCGCCGGCGGCCCGATCCCGGCCGACGCCGTCACGCCGACGGCGCTGCACCTCCTGTCGGGCGACGCCGCGATGGTCACCGGCCAGGTCGTGGCCGTCGACGCCGGGTGGTCGGTGCTCGACGCGTTCGCCGAGGGCGATCCGGGCCCGGAATAGGACGAACGCCCGAGGTGACGGCATCCCCGCTCGGGCGTGTACCGTGTGCGCGTGCCCGGCGGGGAGAGGACGCCGGCACTGGGAGGCCCAATGTTCGCTGCCCGGATCACCGCCCTGCTGGCGTTCGTGCTCGTCTCGATCCTTGCCCTGCCGTCGGCCGCGCTTGGCGCGGACCCGGTCACGGTGTCGGGCACGGTCGTCCGCGACGGGACGCCGGTCAACGCCGCCCAGGTCGTCGTCCATGTCTCGGGCAGCGATCAGCTCGCGGCGACGACGAGCGACGAGCAGGGCGCCTTCTCCGTGCAGGTGGACGCCGAGGTCGGATCCGAGCTGCGGATCGATGTCACGGGCCAGACCTCGCGGACCGACCCCGACAAGCAGAACTGCGTGAAGGTCGAGACGCCGACCGGCGAGCTCACCGTCACGATCGCGGCGCTGCCGCTCGACCCGGTCGAGGTCGCGATGGACCAGGTCGTCGGCGGGACGGTCTGCGGGCCGACGCCGACCCCCGGCGTCACGCCGCCGTCCACCGATGCGCTGCCGGCTGCGGTCAGTGGCGGCTCGGGCACGGGCGTCCTCGTCGTCCTCGGCGTGCTCGCCGTGCTTGCGGCGGGCGGCCTCGCCCTCGTCGCGCGCCGCTGGCGCTGACCGGGGGACTGAAGCCCGGACCGCCGGCTCGTCTCGGAGTGAAGCCGCCTCAGGCGATCTCGATCCAGCCCGCCCCGCGCGTCACCCGGCGCACCTCCAGCTCCTCGCCGAGGGCCACGAGGTGCGCCCGCCGGCCGACCTCGATGCGCCCCCGGTCGTCCGCACCGAGCAGCGCCGCCGGGTTCGCGGACGCGGCGGCCACCGCGCGCGGCAGCGAGACCGCCGCCGCGACGTTCCTCACGGCGGTGTCGAGCGCGATCACCGAGCCCGCGAGTGTCGCGGTTCCCGCCAGCGTCGCCCGCCCGCCGTTCACTTCCACGGCGAGGCCGCCGAGCGTCGTCCGGCCGTCGCCCGTCCCGGCGATCGGCAGCGCGTCGGACACGAGGAGCAGGCGCTCCGCGGGCTTCGCCCGCGCGACGATCGGCCACAGGGCCGGGTGGACGTGGTGGCCGTCGGCGATCAGCTCGACGAACGCGTCGTCCTGCTCGAGGGCCGCGACGGCGAGCCCCGGCGCGCGATGGTCGACGCCGCTCATCGCATTGAACAGGTGCGTCGTGGATCTCGCGCCGGCCGCGTACCCGCCGCGAGCCTGGTCCAGCGTCGAAGCCGAGTGACCGAGCGACACCACCACGTCCGCGCGGGCGAGCCGCGCGATCAGCTCCGTGGCGCCGTCGAGCTCCGGCGCGATCGTGATGACCCGCAGCCCGTCGAGGACGGCGTCGAGCGTCGCCTCGGCGAGCGCAGCCGGCGTCAGGAGCAGAGACGGATCGTGCGCGCCGCGTCGTTCCGGCGCGAGGAACGGACCCTCCAGGTTGAACCCCAGCGGCTGGGCGCCGTCCCCGGGCGCCGCCGGGATCCACGCCCGGACACGGTCGGCGAAGCGCGGCAGCTCCGCCTCGGGCAGCGTCGGCGCCGTCGGCAGGAACGACGTCACGCCACGCCGCAGGAGCGCGCGGGCCATCCCGTCCAGCTCGTGGACGTCGCCGGTCGCGGCGAAACCGCCCCAGCCGTGGACGTGGACATCGATGAAGCCCGGAACGACGACCGGCCCGCGCGCGCCGTCGTCCCGCTCGACCGCCGCGATCCAGCCGTCCTCGATCGTCACCCGCCCGGGGACGACTCCCTCGGGCAGGACGAGGCGCCCCTCGACGACGTCACGCTGGCTCGGCACGCCCTGAGGATATCGACGCGGGCTGGCGCGACTCGACCTCGAACCGCACGTCGAGCGCGTAGCGGTCGCCGGGATAGCGCGATTCGGTCGCCTCGACGGGCCGGCCCTCCGCGTCGGAGATGACGCGCCGTTCCACGAGCAGCGGGGATCCGGCCGCCACCCCGAACAGGCGGACCTCCTCGGCCGTCGCCGGCTCGGCGGTGATCGTCGCCGTCCCGCTGCGGAGCCGGATCCCGCCCGCCTCGAGCGCCTCGTGCAGCGAGCCGTTCTCGAGATCGGTGCCCAGCACGGCGTCCGCCGCGTGGCGCGTCAGCACCGCGGTCTCGAGCGCGATCGGGTCGCCGTCGGCGAGGCGCAGCCGGCGCAGGACGACGACGGGCTCGGCCAGCTCGACGGCGAGCTGCGACGCCTCGGCGGCCGTGGCGCCTCGGATCGCCCGCTCGAGCAGCCGCGACGACGGCACGCGTCCGAGCCGCCGCATCTCGTGGCTGAACGCCATCAGCCGGTCGGCGTGGCGGTGCGAGGGCGCCGCGATGGCGAAGGTCCCGCGGCCCGGGATCCGGCGGACGAGGCCGTCGTCCGCGAGGCGCTGCATCGCGTTGCGGGCCGTCATCCGCGACACGCCGAACTCGCGGCACAGCTCGTCGTCGGACGGCAGCCGCTCGCCAGGGCCCATGGTCGCCAGCCGCGCGCGCAGCGCGAGCTCGATCTGGCGGTAGTGCGGCAGCCAGGTCGCGGCCGTCACGACGCCACCGCCGGGGCTGGCGCGGCGCTCCCGACGCCGGCCGACGCCCGCTCGGCCCCGTGGACCGCGGCCCCGATCGCACCGGCCCACGTGCCGAGGACGGCGGGGACGATCGACACCTGGTCGAGCGACGTCGTGCGGACGCGCCGCCGCACCTCGTCGTGGATTGGCTTGAACAGGAGATCGCCGGCCGCGGCGACCCCGCCGCCGAGCACGACCACGTCGGGCGACAGGACCGCGATCATGTTCGCGATCCCGATCCCGAGGTAGCCGCCGATCTCGCGCAGTCCGGCGATCGCCTGCTCGTCCCCCGCCCGCGCGGCCTTCACGGCGTCCTCGGCCGTCGCCGTGCCACATGCGAGCGCGATGCGGTCCGCCCGCGCGAACGCCTCGACGCACCCGTGGTTGCCGCAGCCGCACGGCGGGCCGTCGGGATCGATCGTCTGGTGGCCGAGCTCGCCGGCCGTGCCGTCGTGACCCTGGTGCACCTCGCCGCCGACCGCGACCACGCCGCCGATCCCCGTCCCGAGCGTCAGCCCGACCATCGTCGACGCGCCTCGACCCGCGCCGAGCCGCAGCTCCGCGAGCCCGAACGCCCGCGCGTCGTTGATGAGGTGACAGGGCACGCCGGTCGCGTGCGAGACCGGACCGGCCACGGGATGCCCGGCCCACGGGCCCGGCAGGTTGACCAGGAAGCGTGTCGTGCCGGTCGCGGGGTCGTACAGCCCGGGAACGCCGATGCCGATGCTGTCCGCCGGGCCCCACGAGTCGATCGCGGCACGCGCGACCTCGGTGAGCTGGCCGGTCACGTCGTCCGGGACGCGCGCCTCCTCCGCGTGGATGCGCGTCGGGACCTGGTGGGACGCGACCACCGCCCAGCCGTCGTCCGCGTCCTCGAGCACCACCCACTTGAGGTTCGTGGCCCCGAGGTCGAGGCCGACATGGCGCGTCGCGGCGCCCATCTCAGCTCTCCGCGGTCACGCGCGTGTAGGCGGCCGCGACGGCGACGATGATCGCGCCGAACACGATCTGCTTCGTCGGCTCCGGCAGCCCGAGCACGGTGAGGAGCGCGGACAGCACCGTGAGGATCAGCGCGCCGACGATCGTGCCGCCGTAGCCGCCCCGGCCGCCGAAGATCGAGGTGCCGCCGATGACCGCCGCCGCGACGGACGGCAGCACCAGCGAGTCCGCGAGCGACACCGAGGCGGTGTTCGTCGCGCCGGCCAGGACGAGCCCGGCGATGCCGGCAAGGAGCGCCGAGATCACGTACAGGACGAGGATCACCTGCCACGAGCGCGCGCCCGACAGCCGGGCGGCGACCGGGTTGTCGCCGATCGCGAACAGCAGGCGCCCGTATCCGGTGCGCCGCAGGGTGAACAGGATCAGCGCCATGATCGGGACGAACACGACGAGGCTGTTCGGGATGACCTCCAGCTCGAGCCCCGAGCCGATCGTGCGCAGGATGTCGGGGACGCCGGCGCCCGTCTGGACCGACTGGAGCTGCCACACGTTGGCGAGCCCCAGCACGATGAAGCTCATGCCGAGGGTCGCGATCAGCGGATGCACGCGGAACACGCCGACGGCGATGCCGGTGACCAGCCCGGCGAGCGCGGCGGCCGCGAGCGACACGGCGATGCCCTGGGCGACGCCGCCCTCGCTGTGGAGCAGGGTCGCGGTCACGAACCCCGCCATCGACGCGATGGCGCCGACGGACAGGTCGATGCCGCCGGTGAGCATGGTCAGGGTCTGGCAGCCGGCGAGGATCGCGAGCGGGACCGCGGTGCGCAGGATCACGCCGGCCCAGCCGGGGTTGACGATCCCGGGCGAGGCGATCTCCATCACGATCACGAGGATCGCGAGCAGGCCGATCAGCGGGACCACCGGCCGATCGCGGAACAGCCGCCGCGTGGTGTCGAGCGCCGGCTGGCGCACGGTGCCGGCCGTCGCGCTCATGCGCGGGCCCGCCGGAACTGGATGACGCTGCCCACCATCACGACGCCGATGAGGATCGCGCCCTGCGCGACCAGCCCGAAGTTCGGGTCGACGTGGAGGAACGTCAGGTCGGTCTGGATGAGCTGCAGGATCACGACGGCGATGAGCGGCCCCAGGACGCCGCCGCGGCCGCCCGCGAGGCTGACGCCGCCGAGGACCACCGCCGCGACGCTGAGCAGCGTGTACGGGCCCGGGACGGGCGAGCCGATGCCGGTGGTCGCGGTGAGCGACAGGCCGGCGAGCGCTGAGAACACCCCCGTGACCACGTACGCGGCGACGCGCGTGCGGCCCACCGGGACGCCGCTCCGGAACGCCGCCAGCTGGTTGCTGCCGATCGCGTAGATCGACAGCCCGATGCGCGAGCGAGAGAGCGGGATCCAGATCGCGAACACCACGATCACGACGACCACGGTTGCGCGCGGGATCCACTCGTTGAGGAACGCGCCGTTCACGATGGTCTTCAGCCAGGTCGACGCGCCGCCGCCGGGCGCCGACCGCACGAGGAGCGCGAAGCCCGCCCACACGAACGACATCGCGAGGGTCACGATGATGTCGGGCACGCGGGTGACCACGACGAGGCCACCGTTGATCCCGCCCAGCACGACACCCAGCAGCAGCACGCCGATCACGACGCCGACGCCGAACTCCTCGCCCTGGCCCTTCATCAACGTGGCCGACACGACGCTCGTGAGCGCCATCATCGAGCCGATGGACAGGTCGATCCCGCCGCCGATGACGACGACGGCCTGGGCGACCGCCGCGAGCATCAGCGGCATCACGGACGTCCCGAGGCCCTGGATCGGGACCGGGCCGTACCGCGGCTGGATCGCCTTGGTGAACACGAACAGGACCACCAGCAGGCCGATCAGGCCGATCGTCCACGCGTTGCGGCGCGTGAAGGCCGCGATGGCGTCCGCGGGGCCGGCGCTGCGCGCGCCGATCGGTGCGGCGGCGGCGCTCATGCAGGCTCCTCGGGGTGGTCGGGGTCCGGCTCGATGCGCGGTTCGATCGGGAGCCCAGCCTCGGGCGCCGGCGCGGGCGCGGGCTCGGCCTTCGGCGGGGGCTCGGCCTCGGGCGCGGTCGTCGACACCGGCTCCGCCTGGGCGACGTTCTCCGCCGCGATCGCCTCGGGCAGCGCAACGTCCGACTTCAGGTTGTACGCCGCGCGAAGCAGCGCCGGCTCGTCGGCATCGGCGCGCGAGATCTCGCGGACCA
>JAICUI010000041.1 GCA_025935925.1 Chloroflexota bacterium
CCGATGCCCTGCATGAGCGCTGATGCCCCGATCCAACGGTCGGGTCGAGCCGGTGCTCTACAGCCGGCTTGCCGTCCTCCGCGCGGAACGCGGCCTGTCGCGGGCGGAGCTCGCCGAGGCCGTGGGCGTGAACTACCAGACCGTGGGGTACCTCGAGCGCGGCGACTTCAACCCGGCGCTCGACCTGGCGCTCCGCGTCGCGGAGTACTTCGGGCTCCGGGTGGAGGCGGTCTTCAGTCGGACGCCCTTCGCGCCGATGTCGACCCAGCTCTACGCGGCGCCGAAGGCCGACTAGGTGCGCGTCTACCGTATCAAGGGTAGACTTCTACCATGGCTCGATCCACAACCCCGGCTCGAACGCTGAACCTCAAGAACCCCGAGGTGTACCGCCTTGCGCAGGAGCTCTCGGAAGCGACCGGCGAGTCGATGACGGAGGCCGTGCGCCTGAGCCTCCAGGAGCGCCTGGACCGGGTCACATCGGCGAGGGATGCTGAGGTCGAAGCCCGCATCCGGCGCATCCACGAGATCGCGGAGATGATCCGGGCGCGGATCCCCGCGGGGATCACGATGCGGGACATCGACGAGCAGATGTACGACGACGATGGGTTGCCGAGGTGGTGATCGACACCTCGGCCATCGTCGCGATCCTGTTCAGTGAGCCGGAGGCTGCGGCGTTCGAGCAGATCATCGGTGCAGCGGTGGTCGCGCGCATGTCCGCTGCCACCCTCGTGGAGCTCGGCGTCGTGGTCGACCGACTCCGTGATCCCGTCGTCGCCAGCCTCCTGGAGAGTCTCCTCCACAGGCTGCGCGTCCAGGTCGAACCGTTCACGGACCAGCAGGCGCGCGTCGCGAGGGAAGCCCATCAGCGTTTCGGACGCACGAGCGGTCACCCTGCCCGATTGAACATGGGCGATTGCTTCTCGTACGCCCTCGCGCGTGACGTCGACGAGCCGTTGCTGTTCAAGGGCTCGGACTTCGCGCTGACCGACATCGAGCTGGTCGTCGACAACGGCGGCGGCCGACGGCTGAGCGAGGTTGTGGCGAGCTACGGATCGTCGTCGCCGGCCTGACCGGGCATCGAAGAGCCGGGCGATGGACGTTGCCTCTAGACGGTCGGCGCCTTCGCGTCCTCGCGCGCCTGCGTGAGCGCCTGCAGGAAGAGCTCGGCGGGCTGGGCGCCGCTGATGCCGTAGCGGCGGTCGATGACGAAGAACGGGACGCCGTTGCATCCGATCGCGTAGGCCTCGTCGATGTCCGCCTGCACCTCAACCTGGTACGCGTCGCTCGCGAGGACGTCGCGGATCTCCTGCGCCGCGATCCCGACCTCCGACCCGAGTCGAACGAGCGTCTCGGGATCGTCGAGGACCTCGCCGCGCTCCAGCTGGCCGCTCAGGAAGCGCTCCTGGACCGCGTCGGCGAGACCGTGGTCGGCGCCGAGGTGGGCGACCCGATGGGCGTCGAACGTGTTGATGACCTGGTAGCGGTCGAAGTCGTAGTGGAGGCCCTCGTCGGCGGCGATCCCCACGACCCGGGCGTTCATCTGGTGGACCTGCTCCTTCGTCGTCCGGAGCTTCGCGGCGAGGTACTCGTCGTGGGTCGTGCGCGCGCCGCGGGGCTGCTCGGGGTTGAGCTGGAAGCTGCGCCACTGGACCTCGACGTCGTCGCGGCCGTCGAAGGAGCGCAGCGCGGTCTCGAACCGGCGCTTGCCGATGTAGCACCACGGACAGACGACGTCCGACCAGATCTCGACCTTCATTCGGCGCGATCCTCGGGCTTCGCGCCGGATGCGGCCGCGGCATCCGGCAGCTGCCGCGTGTCGGCCGGCAGGCACAAGTCGTCGACGCACACCGCGTCCTCGTCGCTCGCGAGAATGACGAGCGGGGCGGGTCGGGTGGCAACCTTTTCGGGAGTCTCGGCGCCGGTTGTGGCGTCCACGTCGTTGTGCATGCAACGAGTCTAGCGCCCGGCCGTCGACGGGTGCCTGTCAGGCGTCACCGCCGACGTTGCGGGGGCGGATCGGTGCACGTCGGGCACACGACCGACGCGAACCCGCCCGGAGGGAGCCGACGGGGTTGCGATTCGTGCGTGACCGGAACCGATCCGGCGTCGCACGGTCGTCCGTGTCGCCTGCCAGGAACCGGTCGCCCAACGGGCGCCCGCGCGTCTGCCCGACGCGACCTCGGGCCGGTACGCTACGCGCATCCCGGGGGGCATCGAGGGCACCGACCGAATGACCTGCTCGAGGTGCGGGTTCGCCGCACCGTCCAGCGCTCGCTTCTGTCCGGAATGCGGCAACGCGCTGCAGTCCAGCTGCCGGTCGTGCGGCTCGCCGCTCCTCGCGGGCGCCAAGTTCTGCGCGGAGTGCGGAACGCCGACGGGCGTCGCATCCGGGAACACGGCGTCGGCGAGCGGCGCGGCGCCCGTCACCGCCCCCGGGCAGCCTGGAGCCGTCGCGGAACGACGGCTCGTCTCGGTCCTGTTCGCCGATCTCGTCGGCTTCACGACCCTCGCCGAGGGCCGCGACGTGGAGGAGACGCGCGAGCTCCTGTCGCGCTACTTCGAGCTCGCGGCCCTGATCATCGGCCGGTACGGCGGCACCATCGAGAAGTTCATCGGCGACGCCGTCATGGCGATCTGGGGCGCGCCGGTCGCCCGCGAGAACGACGCGGAGCGCGCCGTCCGGGCGGCCCTCGAGCTCGTCCAGACGGTCCGGACGCTCGGGCCGGGCCTGAGCGCCCGCGCCGGCGTCCTGACCGGCGACGCGGCGGTCACGATCGGCGCCACCAACCAGGGGATGGTCGCGGGCGACATCGTCAATACCGCGTCTCGCCTCCAGTCGGTCGCCCAGCCGGGCACGGTGCTCGTCGGCGAGTCCACGGAGCGTGCGGCCAACCAGGCCATCGCGTTCGAGCCGGCCGGCGACCAGGTCCTGAAGGGCAAGGAGTCCCCGGTCCCGGCATTCCGCGCGATCCGGGTCGTCGCGGAGCGGGGCGGCCGCGGTCGGGGCGACCAGCTCGAGCCGCCGTTCGTCGGTCGTGACACCGAGCTCGGCCTGCTCAAGGACGTCGTGCACGCCACCACTCGCGAGCGACGCATCCGGATCGTCTCGGTCATCGGCGCCGCGGGATCCGGCAAGAGCCGTGCGATCCGCGAGCTGCTGAACTACATCGACGGCCTCGTCGAGACGCTGTACTGGCATACCGGCCGGTCCCCGGCGTACGGCGAGGGGATCACGTTCTGGGCGCTCGGCGAGATGGTGCGCAGCCGCGCGGGGCTCCCGGAGACGGACGATGAGGCAACGACGCGCGCAAAGGTGAGTGCCGCCGTCCAGCGATGGGTGCCGGACAACGCCGAGCGCGCCTGGATCGAGACCGCGCTGCTCGTGCTCCTCGGGCTCGACACCGGCACCGCCATCGCCCGCGAGGAGCTGTTCAGCGCCTGGCGCACGTTCTTCGAGCGCATCGCCGCCGAGGGGACGGCGGTGCTCGTGTTCGAGGACCTCCACTGGGCCGACTCGGGCACCCTCGACTTCATCGACCACCTCGCGGAATGGAGCCGCGGCGTCCCGATCCTCGTGATCACGGTCGCCCGGCCCGAGCTGTTCGAGCGGCGGCCGGCGTGGGGCGCGGGTCGGCGGAACTTCGTGGCGCTCGGGTTCGAGCCGCTGCCCGAGGTGTCGATCCACGAGCTCCTGCGCGAGCTCGTCCCGGGGCTGCCCGAAGCCGCGCTGCGGACCATTGCCCAGCGCGCCGACGGCATCCCGCTCTACGCCGTCGAGACGATCCGGATGCTCGTCGCAGAGGGTCGTCTCGTCCCGACGGACGGCGGGTATCTGCCGGCCGGCGACCTCACCAACGTCGCCGTGCCCGAGACGCTCCACGCGCTGCTTGCGGCGCGGCTGGACGCGCTCCCGGCGGCCGAGCGCAACCTCGTGCAGGACGCCGCGGTGCTCGGCCAGAGCTTCACGCTCGACGCGCTCGCGGCGGTAAGCGGCGTCGACGGCGGGCAGGTGGAGGATCTCGCGCGCTCCCTCGTCCGGCGCGAGCTGTTCGTCCAGGACCTCGACGGGCGCTCCTCGGAGCGTGGCCAGTTCGCCTTCGTCCAGGCGCTCATCCGCGAGGTGGCCTACGGGACGCTCGCCCGTCGCGACCGGCGGAGCCGGCACCTCGCCGCCGCCCGCCACTTCGAGTCGATGGGCGAGGACGAGCTGGCCGGTGCACTCGCTTCCCACTACCTCGCGGCGTATCGCTCGGGCCGCGACGACCCCGACAGCGGACCGCTCGCGACGCAGGCGAAGATCGCCCTTCGGGCAGCCGCCGGACGTGCCGCTGCCCTCGGCAGTCACGACCAGGCGACGACCTTCCTGCTCGAGGCCGTCGAGGTCACCAGCGACCGGGCGGAGATCGGCGACCTCCTCGAGCGGGCGGGCGAGGCCAGCATCCTGGCCGGGCAGTACGAGCGCGCCGAGCCCCTCCTCCACGAGGCGATCCAGCGGCGCGAGGAGCTCGCCGACCGGAGCGGCGCCGCGCGCGCGACCGCGCTCCTGGGGCAGGGGCTCGTGAACGCGTGGCGCTCGCAGGAGGCGCTCGAGGTCCTCGAGCCGGCGGTCGCGACGTACGCGAACCTCGACGACGATCCCGCACTCGCCGCCATCGAACACCAGCTCGCTCGTGCCTACTGGTTCGGCGACCGGAACGACGACGCGATCGCGCTCGCCGACGTCGCGATCGGGCGCGCCGAGCGGATCGAAGCGACGGAGCTCATCGCCGATGCGCTGATCACGAAGGGCTCCGTGCTCGCGTTCGGACCGCGGCCGTACGAAGGCGCCGGCATCCTCGAGGCGGGGATCCGGCTGGCCGAGCAGCTCGGTCTCCGAGCGACGACGGTCCGCGGCCTCCTGAACCTCGGCGTCGCGAGCATCGGTCGGGACCCGCGGATGGCGCTCGACCGGAGTCGCGCGGCGCACGAGCTGGCGGCGCGGTTCGGGTTCCGGGGGACCTACGCGACGACGCTCGGCAACGCCGGCGAGGCCGCGATCCCGCTCGGCGAGTGGGAGTGGGCACTGGCCGCCACGGCCGACGCGAGCGTCGCGCACCTCGAGCCCGGCGACCGCGCGACGATCCTCCGTGCCCAGGAGGAGATCCGTGCGATGCGGGGCGAGTCGATCGACGACCTGCTCGCGGAGCACGAGGGCCTGCTGCACGACCGCGCCGACTCCCAGCAGCTCTCGAATCTCGACGCCGGCCGTGGTGTCGCGGCGCTCACGGCCGGCCGATACGCTGAGGCAGCCGCGTTCTTCCGCAGCTCTGCGGCCCGCAACCCCACGAACGCGGCGACCGACCTCCCCCGCATGGCACGCGCGCTGCTCTGGGCCGGGGACGCAACCGGGTTCCGGAACGCCGTCGCGACGGTCGAGCACGCCGAGATGCACGGGCGGACGGTGGACCTCGCCCGGCGCTCGTTGCGCGCGGCGCTGACGGCGCTGGACGGCGACGCGGAGACGGCCGCCCGCGAGTACGCGGCGATCCTGCCCGAGCTCGTCGAGCTCGGAGTCGTGGTCGACTACGCCCTGCTCGTGCTGGACATGACGCAGGTGCTGGGCCCCGACGCCCCGATCGTCCGGGCGAACGTCGACGAGGCGCGGGCGATCTTCGAGCGGCTGGGATCGCGGCCGATGCTCGAGCGGCTCGATGCGCTCCTCGCGTCGGCCGGGCCGGCGCGCGAGACCCGGGTCGGCGCGTCGGAGCTCGTCAGCCCTCCTGGATGACCGACAGGATGTTGCCGCACGGGTCCTCGAACCAGGCGATCGCCGGCCCGTAGCCGCGCTGGATGCCCTTGGCGTCCTGCTCCGTCCCGTCGTAGCGCTGGAAGGTCACGGCCTTCGCGCTGAGGTCGTCGACGGCGGCATCGATGTCGTCGACGCGGAAGTTGAGCACCGTGAACGTCGCCGCCCGGTGGTCGTCCTTGGGGTAGATGAACAGCCGGGCGCCGCCGGGCAGCTCGACGTCCAGGCCGCCCATGGCGTCGTGACAGGTCAGCCCGAGCGTGTCGGCGTAGAACGCCTTTTCGGCCGGGATGTCGTTCGCGGAGAAGCCCTGGAACGCGCCGGTGAACGTGGGCATGACGGCCTCCTGTCGTGTCGGGTGAGCATGCCCGACGGCACGGGATCGCGTCAGGAATCGGCCGCGATCGGGATCGCGTCGGCTGCGGTCCGCACCCGCGGCAGCGGCGAGAGGACGAGCAACAGGATCGAGACCGCCATGCCGGCCCAGCCGATGAAGATCCCGCCCCGGACGCCGATCGTCTCCGCGAGGAGCGCGGCGAGCAGCGCGCCGAGCGGGTACGCGATGCCGTGGGACAGCACCTCGAGCGTCGCGTTGACGCGGCCGAGGATCTCGTTGGGGATGACGCCCTGGATGAGCGACAGCTCCGCGACGCCCTCGATCGTCTGGAGCCCGTCGCCGACGAGCTGGGGCAGGAACACCATCAGCGTTGCGAGCACGACCGTGCCGCCCGCGAGCGGGGTCAGGATCCCGATGGCCGACGCGCCCGCGGCCGTCCAGATCAGCGCGGGCCCGATGCCCAGGCGGCGGATCGTCCGCGCGGCGAACAGGGACCCGATGAGCGCGCCGACGCCGCCCGCGGAGATGACCACGCCGATGACGAACGGCTCGAGGTGCAGCACCTCGAGCAGGTAGATCGTGTACAGGACGCCGTAGAACGACCCCGCGACGTGCGCGATGACCGAACGCAGCGTCAGCGGCACGAGCAGCGGGTGGCGGCGGACGAGGTCGAGCGCCTCGGCGATCTCCCGGAGGATGGGCGTCGTCACGGTGCGCGGCGGCCGCGCCGGCTCCGGCGCGCGGATCAGCAGCAGCGACACCGACGAGACCACGAACGAGATCGCGTCGACGAGGATCGCGAACGGCGCCCCGATCAGCTGCACGAGCGCGCCGCCGAGCCCCGGGCCGCCGATCTCGGCGAGCGACGAGCTCGTCGCGAGCTTGCTGTTGCCCTCGACGACGCGATCGACGCCGATCAGCGACGGGACGTAGGCGGGGTACGCCGCGTCGAACACCGACCCGAGGCAGCCCTCGAGGAACACGACGACATACAGCTGCTCGATGCGCAGGACGCCGGCGAAGTACGCGACCGGGATCGAGAACAGGAGCACGGCCCGCAGCGCGTCCGCGGCGATCAGCAGGGGCTTGCGCCGCAACCGGTCGACCCAGGCACCGGCGAAGAACCCGACGAGCAGCACGGCGAGGCTCTGGGCGACGACGATCCCCGCGAGATCGAACGGGCCCGCGCCGAGGACCAGCAGCGCGACGAGCGGCACCGCGGTCCGGGTCACGACCGACCCGAGCTCGGACACGGTCTGGCCCGCCCAGAGCTTCATGAAGTCGGCGTGGCGCCAGAGCGACGTGGTCACGATGCCGCCAAGCGTATATTCGCGACGATGCCCGGGTCGGTCGCGCGTCCCGCCGCCCCCGGTGCCGCGCGGGACGCCCGCTGATGGCCGCGATCCGGCTCGCGTACATCGGCGGCGGATCGACGCGGGCCCCGGGCACGGTCGCCTCGCTCATCGTCCGCGGCGCGGCGTTCGCGGGCTCCGAGGTCGTCCTCATGGACCTCGACGAGGGGCGGCTCGGCGTCGTCGAGCGGCTCGCACGGCGGATGGCGGAGGCCCGCGGGCTCGACCTCCGGGTGCGGACGACGACCGACCGCATCGACGCCCTGACCGACGCCGACATCGTCCTCGCGTCGTTCCGGCCGGGCGGGTTCGAGGCCCGCGCGCTCGACGAGCGCATCCCGCTGCGTCACGGCGTCATCGGGCAGGAGACGCAGGGTCCGGGTGGGTTCTTCATGGCGCTGCGCTCGATCAACGTCTTCCGGCACCTCGTCGCGGACGTCGCCCGCGTCGCGCCCGAGGCGGTCCTGATCAACTACACGAACCCCGTCAACCTCGTGTCCGAGGCGATCACGCACCACAGCGAGGTGCCGGTGATCTCGCTGTGCGAGGGCCCGCTCATCTTCCCGCCGGGCGCGGTGCGGTCCGCGGGGCTCGACCCCGCGCGGCTGGACGCCGTGCTCGTGGGGCTGAACCACACCGGCTGGACCGTGCGCCAGCTGTACGACGGCGTCGACGTGATCGGGCGGATCCGGGAGGCCGACGATGCGCGGCTGCGTGCGCCGTCCGCGAACCCGCGGTCCGACCGGCTGCTCCACCTCGCGGCGACGATGGGCTCCTTGCCGTCGCCCTACCTCGACGACTACTACTTCCGCGAGGAGGTGCTCGCGGAGCTCCGGGCGAGGCCGACGACGCGCGCCGAGGACATCGCGGCCGAGGTGCCCGACTACTGGCGCCACTACGAGGAGCAGTCCCGGAACGAGGAGCCGGCACTGGACCCCGCGCGGTCGCGCGGCGGCATCCTCGAGCTGGAGCTCGCCATCGACGTGATCGACGCCATCGTCAACGATCGGGGGACGGTCTGGCCGGTCAACGTGCCGAACGCCGGCGGCGCGCTGGCGGGGTTCCCCGATGACCTGGTGGTCGAGGTGCCGGCGGTCGTGTCGCGCGCCGGAGCCGCGCCGATCCCGCAGCCGCCGCTGCCTCCGACCGTGCGTGGCCTGATCGAGGCGCTGGGCGCCTACCAGGCGCTCGCGGCGGAGGCGGCGTGGTCCGGCGGCCGGCGCGATGCGATCGCCGCGCTCACCGCCAACCCGCTGGTCGGCGACCTCGCGCTCGCGGAGCGGCTGTACGACGAGCTGGCGGCGGCGCACCGCGCGTACCTGCCGCCGCGGCTCCTCGCCTAGGTGGAGATCCGGGTCGTCGCGCCGGACGAGGTGGGCGCGGCGGGCGCAGCGGTGGTCGACGACGCGCTGCGCGCGCCCAGCCGGCCCGACGCGACGCTCATGCCGGCGCTCGGGTCGTCGGCCCTGGAGGTCTATGCGGCGCTCGGGCGCCGGTCCGGGCTGCGGCTCGTGCAGCTCGACGAGTACGTCGTACCGGCCGACGACCCGCGGTCGCTCATCGGGTGGCTGCGGCGGGACGTCGCGGCGCCGCTCGGCGTCCCGGACGAGCGCATCGTCCGCCTCGATGGCGGCGCGGTCGACAGGCAGGCGGCGTGCCTCGCGTACGACGCGGCGGTGGCGCGCGCGGGTGGGATCGACGTGGCGGTGCTCGGGCTCGGGCCGAACGGCCACCTCGGGTTCAACGAGCCGCCAGCGGACCGCGACGCGCCGACGCGCGTCGTCGAGCTCGCGCCCGCGAGCCTCGCCAGCAACGCGCGCTACTGGCCGGGCCTCGACGTTCCGCGCGCCGCGCTGACCGCCGGGATGTCGACGATCCTCGCCGCGCGGTTCGTCGTCCTCGTCGTCCGCGGCGATTCGAAGCGCGACATCCTCCGGTCGATGCTCGATGGCCCGGTCGGTCCCGACCTCCCAGCGAGCTTCCTGCGCGACCATCCGGATGCGCTCCTCTTGGCCGATCGGGCGGCGATGCCGTGACCGGTGGGGGCGTCCTGCTCGGCATCGATGGCGGCAACACGAAGACCATCGCGCTCGTCGCGGCGCCCGATGGGACGATCCTCGGCACGGGCCGCGTGGACCGCAACGGCGACCCGTACAAGGTGGGGATCGAGCGAGCGACGGCCGTTCACGGCGAGGCCGCGGACCTCGCGCTCTCGGGTGCCGGGCATGGCGACGCTCGTGTCGCCGGCGCCGTCCTGAGCCTCGCGGGCGCCGACTGGCCCGAGGACGCCGACGAGCTGCGCGCCGCGCATGCCGCTCGGTGGCCATCCGCAACCGTGGTCAACGACGCGATCGGCGCGCTGCGCGCCGCGATCCCCGACGGCCCGGGCGTCGTGGTCGTCTGCGGCACCGGCACGGCGACGGGTGCACGCGGCCCGGACGGCACGACGTGGCACTCGGGGTTCTGGCAGGAGACGCAGGGCGCGCACGAGCTCGGCGTGCGCACGCTCCAGGCGGTGTATCGCGCGGAGCTCGGCATCGAGCCGCCGACCGTGCTCACGGATCGGGTGCTCGCCGTGACGGGCGAGCCCAGCGTCGAGGCGCTGCTCCACCACGCGAGCCGCCGCGACCACCCCGACCGTCGCGACCCGGCGGTCGTCGCGTGGATCCTGCTCGACGCTGCGGACGACGGCGATCCCGGCGCGCGGGCGATCGTCGAGCGTCACGGCGCAAGCCTCGGGGCGACGGCGCTCGCGGCCGCACGACGGGCGCGCATCGATCTCGCCGCGCCGTTCGCGCTGTCGCTCGGCGGCGGGGTGCTGCGATCCGGGGCTCAGGCGCTCCGCGAGGCGATCGTGGGGGCGGTTCGCGCCGCGGCGCCGGGCGTTCGTGTCGTCGCGCCGCAGCTCGAGCCGGCCGCCGGAGCGCTCCTTCTCGCCTTCGACGCCGTGGGGATCGACGCCGGCCCCGACGTCCGTGCGCGGATCGCGCGTGGGCTGCCGTCGAAGGACCTGTTCGAGACGCATCCGCGTCGGGCCCGGAACGACGGCGAACGCGTTCGAACGCCCTGACCGCGAACGAGCCCGATCGCGGCCGGTCGCGCGGTGGCGCCGCCGTCGCGCGGCGGGCCGTCACTGTGCCGCGATGATCCGCGCGTACGCCTTGGCGCTGTCCTTGAGCAGCCGGCGGCCGGATGGGTAGTCCACGTGGATCAGCCCGAACCGGGAACGGAAGCCCTCGGCCCACTCGAAGTTGTCGAGCAGCGACCAGTGGAAGTAGCCCGCGACGTTCGCGCCGGCCCCGATCGCGGCGTGCACCGCCGCGAGATGCGCGCGCAGGTAGTCGACTCGCCCGGTGTCGGCGACGCGGCCCGTCGGGTCGGGCTGGTCGAGGAACACGCAGCCGTTCTCGGTGACGAGGATCGGGCGATCGCCGGTCCATCGCTCGAGGCCCTCGAGCAGCTCCGTGAGCTTCCAGGGCGTGATCTCCCAGCCCGTGTCGGTGTGTTGGACCGACGGCGAGGCCGGCTCGACGGTCCACGGCAGGCCGCCGTCCGCCGTGCCCGCCCGGATCACCCGCCGCGTGTAGTAGTTGACGCCCAGCAGGTCCGACGGCGTGCCGATGCGTGCCTCGTCGCCGTCGCGGATCTCCGCGAGCGGGCCGACGAGCCCCTCGAACACCGCGCGCGTGTCGTCCGGATACCGGCCGTGGAACACGGGGTCGAGGAACCAGCGGTTGGTGTAGCCGTCGGAGCCACGCGCCGCCTCCCGGTCGGTCTCGTCCTCCGACGCCGGCTCGGTCGGCGCGAGGCTGAGGACGATCCCGATCCGCCCCTCGCGGCCGCTCGCGCGGAATGCCTCGACCGCCGCGCCGTGCCCGAGGAGCAGGTGATGCGATGCGACGACGGCCTCGCGGAGGTCGCGATGGCCCGGCGCGTGGAGCCCGAGCCGGTACCCGAGGGTCGCCGCGACCCACGGCTCGTTGACGGTGAACCAGGTGTGGACGCGGTCGCCGAGCCGGTCGAAGCAGCGGCGCGCGTAGTCCGCGAGCCGTTCCGGCGTGTCGCGCGACAGCCAGCCGCCCGCGTCCTCGAGGGCCAGCGGCAGGTCCCAGTGGTAGAGCGTCGGGCACGGCGCGATGCCACGCGCGAGCAGCGCGTCGACCAGCCGGTCGTAGTGGTCGAGCCCCGCGGGGTTGGCCGGTCCGGACCCGTCCGGCTGGACCCGCGGCCAGGCGATCGAAAAGCGGTACGCCGTCAGGCCGATCTCGGCCATCAGGTCGACGTCCTCGCGCCAGCGGTGGTAGTGGTCGCTGGTGACGTCGCCCGTCTCCCCGTTCGCGACGCGCCCGGGTTCGTGGCTGAAGCGGTCCCAGCTCGACGGGCCACGGCCGTCCTCGTCGACCGCGCCCTCGACCTGGTACGCCGACGTGCCCGCGCCAAACAGGAAGCCCGCCGGGAACCGGAGGGAATCGCCGGCGGCCGTCACGGGACGATGGCCATGCGCAGGAACCAGCGGACGCGCATGAACCCGAGGAACGGGCGGATCGGCCACGGCATCAGGCGACGACCCGGGTCCTCGACCAGCTCCGGCGACCCGAGCCGCAGGTCGCGTCCGCGGACCTCCAGGCCGGCCTCGCCCGCGGCCAGCACGTTCTTCACCCACTGGACGTCGGGGCCGTACGTCAGCGCGAAGACGTACGCATCCGCACGGCGGAACACGTTGAGCGGCGTGTGGTACGTCCGGCCCGACGTCCGACCGCGATAGGTCAGGATCCCGAAGCCGGGCAGGCGTCCGGCGACGTGGCGGCTGATCGGGTTGAACAGGCGCGTCGTGAACGGGCGAAGCCGGGCCATCCGGGTCGAGCGTTCGTTGATCGTCGAGCGCTGGTTCACGGCCGATCGCCGCCGGTGCACAGCAGCGCCTCGACGCTGCCGTCGTCGGGCTCGAGGGCCGCGTCGCCTGCGGCCGACGGCGGGATCCCGAACGTGTCGCCCGCGCGGACGTCGTGCGCCCCGCCGCGGGTGCGAACGCGACCGGACCCGGCCACCACCGCACCCACGACGTACGCCGCGGGCAGGCCGAGGGGCGCCGGCTCGGTCGCCGTCACGCTGCGGACGCGGAAGAACGCATCGGCCTCCGGCACGAGCAGCGACCCCTGGCGCGTCGCGTCCGCGCGCAGCGCGTCGAGCTCGTCGTCGGTCCACCCGCGGCGGTCGATCGCGTCGAGCATCACGTCCCAGCCGAGGCCGAGGTGCGCCTCCTCGGCCGCGACCGGGAATCCCGTGCGCTCGAGGACGATCGAGAAGTCGGTGGGCTCCTGGACCTCGAGGATCAGCGACCCGGCGCCGATCGCGTGCGGGATCCCGGCCGGCACGAACCAGGCGTCGCCGGCGCGCGCCGGGCGCTCGTGCATCGCGCCGAGGAGCGTGCCGACGTCCTGGTCGTCGATCCAGCGACGGAGCTCGTCACGGCCGATGTCGCGGCGGAACCCGAGCCGCAGGTTGGGCGGCGGCTCGCCGGGCAGCTCCCGCGTCGCGAGGATGATCCACGCCTCGTTCTTGCCGTAGCGCGAGCCGAGGTACGTCACGGCGAACGCGCGCGACGGATGCGCGTGGACCGGCAGCCGGTTGCCGGCGTCGAGCAGCTTCACGAGGACGCCGGGCTCGGGCACGACGTCGATCACCCGTCGCACCACGCCGTCGAGCTCCGCGTCGCCGAGGCCCTCGTCGGTCGGCGGCTGGTCCGGCGGCGTCCATGCGCGGGTCGCCGACCCGACCCAGTCCTCCGGTCGGTCGGTGTCGCGCGGCTCGGCCGCGCCCCGGAAGCGGTCGATGAGCAGCCCGCCACGATAGAAGCGCGAGACGCGGTTCGGCAGCAGTCTCCACGGCCGGGTGGCCCAGGCGTCGCGTGTCGCTTCAGCCATCGGCGAGCTCCGGGGTGACGACCGCGAGCTCCGCGGCGTGGAGCAGCAGCCCCAGGCACCAGGCGTGCGACAGCGGGCCGATATCGCCCTTCTCGCCGTCGTACCGCGTCTGGTACAGGCGCTCGGGCATCATCCCGCGCCGCCCGCCGAGCATGCCGTCCTCGCGGACGATCACCTGTCGGGCCGCGGCGAGCTGCTCGGCGGCGGCGGTCGCGTAGCGGCGATCACCGAGGAGCCGCGAGAGCGCGACGAGCTCGCCCGTGCAGATGAGGCCGTACGCGTGGAGGTGCTGGTTCGCGGGCGACGCCATGTCGAAGCCGGTCGAGCGGAAGCCGATGCGGCCGAGCGGGCTGTCGGGCGGGACGTCGACGTCGTACACGTAGCGGAAGCCGAGCATCCAGTCGGCGGCGCGGCGGGCGAGGGTCAGGCGGGCGCCCCGACTCGCGTCGTCCGCGCGGGCGAGCGCGACGTAGGCCATCAGCGCCACGTAGCCGTCTTCCGAGGTCGGGGAGCGGTCGACGTCCTCCGGGGCGCCCGCGAGCCGGCCGTGCTCAACCGCGTCCGCGTAGTGGGCGCCGGCGCGGCGCGCGGCGTCGAGGAGCGTCGGGTCGCCGAGCAGGCGGGACGCCTCGGACAGCGCCGGGACCCACGCGAGGCCGGCGGTGCCGTCCCACGAGATGACATCGCCGGACGTCCCGTTCCAGGCGCTCGGGATCGCGCCGTCGGGCCGCTGGTGGCCGAGGACGAACGCGGCGTTCGACCGGACGGCGTCGCGCCACGGTCGCCGCTCGGCGAGCCGCGCGGCGCGCGCCATGAACAGCGTGGCCTCGGCGATGGTCCGCGCGTGGAGGGCGTCGGGACCGGGCGTCCAGCCCTTCGTCCAGCCGTGGTCGGCGGTCCACTGGCCCCAGAACGTCCCGCACGGGGCGAGGTTCGCCGCGATGCCGTCGAGGACGCGGGTGCCGGCGTCGGTCGCGTCGGCGCGGCCGGTGCGACGTCCGTGCTGGAGCAGGGCAGACGCGGCCGGGGCGCCGCTCAGCCACGCGACGTGCATCGCCAGCCGGTCCGGCTCGCTGGGGTGGTCGCGGTCGAAGGCGGCGGTCTCGATCAGGACCCCCTCGCCGGCCCGGTAGTGCCAGGCGAGGAGGCCGTCGGCGGCGAGGGACGCGGCGGCGTCGGCGTCGATCGGCGGCCGGATCGGCTTGCCGGCGAGCCAGGCGTGGAGATCGCGGAGGATCGCCGCGTCCGCGTCGGCCCCGTCGGGGACGGCGTAGACCCGGGCCTCCAGCCTCACAACGTCGCCGGGCTGCCAGCGATGGGTCGGGCAGTCGGCGGGCTGCGGTTCCGGGCCGCCGTCGTACACGACGGGCAGCTCGCGGTACGGGAAGGCGAGCCGGAGCTGGCGCCGGAGACCCGTGTCCGTGTCGACCGTCCCGAACCCGATCCCGGGCTGGCCGATCGCGCTCCGCTCGCGCGTCGCGACCGCGTACCGCGTGCCCTTGCCGGTCGCGAACACGGCCGGCGTGGCGCACCGATCGGCTCGGAACCACCAGTCCGGTGATGCGAACGGGTCGCCGGGCGCCTCCGCGGTCGCCTCGACCCAGCGCGGATGGTGCGCGCGGCTGTCGGCGGGCCGGTTGTCGCCGTAGAACAGGCCCGGGACGAGCCAGCGAGGATCGTCGTCCGCCGGCAGGTGGATGGCGAAGGCGAGCGAGGCGTCGACCGGTTCGTCGCCCTCGAGGCGGATCTCGAGCGTCACGTCCCACCCCGCGGCGTCGCCGGTCAGCGGGACCCACGCGGCCTCGGGCCGGAAGCGGCCGGTCGTCGCGCCGGTGCCGACCAGCAGCGACGGCGCGAGGGCCTCGGGCTTCACTCGACGACCACCGGGTCGACGTTCCACGCACCGAGGCGCACCCGCCGTCCCTTGGTCGGCGCGCCGGCCCACGCGACGTGCACGGTCCTCGCCTCGCCGGGCAGGACGTCGAAGGCGTTGTCGTCGAGCTCGGGCCAGCCCGGGTCGGCCGGGTCGCGTGCGTCGGCCAGCACGATGTCCACGGCCGCCGGCCCCGCGCGATGCTCGAGCCGGATCGTCCAGTCGTCGTCCTCTCGCTCGACCGCGATCTCAAGGCTGGCGGGGGGCAGGTCGAGCAGCCCGCCGAAGTCTCCGCCCGACGACAGCAGGTAGCGGTTCGTGGCGAGGGCCGTCCCGTCGCCGCCGGCCAGCCGGAGGTCGAGGAACACGAACCCTTGGTCGCGCGGCACGTCGGCGCAGATCGCACCTGCGAACACCGGCGTTCGCCCGAGGAGCTCGAGCTGCGATTCGCGTTCGTGCACGAGCTCGCCCGAGGCGCCGATCACCCACGCGGTGATCGTGGCTCGGCCGCCGGACCCGTCGCGGACCCACGCGACGGGCGTCGCCTCGAGCCGGCCGGAGCCGTCGAGCACCCAGGACGCGAACCGGGCCCCGACGAACGGCGTCCGGTACGCGCGCCGGACCGCATGGAACGCGGGCTTCGGCTCGCCGTCGTGGTCGACGACCGCCGTGCACCAGGCGTTCGGGTACGACTCGTTCAGCTGCCACGGGATCGAGCCGCCGTTCCGCGGCCAGCGCCGGCGGTTCGCCTCGACGGCGTAGCGCAGGCCGTCCGCCTGCAGCCGTTGGCTCGCGCGGCGCAGCGTCTCGAGATCCCCGACCCCGCCGGCGAATGCCGCCTGCACGAGCGGCGCGTTGATCCACCAGTCGCCGAGGTGGCGGTAGACCGGGTTCGAGCGGTCGGCCGGCCAGCGATGCTCCGGCGCGATCAGCCGCTCGTGGGCCCTCCGGTTCGTCATGCCCTCCACGCCGAACTCGCCGTTGAACAGCGACGCGCCCGCGTCCCACAGCCGATTCTGCTCGCGAAGGCCCTGGTGCTCCCACGGGCCGTGGACGTCGTGGTGCCCGTGCGGGTCCGACTCGAGGTCGGGCAGCCGGTTGCCGAACCGCGGACCCGATGGCGACGTCGGCAGCCAGATCCGGTCCGGGTCGAGGTGGGCGACGACGTCGTGGAGCGCCGCGAGCACGGGGGACCGGTCGTCCTCCAGCGGGCCGCGCTCGTCCTGGAGCTCGTTGCCGCCGCACCAGATCGCGAGCGAGGGATGGTTGCGGCGAAGCGGGACGATCGACTCGGCCTCGTCCCGCATCCGCGCGACGAACGCCTCGTCGTCGGACGGCAGGTCGTCGATCCCCGAGCTCGACTGGCTCAGCTCCTGCCACACGAGGAGACCGAGGCGGTCGCACGCGTCGTAGAAGGCCTCGGTCTCGATCAGGCCGCCGCCCCACACGCGCAGCAGATTGGCGCCGCTCGACGTGGCCAGACGCAGGAGATGCTCGAGCCGGTCGGGCCGCGGGACGCCGTACAGCGCGTCGAGCGGCGTCCAGTTCCAGCCGAGGATCTGGAGCGGACGCCCGTTGACGCTGAACGACCACGCCCGCGCATCGGGCGGCGCTCCCGGGTTCGGGTGGCGCTCGATCGTGCGGAACCCGATGCGCATCGACCGCTCGTCGAGGATGTCGCCGCGCTCACCGGCGACTCGCACGAGGAGCTCGTGGAGCGTCGCGGGACCGAGGCGGTTCGGCCACCATGGCGCGGGCCGGTCGACGTCGACCGCCAGCTCGACGAGCGACGTGTCCGCGGAAACGATGGCGTCGGCGCGACCGCCGGCGACCTCCGCGGTGACCGTCACCGCGCCCGCCGCATCGGCCCCCGGATCGAGCGTGACCGACACCGCGACGGATCCCGAGGCGAGGTCCGGAGCCAGCGCGGGCCGCGCCCGGACGTCCGCGATCCGCACCGGCCCCGCGACGATCAGCTCGACGCCCTGCCACAGCCCCTGGTGGACGAGCCGCGGGCAGAAGTCCCAGCCGTAGCTCATGCGCGGCTTGTGGACCCGCACCCGGGACGTCCTGCCCACCTGCGGCTCGCTCTCGGGCGCGGGCTCGATCACGACGGCCAGCTCGTGGCGCCCGCCCTCCGCGACCGGCCGCGTGACCTCCACCTCGAGCGGCGCGAACACCGATGCGTGCGACGCGACGGGCGCGCCGTCGAGGAACACGTGGCCCGCCGCGTCGATCCCGTCGAAGCGCAGCCACGCCCGCTCGCCGGGTGCGAGCGCATCGAGCGAGAAGGCCGTCCGGTAGGTCCACGCGCGTTGCGGGACCCATTCGGCGAGGAGGCTGTTCCGTTCCCGGTACAGGTCCGGGACCTCGCCGGCGCGCATCAGGCCGTCGAGCACGGAGCCCGGGACGCGCGCCGGGATCCAGCCCTCGGCGGGATCAGGCTCGTGCACCGCGTGGATGGCGCCCGCGCCACCGTCGCCACCGTCGCCGCGGGAGCCGTCGCCGCCGCGTGCCGTCGACCGCGCCGCGGCGGCGAGCGCGGCCTCGAGACCCTGGTGGGACCGGATCCACCACGCGCCGCCGTCGAGCGACCGGGTCCGGCGGATCACGCCGGCGCGATGGGCCGCTCGAGCAGGTCGGTCTCGTACGGCTCGGCGGACCGGTCCCGCGGCACGCGGAACGTCCGGATCTCGAACGGCCCGATCGGGAACGCCAGCTCGCGGCCCCAGGCGGTGAGCGAGACGCGCGCGTCCGCCGCTCGCCCGATCGTCTCCACGACCCGCACGACGAGGTCGTCGCCGTCCTCGGCGTGCTTGAGCGCCCCGAGCACGAGGCCTTCCGGCTCGACGCTGCCGAACGACGCGGAGCGATCGAGCGGCCCGTCGTGGTACGACTCGATCAGCACGGTCTGCTGCTGGTTGAGCTCCAGCGCCCGCCGCGTGAGCCCCGCGTCCGACCATGCGCCGCGATGGGGGACGAGCCGCATTGTGAACCGCTGCACGCCCTGGTCCTGGAACTGGTACCGGACGCCGGCCTTCGGGATGAACGGCTCGTGGTGCGCGAAGATCGGCGACCGGACGGCGGTCACGCCGATCTCGCCGTCGCGGACGCCGTAGCCGTACTTCGCGTCGTTGAGGACCGCGAGGCCGGCGATCGCCTTCGATCCGCCCCGGCCCAGCCGTCCCGCCACGTCGACCCAGCGCTGCCCCGGCTCCTCCTCGCCGTTCGCCGGCCGCTCGAGGGCACCGTACGGGATCTCGTACGTCGCGACGGGCGCCGTGACCCGGGTCCCGTAGCGCAGCTTCAGCAGCTTCTCGTGCTCGCGCCAGTCGAGGACGACCCTGACCTCGACGTGATCGGCGTGCGCGCCCAGGACGTAGTCCTCGGTCAGGTGCGAGTCGCCGTACTGGCTGTCGACGCGGAGGAGCCCGCGGACCGGACCCTGCTCGATCACCTCGACGCGGTGCGACTCGAACGTCCCGACCTCGTCGTCGTAGGCCAGCCGCCGGTGGCCCCACGTGTCGGACGTGTCGTCGACGACCGCGGCCGGCGACCGGCCGGGCTCGACCACGTCGAGCTCGTCGCCGCCGCCCGGGTTCGTCGCCGCGCTCTTGAGCACGAGGTGGGTGATGCGGCCCGTCGCGGGATCGAGCTCGAGCCGCAGGTAGTCGTTCTCGAGGCTCGTCGCCGTGACGCGCAACGGGGAGGTCGTCGGCCGCGGCGTCTGCGGCACCACCCGATAGCAGCGGTAGCCGAGCGGCGGCACCGTCGCCTCGAACGCGAAGCGGCTCCGCCACGCCGACACCGTCGCGTACGACTGGACCGGCTGGAGCGCGACGACCGTGCCCTCGTCGTCGGTGAGCCCGTCGGTCGCGTTGAGGCCGCCGAACTCGAGCTCCACGACCGAGCGCACCGGCCACGCATGCGGGTTGAACACCGCGATCGGCGCCGTGCCGGGTTCGGCCGGGACGTGGATCCGCCGGCTGATCGACTGGATCGCGAGATTGAGGTTGCGGCTCGCGATCGACGCGGCCTCGCCGAGCTGGTCCCGTGCGTCCCGGTAGGCGGGCTCGATGGCCGTCCCGCCGAGCGTGTCGTGGAACTGGTTGAACAGCACCTGGCGCCATGCGCGGCCGTACGGCTCGCTCGGGTACGGGCGGTCCCCGGTCGCGCTCGCGACGGCCGACCAGGCCTCCGCGGCGCCCAGCTCGTGCTCGGTCCGCCGCATCCAGCGCTTGATCCCGGAGTGGGCTGAGTAGCAGCCGACGGCGTGGTGCTGGAGGTCGTCGGTCCACGTCGGAAGCTCGTCTGCGGCCCCGGACGCCCGGACCGACGCGAAGAAACGCGCGGGCGTCGAGTGGCGGAGCGTGGGCATGGCGCCGGCGCCGTCGAGCCGGCGGATGCTGTCGAGGTTCGCGCGCGTCGGCCCGCCGCCGTGGTTCCCGACGCCGTAGAACGCCATCATCTCGGTCCAGCGGTCGGGCAGCTGGCTGATGGACTTGTCGAGGTGATAGCCGAGATCGTCGCGGCCGGCGGTGTACTCGTGCGGGAGGCGGTATGTCAGGACCCGTGATCCATCCGGCGACTGCCACCAGAACAGCGGGCTCGGCAGCGAGAGCTCGTTGCGTCCCGGCCGCATGAACACGTAGCTGTCCATCCCGGACCGCCGCAGGATCTGCGGCAGCATCCCGTTCTGGCCGAACGGGTCGACGTTGTAGCCGACCGTCGCGATCTTCCCGAAGTGCTCGAGGAAGAACCGCTGGCCGAGGAGGCCCTGGCGCACGAACGACTCGCCCGACGGCAGGTTGCAGTCCGGCTCGACCCACCAGCCGCCGACGAGCTCCCAGCGGCCCTCGGCGACGCGCTGCCTGATCTCCTCGAACATGTCCGGGTCGATCTCGGCGACCCACTCGTAGTAGGCGACCGAGTCGCACGTGAAGATGAACTCGGGGTACTCGTTCATCCGGTCGAGGGCGGACCGGAACGTCGCCCGGATCTCCTGGTAGCCCTCGGGCCACTGCCACAGCCAGACCGGGTCGATGTGACTGTTCCCGATGAGGTGGAGGACCGGGCGGTCCGAAACGGCGTGACGGGGCTTCGAGGCGCGCTCGGCGTTCGCCATCAGGCCGCGGTTCCTCCTTCGGGCCCGGCGGCCCAGGTGTCGATCTCCTCGCTCAGCAGGTGCACCAGCAGCGTGTGCATCTCCTGGATGCGGGGGGTCGTCGTCGACGGGACGAGGAGCGCGAGGTCGGCCTCGGCAAGCGCCGCGTCGCCGTCGCCGCCCGCGAACAGGACGGTGGTCGCGCCGCACCGGCGTCCGGCCGCCAGTCCGCGGACGACCGACGGCGAGCGTCCGCTCGTCGTGAAGCCGACGACGAGGTCGCCGGGCTTCGCGAGCCCCTCCACCTGGCGGGCGAACACGTCGTCGTAGCCGAAGTCGTTGGCGATGCAGCTGACGACCGACGGGTCGACGACGAGCGACAGCGCCGCGAGCGGCCGGCGGGTCCGCTTGTAGCGGCCGATGAGCTCCGCAGCGAGGTGCTGCGCATCAGCGGCGCTCCCGCCGTTGCCGAACGAGAGAACGGTGCCGCCGACGTCGAGCGACCGGCGCATCCGGCTCGCGACGTCGTCGACGACGTCGAGCAGCGGCGCCATCGCGCCGACCAGGGCCGCGTGCTCCGCGAGGTGCTCCCGGGTCACGTCACTCATCGCGCCGTCGCCACGGCACCGGCCGGACGTCGGCCCTCGATCCGCTCGCCGTCGAGCGGCCGTCCGCCGGCCTCGGGCACGCGCTCCAGGGCGACCGCGGCCGCGCTCACGATGCCGAGGTCGTCGCCGAGCTCGGCTAGCACGACATCCGCCGCGTTGCGCGCCGGCGGCATCGCGAGCCGGAGCCCCGTCTCGCGCACCGGGTCGAGGAGCTGGGCACCGGCGCGGGTGACGCCGCCACCGAGCACGACGAGCTCGGGGTTGAACGCGTCGAGGATGTTCGCGATCGCGGACCCGAGCATGTCCGTCGTCTCGTCCCAGATCGCCCGCGCGAGCGGATCGCCCGCCGCGGCCGCATCGGCGACGTCCCGCGCGGTCAGCGGCGATGCCTCGCGCAGGACGGAGGCGTCGCCGCTCGCCAGCGCCTCCCGGGCCCGCGCCGCGATGTTCGTCCCGGAGCAGTAGGCCTCGACGCAGCCGCGCCGCCCGCACGCACACGGTCGCCCGCGATAGTCGATCGTCAGGTGGCCGAGCTCCCCGGCGTTCGCCGCGGCTCCGCGGTAGACCCGGCCATCCAGGATGAGCCCGCCGCCGACCCCGGTCGAGATCGTGAGGTAGACGAGGTTCCGGACGCCGCGAGACCGTCCGGCGCCGAACCACCATTCCGCGAGCGCGCCGAGCGTCGCGTCGTTGTCGACGACGGTCGGTCGTTCCAGCGCCTCGCTGACCATCCGCGTGAGCGGCAGGTCGTCCCAGCCCGGCAGGCTCAGTGGCGACTGGATGACGCCCCGCAGCGGATCGAGCGGCCCGCCGCAGGCGATCCCGACGGCGGCGATCGCGTCCCACCCGAGGCCCGACGCGTCGGCCGCCTTCCGGCCCATCTCGAGGTGCCGCGCGACCATCGCGTGCGGCCCCTCGTCGACCCGGCTGGGCTCCACGACCCGCGACAGCACGGTCCCGTCGCCGCGGACCACGCCGGCCGCCAGCTTCGTGCCGCCGACGTCGAGGCCGAGGACACAGACGTCGGGCGACGGCTCGACGGGGGAGGGGGCGGCGGGGGCGGTTCCTAGCATGCCGTCACCGTCTGCGGCACCGCCGCTCGGGCGACTGGCGTCACCCCTTCGAGCCCGTGGTCGCGATGCCCTCGAGGAAGTATCGCTGCCCGAGGAAGAACACGATGATCATCGGGACGGTCACGATCACGCCGGCCGCGGCCAGCAGCTCCCACTCCTTCTGCCCGCCGATGGACGGGTTGTCGACGATGGCCTTGAGGCCGCGCGGCAGCGTGTACAGCGCGATGTCGTGGAGGAAGATCAGCGGCTTGAGCAGGTCGGTCCACGCCGCCTTCAGCTCGAACACGAACACGACGACCAGCGCCGCCCGGGTGAGGGGCAGGGCGATGGACCACCAGATCCGGAGGTGGTTGGCGCCGTCGACGCGCGCGGCCTCGAACAGCTCCCGCGGCAGCGTCATGAAGAACTGGCGCAGCAGGAAGATGTAGAACGCGGACCCGAACAGGTTGCCCGCCCAGAGCGGCACGAGCGAGTTGTTGAAGCCCAGGAAGTTCCAGATGAGGAACGTCGGGATCATCGTCACCGTGCCGGGCAGCAGCAGCGTCGCCAGCACCAGCCCGAACAGCAGGTTGCGGCCGGGGAACCGGAAGTACGCGAACGCGAACGCCACCAGCGCGGAGCTGATCGTCACGGTGGTCGCCGCCAGGACCGACACGACGAAGCTGTTCCAGGCCCAGTTGAGCACCGGCTGCTGGCCGATGAGGTTCGTGTAGTTCTCGAAGTGCGGCGGGTTCGGGATCAGGACGTTGTTGAACACCTCGGTCGTCGTCTTGAGCGAGGCGGACAGCAGCCAGATGAACGGATAGACGAACAGCAGCGTGAAGAACAGCAGCAGCACGATGAACACGACGCGCTCCGCGATCCGGCGGGGCGTCATTGGTCGCGACGCGGTGCGCGACTGCGTGCCCGGGAGCGCGACGGGGACGGTGCCCGGGGCTGCCGGCGACGCGGCGCCCGCGCCCGGGCCGACGGGGGTTCGTTCGATCGCCATGGCTCAGCCGTTCTCGTAGTAGACGAAGCGCTTGCTCAGCCGGAACTGGATCGCGGTAATGATCCCGACGATCACGAACAGCAGCCACGCGAGCGCCGACGCGTAGCCCATCCGGAACGTCTCGAACGCCTCGCGGAACAGGTACATCACGTAGAACAGCGCCGCGTCGTTGCCCACGGCGCCCTGTCGCTGCCCGCCGAAGATCGTGTAGACCTCCGAGAACAGCTGGATCGCCGCGATCGTGTTGATGATGATCACGAAGAACAGCGCGCCGCTGATCAGCGGCAGCGTGACGTTGCGGAACCGCTGGAACGTGTTCGCGCCGTCGATCTCGGCGGCCTCGTGGAGCTCCGCCGGCACGTTCCGCAGGGCGGCGAACAGGATGACGATCGTCCCGCCGATGCTCCACAGCATCATGATCACGATCCCGGGCTTGAGCCAGGCCGGGTCGTTGAGCCACGACGGGCCGGTGATGCCGAAGAACCGCAGGAACGAGTTGAGCAGCCCGTCAGGGTTCGCCAGCACGAGGATGAACAGCGTGCCGGTCGCGACCGCGGGCGTGATGTTGGGCAGGTAGAACGCGGTCCGGAAGAACCCCGACGTCCGGTTCCCGATCCGGTTCAGCAGGCTCGCGAGGAAGATCGACAGGATCGTCGAGAGCGGGACGAACAGCACCGTGAAGTACATCGTGTTCCACAGCGCCGTCGTGACCTTGGGGTCGGTGGGGATGCGCTGGTAGTTCGCGAGGCCCACCAGCGGCGCGTTGCCGGTCAGCGGGCTGTAGCTCGTGAACGAGAGGAACAGGCTCCAGAGCATCGGGATCGCGGTGAACACCACGAACCCGATGATCCAGGGCGACAGGAACAGCATCGCCCACAGGAAGGTGCTCCGGTCCTCGCGGGACCATCTCGTCGGACTGGCGCGACGGATCGCGGTCATCGACGATGCACCTCCCTGTGAGCCTGCCCGTTGCTGTCAGGTCCGCGCTACGGGGCCTGGGGCGCCGCGTCGAGCGCCTGCTGGGCCACCTGCTGGGCGTCCTTCATGGCGGTCGTTGGGTCCTTCTGGCCGCTGAGCGCCGCGTTCACGCCGTCGATCCACGCCTGACGGAAGTCCTCGGCGGCCGTGGTCGCCGGGAGCTCGAAGGCGGAGTCGAAGGTGCTGTAGTAGTTCTTCACGGCGTCGGTGAACACCTGGTTGCCGCCGGTGTCCGCGATCCCGTTGAAGATCTGGTCCTCGGCGGCCTTGTTGCCGGTCGACGTCCCGGTCTGGATCTGCTTCTTGTCCTTGGCGTCGCTCGCGCGCTTGGTGGCGGCGCGGACCCACGCGTCGGTCGACGTCATGGCGGTGATGAAGGCGCAGGCCGCGTCCTTGTTCTTGGAGTTGGCCGTGATCGCGAGGGCGTCGCCCTCGGCCATGGTCACGGGCTGGCCCTGCTTCGTCTTGAACGGGACGACGGTGAACTTGGTGTCCGGCGTCGCGCCCGCGAGGACGTTCAGGTACCACTGCTGCATCGGGAACGCGCCCTCGAGGTTGTTCTTGAACCCGTTCTCGGCGCCGAAGAAGTCACCGGTCTGGCCGAGCAGGTCCTTGAACTTCGTGAGGCCGCCGTGGGCGTCGATGAGCTTCTTGCCGAAGGTCAGCGCGTCGATGACGGGCTGGGAGTCGAGCTGCGCGGTCTTCCCGTCGTCCGAGAGGAGCGAGCCGCCCGCCGCCGCGACCCACATCGGGAAGCGGTCGCCGTTGTCGGAGACCTTGGGGTCGATGCCGACCTTGGTCTTGGTCTTCGAGAGCAGCGCGTCGTTCGCGGCCGAGATCTGGTCCCAGTTGCTCACGTCCCAGTTGGCGGGATCGAGGCCGGCCTGCTTGAACAGGTCGTCGTCGACGAGCCAGTTGCTCACCCAGAAGAACTGCGGCAGGCCGTAGATCTTGCCGTTGAACGTGACCGCCTTCACCGCGGAGTCGCGGTAGTTGGACATGTCCACGCCGGCCTTGCTGATGCAGTCGTCGAGGGGCTCGAGGACGCCGCTGCCGACGTACGTGCCGATGCGCCAGCGCTCGATCGAGACGACGTCGGGCGGATCGGAGCTCTGGAGGGCCGTCACGAACTGCTGGGGGTCGAAGCCGCTCTCGCTGAACTTCGCCGTGACGTTCGGGTACTTCTCCTTGAAGTAGTCGATGCGCTCCTTGGCGATCGTGTCGCCGGTGTCGTACGACACACCGAACGCGTTGATCGTGCCGGAGGCGTCGATCGTCGCGCCGCCGCCGGATGCCCCGGCGCTCTCCGAGGCGCCCGTGCTCGCGCCGGCGCTCTCCGACGGGGCGGTGCTCTCGGTGGAGGTCGTGGCGGGTGCGGCGCTCTCGGAACCACCGGCGGCCGGTGTCCCCGAGGACGAGCTGTTGTTGCCGCTGCAGGCGGTGACCAGCAGCGAGAGCGCGATGATCGAGGCGCTCCCGGAGCGTCGAATGCGCATGCGTGTCCTCCGTTGACGGGCCTGGGGTCCGCCGAGCCCGCGAGCCGAGCGGGTCGGATACCCGTCCTCCGCCGCCGCGACCGGCTGGCCTGAGCGTCGAGGCACGGATTCCGTCTCTCGAAGTCTGGAAACGCGGCTGATCCGCGCGCGGGGACAGCGACGGACCCCACGTTGCGAACGGGTTGCAAGGCGAACGGCCGCGGGGTGGCCCCCCAGCGCGCAGGATGAGCGCGCAGGTCAGCGGGGCCGCGGCTCGTCGAGGCCTTCGTGTTGCCGGTAGGCGGCCCACGTCCGGCGGATGAGCTCGGCGTCCGCGTCGTCGAGCGCCTCGCCCGACCGGTCGAGCCGGGTCGTGTAGTACAGCGCCGGGACGCCGACGTCGAGCTTGGCCTCCGCGTACGCGCGCCAGCCCGCGCGGTCCGGGGCGCACCAGTCGTCGGTGTCGATCGGGATCGCGGGGCATGCCGCACGAACGATCGCGGCGCGATGCCGGAACTGCGCCGTGATGTCCGCGAGCGGGTGCGGGTCGTCGAGGCGCAGCGCGTCGTTGAGTCGAAGCATCCCGAGGGCCGGGGCCACCAGCGGGTTCGGTGCGTGGCCGATGATCAGCGCGTCCGCCTTCGCGGCGCGGGCTTCGTCGGCGATCACGTCGAGGTAGCGGCCGAGCAGGTCCACGCCCCACGCGGTGCCGTTGCGGACGGTCGCGTGGCCGGTCGGCGTGCGATGCGTGAAGTCGAGCTTGATGCCGTCGGCATCCAGTCCGTCCGAGCCGAGCATCCGACGGACCGCGCCGCGGATCGCCGCCTCGCCGGCCGGCGATTCCGGATCCAGCGCGAGCGGCGTGCCGTCGGGCGCGACGACGCACGCCTCGGCGGGCAGGCCCTCCGGATCCCACGCCTTCATCCACAGCAGCACGCGGCGGCCCTCGCGGTGGCGCGCGGCGATCCAGCCGCCGAGGTCGGGCCACTTCGCCGGGTCCGGCTCGTTGCCGCCGTACGTCAGCTGCCACTTGTCGTCGATGACGAGCGTGCCGGGCCGGATCCCGCGCGCGCCGAGCTCGCCGAGGAAGCGGTCGTAGTCGACCTGGGTCGCGCGCGCCGGCGCCGCGGACATCGGCAGCCCGGCCGCCATGACCAGCGCGCACTGGGCGCCCCAGCCACAGAACATCGGCTGGCGCCACCAGTCCGGGATCGGCCGCGTGCCCGCCGCCCGCACCAGGTTCCGCGCCTCGAGGTCCTCGCGCCACGCCTCGATCGCGGCGTACGGGTCGGGGGCATCGCGCAGGACGAGCGCCGGGGATCGCCACGTGCCCTCGACCCGCGTCCGGCCGTCGTAGTCGAGCGACACCGCGAAGCCGCGATCGAACGCCCGGTAGCCGAACGTCGTGAACCCCGCATCGCCCCGCCCGACGCGCAGCCCGAGCCCGAGCCACGGGCCGGACGGCGGGACGAGCGGATCCGTCGCGGGCTCGCGGCTCACCGCGTACACGAACGGGCCGGGGGTGAAGAACCAGGCGCCGCGGCCGGGCTCCGACCCCGAGCTGACGCCGATGTCCGCCGACTCGGTCGCGGGCCGCACGATGCGTCGCGGGTCGGCGGGCCCGCCGCCGACGACCGACTCGAACCACGCGCCGCTCATCACCCGGCCGTTGATCCGCGGCGTGACGAGGCGCCCGCCGAGGAGCGTGACGTCGGCGATGCGGCCGCTGCCGTCGACCTCGACGTGGATCGCGATGGCGTCCCTGGTGCACTCGGCGACGAACCGGGTCGCGTCCCAGACGGTCGATCGCAGCCGCCAGGTGAGGCACGTGCCGCCGTCGGGTCCCGGGTCGAACGCCGGCCCCTCGACACCGAGCAGCTCGTCGCGCGCCTCGACGGTGTCGACCGCCGCAAGCGCGCGGAGCTCGGCCCAGCGACGGCCGTCGGTGCCGTCGAGCAGCGCGACCTGGCTCCCGGGCACGCCGTGCAGCCGGTACCAGCCGCCGTCGACGTGCCAGCGGTCGGCAGTCACGCGCCGACCCCGCCGCTTGCGCCGCGCGCCGCCCGGCGGCCGCTGTGCGCATCGCCGGCGACGATTCGGCCGCTGCCCGGCGCGTCTGGCGCCGGATGGCTCCTTCTGCCCACGTCTCGGTCGCTCACCGACTCGACCGACACGCGCACCGCGCACACGAGCCGCCCAGCGGCGAAGGCGAGGGCGGCCGCGGCCCTCACCGGACCGTCACCAGCGCCTCCGCGTGCTGCCCGAACCGGACGCCGTCGACCGTCAGGTCCGCCGCGATCCGCGCACGGCGGACCGGCACGTCGCCCACGATCAGCCTGAACGGCACCCGGGCCTCGCCGAGCGGCCGCAGTGGCGCACGCACCACGGGCGGATCGGCGGTCCAGCCGTCCGGCACGACGAACGCCACGCTTCCGTCCGCCGAGCGCTGGTACGGGTTGCGCAGGATCACCGCGGCGTCGATGACCGTCCCCGGCCGCACGTCGGACCGGTAGGGCTCGATCCGCGCGCCGAACCCGCCTGGCCCGAAGTCGATGACATCGAGCGGCAGCAGCTCGCGGTGCAGGCGCGCGAGCTCGCGGCCGCTGGACAGGAGCAGGTCGAGGTACTCGTCGGTCACGGGGCGGGGGAGCCAGTGGCCGCTGATCAGCAGGTCCGGCCGGAGGCTGCGGTACAGCTCCGCGCTCTCGACGAAGTCGTCGAACCGGAAGCCGTTGCGGTACTGGTAGTTGAGGAACTCCGGCCGCTCGCCCGCGACGCCGCGGCCGTCCTGCTGGTCGCCGGTGGCGAGGACCTTGCGGCCGTCGACCTCGAACTCGATCGCGCACGCGTAGAGCGTGTGCCCTGGCAGGGGATGGACGGTGATCTCGTACTCGTGCCAGCGGACCGGGCGGCCGAACGCGAGGGGCCGGTCGACCGGGATCGGATCCCACCACAGGCAGGGCAGGTCGTAGCGGTGCGGGTCGACGAGCATCGGCACCATGTGCTCGGCCGCCCAGACCTCGGTCCCCTCGACCTCGCGCAGCAGGTTGAACCCGGCGACGTGGTCGTCGTGGTAGTGGGTCGGGATCGCCACCTCGACGCGGTCGATGCCGTAGTCGCGGCGCAGCAGCGGCAGCGTCGCGAGCCATGGGCGGCGCGACGACCGGTCGGTGCCCGAGGGCAGCCACGCGGTGAAGTCGTAGCCGTAGTCGATCACCAGCGCAGACCCCGAGTCCGACAACAGGACGTACGTGTTGGCGATCGACGTGCGGTTCCGAAGCAGGTGGCGCGAGATCTCGACGAACGGCCGGTCGCGGAGCGCCGCCGGCTGCCACTCCGGACTGCGCAGGTCGATGAGCCCCTGGAGCCGCTGCGCGAGGAGGCGGATCGCGGGCTCCGGCTCCAGGATCGGGTCGCCGTGTGCGGGCAGGACGACGTCGGGCGCACGGTCGAGGAGGTCGAGCACCGACACGATCGTCGCCCCGACGCCCTCCATCCCCGTGTAGGTCCACTGCGTCGCGGCGAGCGACCACACCTTGCCGGGCGCCGCGATGAGGTCGCCGCTGAACGCGAGGCGCTTGCCCTCGACCTCGACGAGGTACGTCATCGAGCCCGGCGTGTGGCCCGGCGTCGGGACGGCGAGCACCTCGACCGAGCCGTAGCGAACCGGTCGGTAGTCCTGGACGACGCCGGTCACCGGGACGTCGTCGAGCAGGCTGAACCGGTCCTCGCGCAAGTCGTAGTCGTTGTCGAGCGGACGCATCTGCCAGTGCTCGCCGGCGTGCGCGACGAGGTTCACCTCGCTGGGCGGCGCCCAGATCCGGATCCCGGCGTCGCGGGCGCGCGCGAGGCCCTGCGTCCCGTCCCGGTGGTGGTGCGTCAGGAGGACGTCGGTCACGCGCTCGACGCCGTACTCGGCGAGGTGGTCGAGGACGTCGCCCGTCCCGAAGTCGATCAGGATCGCGTCGTCGCCCGACGCCACGAGGTACACGTTGACCGTGTCCGGGTGGCGATGGACACCGGGGACGACCTGCACTGCAGGCCAGTCTACCGAGCGGTTCTCCCGAAGTGGGGCGCGGTTGCGGGCTCGGCGGACGGGGCGATCAGCTCGCCCAGAACGCGTCCCAGGCGGGCAGGTCGCCCGGGAACTCCGTCACGCGGCGGATCCGCAGCGACGGCAGCTCGAACACCATCAGCGTCGGCATCTCCAGCACCCGGTCGCCCCGCCGCGCGGTCGTCCGGAGGTGCGCCTCGACGAGCGGCCCGCGGCCGCCCTCGAGCGAGATCAGCTGCTGGGCGTACGTGCCGTCCGTCAGCCGCGCGAGCTCGCGATGGTACGCGCGGACGCGCTCGGCGCCGACCGCGTCGTGGGGCATCGTGCCGGTCTCGGGGTCGGCGCCCGCGAGCGTCGGGTCGAAGCCGGCGATGTGCCACGCGGCGTCGTCCTCCCACTTGGCCGACGCGTCGGCGTCGCGGTCCCGGCGCGCGTCGAGGATCGCGAGGTGCACGACGCGTGCCCACGGGTCGACCGTCCGGACGTCGTGCAGCTCCCGCGGAACGACGAGCGGCCAGTCGGCGATCGGGGAGGCGGCATCCATGCGGAGCCTCGGCGCCCACCGCTCGCTCCGGCGTCGGTCGGTCCCGGAGCGGCGGTCGAGGGGATGAAAAAGCTCGGTCACGGGCTCCGTCCAGTGCGGTTGGGAACGGTTCGAAGCGTGACAGGACCCGTTGCACGGAGAAGTGAGAGAAGACGGGACGACATTGCGTCCGCATAACAGTCCCGCTCCGGCACGCGGGGAAAGCCGCGACCTGCGGCGTGCGCGTCACGACGCACCCCCGGGACGTCCAGGCGCGAAATCAACGGATTGACGCTTCTTCGACTATGCGTATACTCATACGTATCCATGACACCCCTCGACGAGCGTTACGATGCAGCCGTGCCGAACAAGACGATCTACGTCTCCGACGGAGACCTCCCCCTCTTCCAGCGGGCGCAGGAGCTCGCCGGTGGCAACCTCTCCTCGGCGATCGCCAAGGC
>JAICUI010000043.1 GCA_025935925.1 Chloroflexota bacterium
AGCAGGATGACGTTGTCGAAGTCCCAGCCGTGCGCGACGTTGTACCAGCCGACGAAGCGGATGCCGAACTTCTCCTCGTACTCGCGAACCTGGCGCGGAAAGATCGTCTTCATGAAGAACTTGAAGAACGGGTCGCGGCCGCGGCGGACGGAGAAGAAGGTGGCAAGGACGGGCACCTGGAGGGCTGACTCCTTCGGGTCCTGGGGGTCTGGCGGGGCGGCTATTCTCGCACGCCCGGCTCGGCCGGCGGCGTTGCGTTCTCGTCATCGTCGCTGCCGCCGGCCGTCGCGGCTGGCTGGACGTCCTCCAGCTGTCCGACGGTCTTCGACCCGCTCGCGAGCGGCACCCGCCGGCCCTCGCGCCGGTCGGCGGCCACGAGCCGGAGCAGGAAGATGATCGTCTGGCCCGCGAACAGCAGGAGGACGATCGTCGCGAACAGCAGGATGATGCTGATCTCGACGGGCCAGTTCCAGATCACCGTGAGCGGCGTGAGGAAGATGAACACGACCAGCAGGCCGACCTGGAACCGGAAGCAGCCGAGCCCGGGCCCACGCTCCGAATCGAGCGGCTCGCCCTTGTACTCGACAGGTCGAACCGAGGTGGGCGGTTCGGGGGAGGTCACCCGACCACTGTAGCCGGTCGCCTACCATCGGGCCGTGACCGACGATCCCCTCGGCCCGTTCCGCTGGCATCCCGAACCCGAGCTCATCGGCGTCCGCGACGGCTCCGCGACCCGTGCCGCGCTCGAACGCGCCGGGGAGGCCACGTGGCAAGTCGCGCTGGACTGGCTGTACGACGAGGCGCTCGTGCGTTCGATGGGCCGGCCGACGGCGTACGCCGAGCTCCGCCGCGCGTACTTCGGCGACGCGGCGCGCCCCGGACCCGCGCCGGCGGATCCCGCGACGCTCGACGCGGTGCTCCACCGGTTCGCGGCGACCATCGCCCCGCACACGCTCAGCTCGTGGCACCCGCGCTCGCTGTCGTACTTCACGCCACCGCCGCTCGTCGCGTCGATCGCCGGTGAGGTCCTCGCCCAGTGGCTCAACCAGGGCGTCGACGTGTGGCACGCCGGGCCCGTCGCCGCGTTCGTCGAGGAGGAGGCGGTCCGCTGGCTGTGCGACCTCGTCGGGTATGGCGAGGGCAGCTTCGGGCTGTGCACGTCCGGCGGGGTGATGGCGAACTTCATCGCGATGGCGCTCGTGCGGGACGTCCATCTCCGTGCCCTGCGCGGCGCGCCCCACCCGCCACGCGGCGCCGCCCTCGAGGGTGTCCGCGTGTACACGAGCGAGCAGACGCATTTCTCGATCGGCCGCGCGCTCGACGAGCTCGGGTTCCCGCCGGACACGCTCGTGGTCCTGCCCGCGGACGATGGCTTCCGGCTCCACGCCGCCCCCGTCGCCACGGCGATCGCCGACGACCGGGCCCGCGGGCTGACGCCGGTCGCGATCAGCGCGGTGGCGGGCTCCACGAACACGGGGTCGGTCGACCTCGTGCGCGAGCTCGCGGACCTCGCCCGCGCGGAGGCCCTGTGGCTCCACGTCGACGCCGCCTACGGTGGCGCCGCGAGGCTGTCGGCCCGCGACGCGGACCGGGTCCCTGGGCTGGACCTCGCCGACTCCGTGACCGTCGACCCCCACAAGTGGTTCTTCCAGGCGTACGACCTCGGCGCGCTGCTCGTCCGGCGCGGCGACCACCTCCGCGCCGCCTTCGATCGCTCGCCGGAGTACTACCGCGGCGGCGAGAGCCACGCCGGCGATCCGGGGGATGGCGCCCCGGACGGTGACGACCACGCGGGGCAGCTCAACTTCTACAAGCTCGGATTCGAGGGGACACGCCGGTTCCGGGCGCTCAAGCTGTGGGCGTCGTGGCATCACCTCGGCACGAGCGGTCTCGGGCGCCTCGTGGAGCGCAACGACGACGTCGCCGCGTACCTCGCGGCGTGCTGCCGGGACGCCGACGACTTCGAGGCGCTGCCCGAGGAGCCGGAGCTGTCCGTCGTCTGCTTCCGGCACCTGCCGGGGGGGCGAGCGGCCGCCGCCACGATGGACCCTCGCGAGCTGGATCGACACCAGGACCGGCTCGCGGCGGCGCTCGAGGCGTCCGGCGACGGCTGGCTGTCGACAACGACCCTCCGCGGCCGGACGTACCTGCGCGCCGGGATCGTGAACTACCTCACCGGCGAGGCCGACATCGACCGGCTCCTCGCGACCCTGCGGTCCCTCGCCCCGGTCCCGGACCCGGCGTAGGATCGGCCGATCCGCCGCGATCCCTCGCACGTAGGGACGAGCATCCGATGATCGTCCAGCCGACCCCCACGAACCCCCGGACGAGACGGCTGCGCGCCCGGCACGTGGTCGGCCTCGTCGTGCCGCCGGCGCTCCTCGGCCTGGTCGTCCTCGCCGGCTTCGCGGGCCCGCGGGCGTCCGTGGCGCCGCCGCGCGACGCGGCGCAGCCGAGCGCCCTCGCCGGTTCGGCGTCGTCGCCCACGGCGTCGACCTCGCCCACGACCGCGTTCCCCGCGCAGTTCGGCGACCTGCCGGCGATCCAGCCGTCGGAGGACGTGGACCAGTCGGGCCTCCTGCCGTCGGATGCGATCGCGGTCACCGGGTACCTCGGCGTCGACCCCGCCCAGTCCGGCTGCTTCGACCAGGCCGGCGGACCGTTCGGCCCGTGGTGCGACCGGCGCGGGATCCTCGCGGCGACGCCGTGGGCGACTTCGGGAACGGCGCCGTTCCCCCCGCATCTCCGGGTCCACATCCCGGTCGGCGTCCGGCTCCCGTCGTCGATCGAGAACGTGACGACCGGCTCGCCGGCGCCGCAGGTCCCGGTCCTCGTCGTCGGTCGCAAGAGCGTCCGGCCGGCAGCGTGCCAGGGGTTCGGACCCGTGGTGTGCGACGACGAGCTCGAGATCGACCGCGTCGCATGGGCACGAGGCGTACGGGTGGGGCTCACACCTTTGGTCGACAGCCGGCTCCAGACGAGCCGGCGGCCGAACCCGTTCACGACGGCGCTCGACACCGCCGACCTGCCGCTCCTCGGCGTGCTCGTGTGGCCGGAGGACGTCTGGCGGCTCGACTCGGAGGCCGGCGCCGTGGCGCTCCAGGGCGTTCCAGGCCAGCCCGTGTGGTACCTGCGCGTGGTCGACGGGGCGCGCGCCGCGGGGGTCGGCCGGTCCGTCCGCTGGATGCTCCTTGCGGAGCCCGACCTGCACGTCCTCGCGGCGGGTCGTCCGGGCGAGCCGATCACGGCGTCGATCGACGGCGGGTGATCATCCAGCCGACGCCCACAGGTCCCGCGTCGCATCGCCGGCGGCGGCTTCGCGTCGCGGCGATCGTCGCGCCCGTCGCCCTGCTCTGGGCGGTGATCGTGGTCGGGCTCGCCGGACCACGCCCCGCGACCGCGCCCGACGGTGGCGCGACAACGTCGACGGCTGTCGGCGGTGACGGCCCGTCGGCGAACCCGGCGGGTCCGTCGGCCACGGCGCCATCCTCGCCGGGGGCCGCGCAGGCACCGGGGCCCCCACCGGCCTTTCCCACGGTGGCGGCGGACCTCGGCGTCCGGTCGATCGCGGACGCGCAACGCTGGCTGAGCGACATCACGCCGGGCCCGGTCGCCGTCGCCGGCTGGCTCACCGGCCTGCACCCGCTCGGCGCCTGTCCCGCGGCCGGCGGCGACACGCGCGGCGTCCTGGGCCCGATGTGCCCGCGGCGGGCGCGGCTGCTCGACGGGCCGCCCGGCGAGGACTCCGGCCAGGAGGTCTACCTGACGATCCCGGCCGGCACGCGGCTGCCGCCGCCGCTCGAGCGCTCCGGCAGCCTGCCCGACGCGCTCGCCGTCGTCGTCGTCGGTCGCACGGGCGACCTGCCGCACCCGTGCCTCGGTGACCCGAACGAGTGCCGGAGCGACCTCCGCGTCGAGCGGGTCGTCTGGGCCGACGGCGCGCCCTTCGACCCGGGACCGGTGTTCGACGCCTACCTGGAGGACACGCCGGCGTGGATCGCGATGCGCAACCTCGACGCCGCCGAGACCCTCGCGATCGGCTGGGACGGCACGATCCTGCAGGCGGCGCTCGTGCGTCCGACGTCGGTCGCGGCGATCGACGCCGATGCCGCCCGGGCGATGGCGAGCGCCCCCAGGCCGGTCTCGCTGGTGTGGTACGTGCGAGGCCTCGAGACGGGCTACGACCCGATCCACGCCCCGCACGGCGAGGCACCGCCGCGCTACTCGTGGGTCGTGCTGGACTACGAGACCGGGGCGACGCTCGCGCGCGGCCCGAAGCGCTAGGCGAGCGCGTCGGTCAGGAGGCGGCGTCCTCGTAGGCGACGCGGCCCCCGGCGAGCGTCAGCCGCACGACCCCGCGCAGCTCCCGCCCGAGCAGGGGCGAGTTCTTGCCGCGGGACCGCAGCGATGCCGGCGTCACGGTCCACGTCGCGCCGCGGTCGACGACGACGAGGTCGGCGGGCTCACCCTCGCGGAGGCCGGGCCGGACGCCCTGCCGCTCCCCGAGGACGCGCGCCGGTCCGACGGTGAACGCCTCGACCGCCCGCGCGAGCGGCAGCCGGCCGGCGTCGACCGCCGCGAGGATCGTCGAGAGCGCCGTCTCGATGCCGCTGATCCCGTTGCTCGCCCAGCCGAACTCGACGTGCTTGTCGACCTCGGTGTGGGGCGCGTGATCCGTGCCGATCGCGTCGGCCGCGCCGTCCACGAGCGCCTCGAGGCACGCCGCCGCGTCCGATGCGGGGCGCAGCGGCGGGTTCACGCGCAGCGCCGGGTCGAACGGGTCCGCGGTCAGCGCGCCGTCCGTCCACGGGTCGCGCGGCGAACCGTCGTCCGCGACCGCCTCCCACGCCCATCGCCTCGATCCGGCGATCCATTCGTCGGCGAGCGCGACGTGATGGGGCGTCACGTCGCAGGTCACCGGCAGCCCCGCGGCCTTCGCGCCACGTACGTGGGCAAGCGACGCCGCGGTCGAGACGTGCGTCAGGTGCAGCCGGGCGCCCGGGACGTCGCGCACGACGCCCGCGAGCACGTCGATCGCCCGCGCGACGGCGCCGGACTCCGCGGCGACCGGCCACGCCTTGAGGCCGAGCACCGTCGCGACGTACCCCTCGGACGCCTCCGCGCCGTCCGTGAGCGACGGGTCCTCGGGATGGTCGATGACCGGCAGCCCGAGCGCGCCGGCGTACGCGAGCGCGTTGCCGAGGATCGCGCCCCGGTGGACCGATGCCCCGTCGTCCGAGAAGCCCGCCACACCCGCGTCCGCGAGCTCGCCCAGGGGGGCGAGCGTCTCACCCTTGCGGCCGGCCGTCACGGCGCCATGGACGAGGACGCGCACCGGCGACCCGGACGCCGCCGCCGCGGCGCGAACGAGCGCCGCGACACCGGGCTCGTCGATCGCGGGCGTCGTGTTGGGCATGACCGCCACGCTCGTGAACCCGCCGTGCGCCGCCGCCGCCTGCCCGCTTGCGACGGTCTCCGCGTCCTCGTTGCCGGGCTCCCGGAAGTGCGCGTGGAGGTCGACGAGCCCCGGCACGATCAGCGTGCCGTCCGGCCCGACGCCGTCGGCGTCCGCGCCGTCGAGCCAGGTCACGCGCTCGAGGCGTCCGTCGGTCACCACGATCTCGGCGGGGCCCTCGCGGCCCGCGTCCGGGTCGATCGCCCAGCCGCGCAGCGTGAGGCCGTCGGCGATGTCCCCGATGGCCGTCATCCCCCGCCGCCCGCCCGCTGTCGCGCACCGGCGAGGAGGTACAGCAGCGCCATCCGGACCGCGACGCCGTTGGTCACCTGGTCCGTGATGACCGATCGCGGATCCACGGCGACGTCCGGGGCGATCTCCACGCCCTCGTTCATCGGCCCGGGATGCATGATCACCACGTCGGGCTTCGCGCGCCGCAGCCGCTCCTGCGTCAACCCGTAGCGAGCCGCGTACTCGCGGAGCGACGGCAGCAGCCCCGACGCCATCCGCTCACGCTGGATCCGGAGCGCCATGACGACGTCCGCGTCGCGCAGCGCTTCGTCCGGGTCCGATGTCGCGGTGAACCGCCGGCCCGCGGCGCCGCGCGCCGCCCACGCGTCGAACCCGCGCAGCAGCGTCGACGGGCCGCACAGCCACAGGTCCGCGCCCATCGCCGTGAGCGACCAGACGTTGGACCGCGCGACGCGCGAGTGGAGCACGTCGCCCAGGATCACGACCTTGCGGCCCTCGAGCGAGCCGCCCGGCAGCCGGGAGCGCAGCGTGTACAGATCGAGCAGCGCCTGCGACGGGTGGGCGTGCCAGCCGTCGCCGCCGTTGAGGACGGACCCGCCGAAGACCTCCGCCGCGAGGTACGGCGCCCCGGACACGCCGTGGCGCATGACGAGCATGTGCGCGCCGAGCGCCTCGATGGTCCGGACCGTGTCGACCAGCGACTCCCCCTTCGACACGGACGACGCGGACGCCGCGATGTTGACGACGTCGCACGACAGGTTCTTGGCGGCGACCTCGAAGCTCACCCGGGTGCGCGTCGAGGCCTCGTAGAACAGGATCGTGACGTTCGTGCCGCGGAGGGCCGGCACCTTGGGGATCGGCCGTGCGAGGACCTCGCGCATCGCGTCGGTCGTGCCCATCACGAGCTCGAGCTCGGCGGGGCCGAGGCCGTCCACGTCGAGCAGGTGACGGTGGCGCCAGGCGACGGGCTGGGTCTCGGGCGGGGCGTCGACCGCGGGGACGGAAGCGGTCGCCGTGGTCACGCCACGACGCCGCCGGCGGGGGCCGCGACCGGCAGCCGCTCGATCTCGACCGCATCCTCGCCGTCGGTCTCCTCGAGCGACACCTTGACGAGCTCCTCGCGCGACGTGGGCACGTTCTTGCCCACGTGGTCGGCACGGATCGGGAGCTCGCGGTGGCCGCGGTCGACCAGCACCGCGAGGCGGATCGCCTGCGGCCGGCCGAAGTCGATGAGCGCGTCCATCGCCGCGCGGATCGTGCGGCCCGTGTACAGGACGTCGTCGACGAGGACGACCGTCCGGCCGTTGAGATCGAACGGGATCTGCGTGCCCTTCACGATCGGCTGCTGCGCGACGAGCGACAGGTCGTCGCGATAGAAGGTGATGTCGAGCGCGCCCACGGGGACGTGCGCGCCCTCGTGCTCGAGGATCGACGCCGCGATCCGGTGCGCGAGCGGGACGCCGCGCCGCTGGATGCCGACGAGCACCAGGCCGTCCGTACCCGCCTGCTTCTCGACGATCTCGTGGGAGATGCGGGTCGTCGCGCGGCGGACGTCCTCGGCGGCCATGATCCGGCGGCCGGTCATCGCGGGGCGCAGCGGCGTCGCACGGGCACGCTCCTCCTTCCCGGCCTCACGGGGCCACCCGGCCTCACGGGACCGGCTCGGAAATCGCCGTCCAGTCTACCGCCAACGGGGCGGGCCGATCCGCGGGCGCGCGGCCGTCAGTAGACGCCGACCGTCACCTTCACGACGCCCGACCACGAGGGACAGCCGCAGATCCTGAAGAAGTCCGGGCGGTAGAGGTCGACGACACGGTCGGGCTTCTCCGGCCCGTAGTCCGTCACCGTGCGCAGGAGGCAGCCCGCCGGTCCGCAGATCCGGACGACGGTGCCGCGCGGCAGCCGCATCGCGGTCGTCCCGTTGTCGTAGAACGTCGCCTGGCCGGAGACCGTGTACCGCGGCGACTTCCAGTCCGACGCGGAGCCGGCTGCCGGCTGGTCCACCACGGGTCGCTTCCCCGGCGCGCGGGGCGCGCGGCCCGGCTCGACATACGCGGCTTCCACGAGGTCGACCCCGGACGAGGCGCGACCGGTCGCGCCCAGGGCTGCGGGAGCCGGGACGATCGCGGGGACGAGGACCGGGGTGAGGGTCGCCGCCTGCAGGCCCCGCGACGCGGACGGAGCCATGGATCCGGCCGGGGGCGGCAGGCCGGCCAGGGCGACGGCGGCCATGATCGCAGCCGTCGCGACGACCGAGCTGCGTCGCATGACCGGCGAAGGGTAATCCATCCATCCGCGCGTCGGGCGGTGTCGCCGCGCGGGCGGTGCGCATGCGCACCGGGGATGCGCCCGCTACTGGACGAGGGTCGCGCCACCCTCCGCCGGCAGTTCGCCGCGCACGACCCGGTCGCCCTTCCACGCGAGGACCTGGAGCGTGTGGCCTTCGGACTTGCCGGGGCCGGTCCAGGCCAGCATCCCGGGATCCAGGCTGAAGGCGCTCAGGGCCGGCGTGGCGTCGAGCATCGGCTTGGCGAGGTCCGCACGCCGCGTCGCCGGGTCGACCCGGTACAGGCTGAGCTTGCCCTGGTCGTGGCCGGCCTTCGGCGCGACCCACGTCGCGAGCGCGGTGCCGTCGGCGTCCCAGCGGACCTCCCAGTCGCCGACCTTCCCGTCGGACAGGGCCTGGTCGTCGGCGCCCTCGTCCGGCCACGCGCCCGCCACGAGGCGGCCCGTGTCGGGCACCCAGGTGACCCCGTCGTCGGCGAGCGCGACGCTGCCGTCCCACCAGGCCGCACGCGCGCCGTCGGGCGACAGGGTCGGCAGCCAGGCTCGCCGGCTGGGCTCGCCGACGCTCTTGCCCGACGATGATTCCACGCGCGTCGTCGTCGGCACCCCGCCATCCACGCGGCTCACGAGGACGTCGTCGCCGGCCCAGTCGGCGAACATCGAGCGGTGGTCGTCGGTGATCGCCCGCGCGACCGTCTCCTTCGTGTTCCAGACGTAGACATCGGGACCGGCGGACCCGTCGGCGGGTCGCGCGCTGAACGCGAAGTGCGAGCCGTCCCGGCTGTAGCTCGCGGGACCCGCGACGACGACGACGTCGTGCGCGATCTCGAGCGCGCCGTCCGGCCGCGGGGTCACCGCGATGACCGGTGTCGACGTCGGGGTCGCGACGACGGACGGTTCGGGGGTCGGCGACGCGTCCGGGCTTGCGGACGGCTCGACACTCCGGGTCGGCGCGGCGCTCGCGGGCGCCGACGGGGTCGAGGATGGGGCGGACGACGGCGGTTCGGACGCAGGCGCGACGGACGCCGAGGGCGCCGCGCTCGGCGCGATCGGGCCGCCGGAGGCCGATGCGCCGATCGATGGCTCCGGCGTCGGCGACCCGACGGTCGACGGGCTCGCGGACGTCGCGACGGTCGCCGTTGCGGTTGCGGTCGGCGTCGGGCCGGCCGTCGCCACCGGGGTCGCCGTGACGACCGGGGTTGCCGTCGCCACGGCGATCGTGGCCGTCGGCGTCGCCGCCGGGTGCGTGTGGACCGGGACGACGAACACGCCGCCGTTGCCCGTGGCGTCGCGCTGGATCACGACGACCCGGTCACCGCTGGGCGAGATGAGCGCCTCGACATCCGCTGACCCCACGAGCGCGGTGAGCTTGGTCGTGTCGAACGACGGCTCGACGGCGCACGTGGAGCTCGTCAGCGGGCATGCCTCGTGCAGCTGGGCGGTGGAGAGATCGAAGCTGCCGTCGGACGCCCGGCTGAGGACCGCGACATCGGCGCCGGGCAGGGCGATCGGCGTCGCACCGGGGCCGACGGCCGGTCCGATGGGCGACCCGTTGAACAGCGCGGCACCGACGACGATCGCGACGACGGCGAGCCCCGTGACGGGCGCGAGCACCGCGGCCGGGATCCCGAGGAACCGTCGCGCGGGGCGCGCGCCGCGCACCGGCCTGCGCCGGGGCCGCGATTCCGCCTCGATCGCCGCCGCCGTCCGCGCCCACAGGTCCCGTGGCGGCTGCGGCGCCGCGTCGCGGAGGGACCGCAGGATCGCGCGGTCCGCATCGTAGTCGGCGGCCATCGCGGCACACGCGTCGCACGTGGCGAGGTGGGCGTCGAGCCAGGCGGCGTCAGCCGGCGACAGCGGCTCGTCGACACGTTGGGCGGCGAGCGTCTCCGCTCGCCGGTGGTCGCCGCCGCGGAGGCTCGGGCTCACGGGCGGCCCTCGCGCCGGGCGGCATCGGCCTTGGCCTCGGCCTGCTCGACGGACGCACGCTCCGCGGCGAGCGCCTCTCGCAGGCTCTGGCGGGCCCGGGTGAGGAGGGCCCGTGCGGCGACGTGCGACACCCCGAGCGCGGCGGCGAGCTCCAGGCCCGTCATGTCGTGGAGCTCCGCGAGCAGCAGCGCGGACCGCTGCCGCTCGGGGATGCGCTCCAGGGCACGCTGGAGCTCGCCCGAGAGCCGCGCGTCCATCACGAGGTGCTCGGCCGACGGCGCCGTGTTGCGGGTCTCCCCGACCAGCGGCACGAACCGCACGATCCGCTTGCGGCGCAGGTCGTCGAGCGCCACGCGATGGGCGATCTGGTACAGCCACGCCCGTGCGTTCTCGGGCTTCTCGAGCGAGTCGTAGGCCTTGTAGGCCTTCACGAACGCGTCCTGGGTGAGGTCGGCGGCGAGCTCCGGGTCGCGGAGCATGCGGACCAGGTAGGCGTAGATCTCGTGCTGGTGGCGACCGAACAGCTCCTCGACGAAGCGGTAGGCCTCGTCGCGGTCCCACGCGGCGCTCACGGCGCGGCCGCCGGGAAACAGGCGGGGTTGTTCGAGGTCGAGGGGATCGGCGACCACGCGAACTCCTGGGCAAACGGTCGCGGTCTCCGCCGGATGTGCGGTGACGCGCTTCGGGCCCCTGTGACGGCCATGCCCGAGCGCGTGTGACGGCGCCCCCCGCCCGCCACGCTCATCGCCCCGGCTGCACCGCGGCCCCGGCTGGAACGGGCTCGCCCCGCAGCTCCCCGACGGCGTCCTCGGGCGACACGGGGTTCACCGGCAGCCCGGTCCCGAGCTCGAGCCCGGCGATCTCCCGGAGGCGGGGGTGGATCTCCCAGTGCCAGTGGTAGGTCGCGTCGACCTGCTCGCGGAGCGGCGCCGAGTGGAGGACGAGGTTGAACGGCGGCCCGTCGAGGACGCCGGCGAGCTGCCCGAGGACGTGCCGCAGCGCGTCGGCCGCGGCGGCGATGTCGGCGTCGGACGCCCGGGCGAAGTCGGCGTCGTGGCGGCGCGGGACGACCCACACCTCGAACGGCGAGCGGCTCGCCCAGGGCGCGAAGGCCACCGCGTTCGCGTCCGCGTACAGCAGCCGCTCCGGCCGCCGGACCTCGTCGCGCACGAGGCGGCAGTACGGGCACTCCCCTTCCCGGATCAGGAAGCGCGCCGCGCCGCCCAGCTCCTCGGCGATGCGATGCGGGATCTGGGGCAGGTCGTAGAGGTCGAAGCACAGGTGATTGGTGCGGGCGCCGGCCTGCGCGCCCCAGTTCTGGACGACCTGCAGGTACGCCGTCCGGTCGGCGGCGCGGCTCGCGGCGATCTCGTCGCGCGACCGCCGGAGCAGCGCCTCGATCACGTCGCTCCCGACGGCGTGGAGCGGCCGGTGCTCGCCCGGGGGCGCGACGACGGTGCGCCACGAGCCCGCCGCGCGCGCCTCGTCGATCGTGACCTGCGCGACGCTGGCGTCGCGCTGGCGGGCCTCCTCCTCGGTCCCGGCGACGGTGAACGCGAAATCCTTGAGGACGCGCAGCCGGATGCCGTCCCCCGTGGGGATGCGGCAGTTGAAGCAGTCGCCGCGGTCGTCGATCGGCGCCGAGCGGAGGGCGAACCGCTCGCGCGCGAACGTGCGGTCGACGACGGTCGCGACCCACCAGCTCGTGATCGCATCCTTGCGGAGCTCGAACAGCCCCTGGCTCATCGCCCGGTCCGCGCGGTCACGCCGCCACCGGCGCGAGCAGCGCCTCGAGGGCGCGGCGCTCGGCGTCCGGGTCCGCGTCGAGCGGCGAGGGGCCGCGGAGCGTCGCGCCCAGCTGCGCCGCGAACGACGGCGCGAACGCGGCGGCGGCCGCCGCGACACGGGCGGTGGCCGGCGGCTCGCCCACGAGGCCGAGCTCCGCGGCGACCGACGTCGACACCAGGCCCGGCATGCCGCACGGGTCGATGAGTTCGAAGTCGGCGAGCGCCACGTCGACGTTGAGCGCGACCCCGTGGTAGCTCGTCCCGCGCTCGACCCGTACGCCGAGGGCGCCGATCTTCCTGGGATCCGGGCCGTCCCCGTCCACCCAGCAGCCGGGATGGCCGTCGCGCCGGCCCGCCTCGACGCCGAACGACGCGCACGTCGCCGCGAGCGCCGCCTCGAGCGCGCGCACGAACGGCCGCAGGAGCAGCTGGCGGTCGGCGAGGCGGACGATGGGATACGCCACGAGCTGGCCCGGCCCGTGGTACGTCACCTCGCCGCCGCGCTCGACGCGGAGCACCTCGATCCCGCGCACCGCGAGCGTCTCCTCGCCGGCGAGGATGTGGGACGGATCCGCGCCGCGGCCGAGCGTCAGCACGGCCGGGTGCTCGAGGAGGAGCAGCTGGTCCGGGATGGCGCCGTCGGCGCGCACGGACGCGAGCCGCTTCTGGAGCTCCCAGGCGTCCCGGTACGGGATTCGCCCGAGCCAGCGCGACTCGATCGGGGCTCCCGCCGACCGTCCGTCCATCGGGGCGACGATAGCAGGGGACCCGTGCCACCTCTCCGTCACGATGCTGCAACGGGGGTGATGTCGGTCGACGCGGCCTTGGCGGTCGATGCGGCGACTCGCCGAGCTGACGGTCAGAACGAACCCCGACGGGTCGGCTGGTAGGCTCACGGCAACCCGTCGCCCGTAGCCACGGACGTCGGGCGAGGACCCGGGAGCGACGGAACCGCGCCCGGGTCCGACTCGTTGCGGACCCGCGGAGGTGCACATGGACGACGGCGTGCTGGAGCTGCGGCTGGTCGTCACGGCCCCCGACTACGACGAGGCGCTCCGCTTCTACCGCGACGTCCTCGGGCTGCCGGAGCTCGGGGCGTTCGACGACGGCGCGGGTCGCGTGGCGATCCTGGGCGCCGGCCGCGCGACGCTGGAGCTCTCGGATGTGCCGCACGCCGAGCACATCGACCGGATGGAGGTGGGCCGGCGCGTCGCGGGCCAGGTGCGCGTGGCGTTCCAGGTACGGGACGCGCGCGACGTGACGGACCGGCTCGTCGCGGCGGGCGCGACGCTCCTGGCGGCGCCCGTCGACACGCCGTGGCGGTCGCTCAACTCGCGGCTCGACGCCCCGGCGGGGCTCCAGCTGACGCTCTTCCAGCAGCTCGCCCCGGAGCTCGGGTGACAGCGGTCCGGACCGGCGCGGCCTAGGAGCGCAAGGCGTTCCTCGCGACGGACAGCAGCCTCGTCGGCCGGCCGTCGGCCTCGAATCTCGCCAGCGACTGCATCATCGGCAGCGCGCTCGGGTGGGTCGCGAACCAGGGCGGCTTCGGCCACGACACGAACGGCGCGCGGATGACGGACTTCTCGACGCGGCCGAACATCAGCGGGTTGTGGACGAAGCCCGTCCCGGATTCGATCGCCGTGCGGGGGTTGCCGGGCGCCGCACCCCAGGGCGTGACGCCGAGCGCGTAGCCCGCGGCGCTCCAGTAGTTGACCGCGACCGTCCCGTAGCGCAGCCGGTCGACGGCTTGATCGAGCGCACGCACGACGGCGGGCTCCCGGGCCGTGCGCGGATCGACGATCAGCGTGGCGTTGAGCGACCCCCAGACGCGCTCGTCGACGAAGTCGACGGCGCGGTCGAGGAACCCGGCGGCATCCCGCGCGCGGATCGGTGTCTCCGCCGTCACGCTGCAGAACGCCTCGACGCGATAGCACGGGTCGTCGACGGCGTCGGGCGAGAGCCCGGCGACGAGCATCCACGGCAGGTGGCCGTCCGGCGCGCGGCCGAACAGCTCGGCGTCCGGATGGGCCGCGCGGAACGCGCCGAACCGCGCCTCGGCGCCCGGGTAGTACGCGAGCCGGGTCGGCAGACTCGCGAGGACGCCCCGGATCCGGTCGAGCAGCGCGTCGCGCTGGGGCCAGGCGGCCGCCGTCACGATCACTCGCGAGGCGGTGCAGTTGAACCCGGCGTTGTTGCTGAGCATGGTCGCGATGTGCTCGGCGTGGTAGTCGAGCTCCCGAGCCGACCAGCGCCCGGGGACGACGATGATCGGCGTCAGGTTGCCGAGCTCGGCGGTGAACGGCTTGTCGAGACGCGGGGCGTCACGCCGGCGCCGCGCCTCGCCCTCCGCGCCGGTGCCGAACACGATCGCGTCGTGGGTCCGGTCCGAGCCGGTGATGTGGAGCGTGTCGACGCCCGGGTGGGCCGCCAGGTGCGCGCCCTGCACCTCGTTCCCGATCACGATCCGCAGGACCCCCTCGCGAACGAAGGGCGCGTAGGCGGCCGAGATCACGTCGGCGAGGTGCGCCATCACCGGATGGACCTTGAGCACCACGACCTGGCGCTCGACGACGAGCTTGTGGAGCACGTCGAGCGGCCCGATCGACGAGACGTTGCCGCCGCCGAGGACGAGCGCGACGCGTCCCGGCGGCGGCGACTGCCATGGCTCGGCCATGGACGCGGGCAGCGCCTCGAGCTCGAGCGACCGGTCCATCCACACCTCGGCGCGCAGCCCGCGGTACGTGACCCGGTCGACGAGACCGGCCGGCATGACCTGCGCCGTGACGCGGCCGTCGGGACGCCGCCGCACGGAACCCGGGATGCGCGGCCGGCCGGCGCGCGCGATGTCGTCGAGCGCGTCGCGATGGAGCCGCAGCGCTCGGAGCACGACGTACGGCCCCGCGGTCGCCTCCTCGGCCGCGCCGGGCCCGCGCGGGTCCACGCCCTCGTGGATCGCCCCGAGCTCCGTCCAGCGGCCGATCAGCGGCGCCGTCGTGCGGATGGTCGCCTCGACGAGGTCCCGGACGGGCGCCGGGCCGGTCCGAGTCCACCGCTCCGCGGCGGCACGCAGCTCCGCGACCGCGACGTCGCAGACGTCCAGCGGCGTCGGCGACGGGACCGGCACCCGGGGCACGTACGGGTACGGCCCGGGCGGGAGGACGAAGCCGTGCGTGGGCGCTTCGACGGTCATCGGGCGTCCATCATGCCCGCTCCCGACTACGCGACCGGTGCGGCGGGCGCGTCGAGCGCGATGCGGACGGCCCGCGCGAGCGCCTCCTGCGAGTACGGCTTGGCGAGGAACCGCGCCGGGTCGATGCGCTCCGTCCCGACGCTCGCCTCCGGCGCGAACCCGGAGCACAGCAGGGTCCGCGCCTCGGGGCGCAGCTCGACGAGCTGCCGAACGAGCGCGGGTCCCGGCGTCCCGGGCAGGACGACGTCGCTGAGGATCAGGCCGATCGAGCCGTCGTGGCCGCGAGCGTGGGCGAACGCCTGGGCGTCGTCGGCCGCCTCGAGCACGGTGTAGCCGAGGCGCTCGAGCGTCCTGCGCGCGAACGTCCGCACGGCCGGCTCGTCCTCGACGAGGAGCACGGTCTCGGTCCCGCGCGCCTGGTCGGCATCGCCCTCGCCCCCGGCCGCCGGCGGCGCCTCGGAAACGCGCGGGAGCCGGATCGTGAACGTCGTGCCGAGCTCGGGCTCCGAGTCGACGCGGATCGTCCCCTCGAACATCGTCACGATCCCGTACACCGTCGCGAGCCCCATCCCCGTTCCCTTGCCGGGCTCCTTCGTCGTGAAGAACGGCTCGAAGATGCGGGCCCGGGTCGCCTGGTCCATCCCGCAGCCCGTGTCCGAGACCGTGATCACCACCGCCGAGGACGGGCCGCTGCCGCCGTTCGCCGACTCGATCCGGAGCGTCCCGCCGTCGGGCATCGCGTCGCGCGCGTTGAGCGCCAGGTTGAGGACGACCTGCTCGAGCTGGCCGCGGTCGGCGAGGACCCAGCCCGTGTCGTCCGCGAGGTCGACGTCGAGCCGGACGTGGACGCCGATCAGCCGGCCGAGCATCGGCATGAACCCGCGGATGACCGCCGCCGGATCGAGGACCTGCGGCTCCACGGCGGCCTTCCTCGCGAACGCCAGCAGCTGCCGCGTGAGGTCGCCCGCGCGGTCGGACGCGGCCAGGATCTCGTCGACCTCGGCACGCAGCTCGGGCTCGCCAGGCTCGAGGCCCGCGCGGATCAGCTGGGCGTTGCCCCGGATCGCCGTCAGCATGTTGTTGAAGTCGTGCGCGATGCCGCCCGACAGCTGGCCGACGGCCTCCATCTTGGCCGCCTGGCGCAGCTGGCCCTCGAGGGCGATCCGCTCGGTGACGTCGACGAGCTGGCCCGCGACGCCGATGGTCCGCCCGTCCGCATCGACCATCGGCGCGGCGTAGATGTCGACCCAGACCTCGCGCCCGTCGCGGCTCAGCCGTCGCACCCGCTCGCCGTGGGCGACGCTGCCGGCGATCGTGCGGCGGATCCGCTCGGCGCTCGCGTCACGGTCGTCGATCGGCGTCATGTCGGCCGGGAGCCGCGATCCGACGATTTCGCCGCTCGCCCAGCCGAAGACGCGCTCCGAGGCGGGGTTCCAGAGCACGACGCGACCGTCGGTGGTGAACGCCTGGGTCGGCACGGGCGACGCGTCGACGATCGCCGACAGGAGGCGCGACGTGCGGTCGAGCTCCGCCTCGGCCTCGCGCCGGGACGCAAGCTCCGCCTCGGCCGCCACGACGGCGCGCGATCGCAGCTCGGTGAGCAGCACCAGGTGGAGGTGGACGAACGCGACGAACACCGCGCCGCCCGCGACCGCGAGCGCGACGCTGTGCAGCCCGACGACGTCGGAGACGGGGCCGACGGTCAGGGCGATCGCCATTCCGGCCGTGCTCGCGGCCCATGCGGCGACGAACGCCAGGCGCCGCGCGCGCGAGCCGCCCTGGGTCAGGACGAGCACGAGCCCCGCGAACGGCAGGATGACGGCGAACGCGAGGCCGATCGCCGCGCGCGACGCGACGAGCACGGCCGTGACGTCCAGCAGCGCCGCCGCGACGTAGATCCAGGCCGCGCCGTACCGACGGCTCGCGGCGATCGACCCCACGATCCCGAGCGGCAGCAGGAGGTAGACGAGGGCCGTGTCCGCCGATGCGCCGGCACGCGCCGCCGACGACGCGAAGGCCGCCAGCGACACGACGAGCGACACGCCGAGGCCCACGAGCACGAGCGGCCGGTACCAGCGCGGCCAGACGTCGTCCGCGATCGATTCGCGTCGGGCAGGCGGCGCGGCGGTCACAGGCTCAGTCATCCCAGGTCGTCCTTCTCGGAACCGGGCCGTCCCGGCGGCCCGGAGCCAGGCGACAGGATAGGAGGGCGACCGGTGTCGCGACCCCCCACGTTCGGGGGGATAGCCGGCGGGTCGTCGCCGGCCCGCGCGGTGAGTGCTCACGGCCGGCGCAGGCGAGGATCGCATGGACCGCGTCCGAGCGGGCCGACGTGCCTTAGACGGTCGCGTTCGCCCGCTGGATCGCCGCGCGCAGCTGGTGCTCGAGCCGGCCTGCCTGCTCGACGCTGAGCGGGCCGCACGACCGGCCCCAGTGGATCGCGATGGCATCGCCCTCGCGTTCGCCCGTCCACGATCGCTCGACGCGGATCCCGGTCAGCGGCCCGAGCGCATAGCGGCCGTCGACGAGGAGCAGGGGCTTCGTCTCGGCGAGGAGGGCGCCGTCGTCGGCGGTCGCGACGACGCGACCGGGACGAACGATGCACTCCGCCATCGCCGGCAGGATCGCCTGCACCTGCCCGGCGCGGAGCATTCCGATGCGCGGCATGACCTCGAGGACGTGGAAGCTGTGGTGCGGCACCGAGCCCTCGCCGGGCTTCGCCGCGAGCCAGCGCCATTCGCCGCGATCCGTGCGACCACGGAAGCGGTGCGTCAGGTCCTCGTGGAACGCGCGCATCGGGACCCGGTCGAGCAGCCCGTTGCCCACCCAGTACGCGTCCACGACCCGCGGGTCGAGGGGGTCCTCGATGCCGGACCCCCTGGCGATGAGCTCGAGGTACGGCCACGCGCCCTCGAACGACCGGCAGAGCTCGACGAGGTCGTCGCCGTCCAGGCCGGCTCGAGCCAGCCCGGCCAGGGCGTCGTGGTCCTCGGTTCCGCAGTAGCCGAGCAGGTTCGGCGGGAGCGCGAACCGCGCGAAGGCGAGCGGCCCCGAGAGCGCCCCGGGCCCCGGTTTGCGGTCACCGGGCGTCGGGGTCGGCGCGACGGCGTCCGCGATCATGTCGTCGCGAGGCCGGCCTCGCGAGCGCGCACGCGCGACCGGGCCACGACGGCGCCGATCGCGGCGAGGCCGCCGATGAGGAGCAGGCCGTTGCCGGCGAGGGCCGTCGGGGCCGGGGCGGTCCCGGTCGACCACGCCTGGAGGCCCGTGGTCACGACCACCGCGAGCACGAGGACGCTCGTGACCAGGGACGCCGACGCTCGCTGGAGCGCGCCGTACCAGGTCGCGACGTAGCCCGCGAGGAGCAGCGACGTGATGGCGATCGCCTGCCACTGCGCCGTCCCCCAGGCGGCGATCCCGTCGAGGCCGCCGCCCACCGCGACGAGCGCGAGGAGGCTGAGGGATCCGACGACCATGCGCGAAGCCGCGGCGAGCGACGGGGAGACGCCCGTCAGCAGCACGCGCCGCACGACCACCACCTCGACCGCCCACATGAGCGTCGCGGCGACGATCATCGCCTCGCCGACTCCGGCACCGAGCGCCCCGCTCGGGGCGAGGATCAGCGTCCCGGCCAGCAGCACGCCGAGGGCCGCGAGCTGCGCCCAGCCGAGCCGCTCGCCGAGCGTGATGACCGCCAGCACCGCCACCCACAGGAACAGCGTCTTGTGGATGAGCGCGGCCGCCGGCGACGTGCTGAGGGCGAGCCCGTTGAAGAACAGCGCGAACGGGATTCCGCCGCCGATCACGCCGATCGCGAGCAGCGCGAGCCGCCGGCGGCCGTCGAGGGCACGCAGCTCGCCGAGCCGTCCGGTCCCGAGGGCGAATGACGCGAGGACGAGGCCGACGATGCCGTTGCGCACGGCGGCGAGCAGCGTCGGGTCGTCGAACAGCTTCACGTACCGGCCGTTGAGCCACACGGACACGCCGCTGATCAGCGCGGTGCCGAGTGCGAGGCCGAGGCCCCACGCCGTGGTTCGGGGGATGGAGGGCAGCTTCATCGGGGCGTCTCCTTGGCGGCCGTCGCGCCTGCGATCGCGGCGACGGCACGGTCGGCGAGCTGGGCCGGGGTCGCCCGGCCCAGGACATGGCCCATCCCGACGAGCACCGGGTCCCCGGGACGGGCGTCGGCGACGAGCAGGTTGACCAGCGTTCGATCCCGCCCCGCGAGCCTGACGAGGGCGCGACCCTCCTCCGTGGCGACCACGATCGCGGTCTCCGTCAGGCACATCGCGGGGCGTCCTCCTCGAGGATCGACCAGGCGATCCGGGAGGCGTAGCGGTCCAGTGCGGCGCGGACGGCCTCCGACAGCCCATGGCCAAGGCCGAAGTCGGCGCCGCCGATGCCGATGAACGTGGCGGAATCGAGGTCGGCGCCGAGGGCCTCCGCGAGTCCGATCACGACCTCCAGCGGCAGCGCGTGCGACGACGCCGGCGCCGGCGCATCGAGTGCGGCGAGTCCCGTGACCGGGAGCGCGACGACCGAGCCCGGCTCGATGCCGCGGACGGCGTCGAGGACGACGCACGAGCCGCCGCGGGTCGCGGCGACGAGGTCACCGGGCTCGAGCATGCCGACGCGGTGGACGACGGCCATCGCCGCGACGTCGCGCGGCAGTCGCTCGAGCGCCGCGATCGCGGCGCCATCGTCGCCCCGGCTGGCATCACCGCAGGCGAGGATCGTCCAGGCGGTGCTCATGCCGGGCCGCCGTCGCGGTCGAGCGAGAGGTCCAGGAAGTGCGCGGCGCACGAGATGCACGGGTCGTAGCAGCGGATCAGCCACTCGAGCCGCCGCGTCGCCTCGGCGTGCGGCAGGTCGAGTACGGACGGCGCGAAGCGCGCCAGGTCGGCCTCGATCGCGGCCTGGTTCTGGGATGTCGGCGGCACGATCGTCGCGCGGCGCACGATCCCCGCCTCGTCCACCTCGTAGCGGTGGAACAGCAGGCCGCGCGGCGCCTCGGTGGCCCACGCGGCGATCCCCGGCGCGGGCCGCCACGGGACCGACGGAACCCGCGGCCGTTCGTACGCGTCGAGCAGGTCGCGCGCCTCGGCGGTCGCCTGCACGAGCTCGACCGCGCGCGCGAGGACGCTGCGGAACACGTTCGTGGCGAGCTCGCCCGCCTGCCCGGTGTCGTCGAGCGCCCTGGCCGCGAGCGGATGGAGCGCGGCGCCGGCCAGCTCCAGCCGCGCCGACGGCCCGAGCAGGTAAGCCTCGCCGGCGTGGGTCCGGGCGTGGAGCGCGGACGTGCCCTCGACCTGCTCCTCCCGGAACGCGAGCGGCCAGTCCTGGGGCGCGAGGTCCAGTCCGTCGCTGGATACGATCCGGCCCTCGTTCATCGGGTACTCGTCGGGGTGGCGCAGGCTCACGAGGAGCCGCCGCGCCTCGAACTCCGGGGCCTCGAACCCGGCGACGAGCCGCACGGTGGCCTGGGCGAGCTCCACGGCCTCGTCGAGGTCCGCGCGCAGCTTCGCGAGCTCCTCGCGGCGCGGCGCCCGGTACAGGCCGCCGACGCGCAGGCTCACCGGGTGGATCGGTCGTCCCCCGACGACCGCGAGGATGTCGTTGCCGATCCGCTTGAGCCGGAGCCCCTGCTCGACGACCCCGCGGTCCAGCTTCGCGAGCTCGACCGCCGACGGCAGGCCGAGGAAGTCCGGCGCGTGGAGGAGGTAGACGTGGAGCGCGTGGCTCTCGATCCACTCCCCGCAGTACAGGAGGCGGCGAAGCGCGCGAACCGGCGGGTCGACGGTGACGCCGAACGCCGATTCGAAGGCGTGGACCGCGGTCAGCTGGTACGCGATCGGGCAGATGCCGCAGATGCGGGCGACGATGTCGATGACCTCGTCCGGCGTCCGGCCGACCACCAGCCGCTCGAAGTAGCGCGGCGCCTCGAAGATGTTCAGGCGCGCCTCCACGACCTCGCGGTCGCGCACCCGGAGGTGCAGGCGGCCCTCGCCCTCGACGCGCGTGAGCTCCTCGACGTGGTAGACGCGCTCGTCGGCGCCGCCGCCCGCCGCGACCCCGTCACCGGCGTGCATCGGCCGCCTCCGTTTCACCCGGGACGCCGGCCGCGGCGAGCTCAGGGCGGGCGCCGCCCCCCCGCGGGATCGCGTCGCGGTACGGCTCGGCCCACGCGTTGATGCCCGCGAACCGGCGGCGCGCCTCGTCGGGCGCGAGCCCGTCGAGCTCGAACCGCGACACGAGCGACGCCACGTTCGGCTGCTCGCGCGGGCCGAAGCACCCGTAGCAGCCGCGCCCGAACGACGGGCAGATCGCCCCGCAGCCGGAGCGTGTGACGGGACCCAGGCAGGTGGCGCCGGCCGCGACGACGACGCACGTGAGGCCGCGCCGCTTGCACTCCAGGCACACCGCCTCGTCGGGCAGCTGCGGCCGGCGGCCGGCGAGGAGCGCGGCGAGCAGCTCGCGGAGCTGGTCGGGCGAGATCGGGCAGCCGCGGACCTCGACGTCCACCTTGACGTGATCGCTGATGGGCGTGACCCGGTCGAGGACCTGGAGGAGCGATGGGTCCGGGTACACGGTGGCCGCCCAGTCCCCCACCTCGCCCCAGTTGCGCAGCGCCTGGATCCCGCCCGCGGTGGCGCACGCGCCGATCGCGACGAGCAACGTGGATCGCGCGCGCAGCTCGGCGAGGCGCTCGACCTGGTCCGGCGCGCTGACGGACCCCTCGACGAACAGGATGTCGTACGGCCCCGAGGAGCGGCTCGAGGTGGCCTCCGGGAAGTCGACGATGTCGAAGGCCTCGACGATCGAGAGGAGCTCCTCCTCGAGGTCAAGAATCGTGAGCTGGCAGCCGTCGCACGACGTGAGCTTCACGACGCCGACCCGCGGGCGCAGCGGCAGGCCGGGCATCACACGCCCTCCAGGATGAACGCGTCCCCGAGCTCCGCGCGCGAGAACACCGGCCCGTCGCGACACACGAAGAACCGGCCCAGCTGGCAGTGCCCGCAGAGCCCGATGCCGCACTCCATGTGCCGTTCCATCGACACGTGGATGCGCTCCGGGCGGAGCCCGCGGTCCTCGAGCGTCGAGACGGTCGCCTGCATCATCCGCTCCGGCCCGCACACGAAGGCCACCGCGTCGCGGGCGTCCCAGCGGCCCGCGTCGAACAGGTGCGTGACGACGCCGACCGGGCCGGTCCAGCCCGTACCGGCCCGATCGACGGTCTCCCCCGCCTCGACGTCGGGGCGCGCGGCCCACGTCGCGAGGTCGTCCTTGTGCGGGCGATCGTTCGGCGTGCGGGCCCCGTGATAGAGCCGCACCGTTCCGTATCGCGGTCGATCCTCGAGCAGCGCGTCGATCGCCGGCCGGAGCGGCGAGAGGCCGATTCCGCCCGAGACGACGATGACGTCGCGGCCCTCCGCGGCCTCGAGCGGCCACCCACGCCCGAGCGGCCCGCGCACCCCCAGCGGCGTGCCCGGCGCGAGCGAGCTCAGCGTGGCGGTCGCCGGCCCCGCGGCCCGGATGGACAGCTCGATGGCGTCGCCCTCCGGGTGGTAGCGCGAGACGGAGATGGGGACCGCGGGGAGGCCGGGCCGCGTCACCATGACGAACTGGCCCGGCGCGCCGTGCGCGATCGCGGGATCGACGTCGGTCAGCAGCAGCGTCGTGGTGTCCGGCGTCTCGGGCCACGTCCGCTCCACCCGCGCCGGGGTGAAGTCGCCGGGTGCGGCGGCCGCGGCCATCGGGAGCGGCCGGCGGGCGGCGGGCGGGGCGATCACCGCCAGCTCCTCGCGCACGTCGATGCCGACCGGGCACCACGTCACGCATCGCCCGCAGCCGACGCACCCGAACGCCCCGAACTGGTCCACCCAGGTCGAGAACTTGTGGGTCAGCCACTGCCGGTAGCGGTCCTGGCGGCGCCAGCGGAAGCTGCCGCCCGCGACCTTCGCGAAGTCGCCCGAGAAGCACGAATCCCAGCCGCGTACGGCGACCGAGTCCCGGGAGTCGAGGTCCGAGCGCTGGGTCACGCTGGTGCAGAAGCAGGTGGGGCAGACGAGCGTGCAGTTGGCGCACCCGAGGCAGCGCTCCGCGATCTCGGCCCAGCGCGGGTGATCGAGCCGCGCCTGGAGGCGCCCGGGCAGGCCCTGGACGGCGACGGGGTCGCCGATCCGTCGCCGGACGTCCGCGACGGAGGCCCGGGCGTGGGCCACCTCGTCGTCGGTGGCCGGACGCGGGTCGAGCCGGGCCTCGAGCCGCCGGCCGTCGTCGGTGCCGGACCGCAGCAGGTACCCGTCGTCGAGCTCGGTCAGGACGAGGTCCGCGGATTCGCGCGCGATCTCCGGGCCCGTGCCCATCGAGGTGCAGAAGCAGGTCGACGCGGCGACGGTGCACTCGACCGCGATCACCAGCGCCGCTCGCCGGCGGGCGACGTAGTCCGGGTCCGCAACCGGCCCGTCCCTGAGCACGCGGTCCTGGATCCGGAGCGCGGCGAGCTCGCAGCCGCGGACGCCCAGGAACGCGAGCGCGTCGGGTTCGGGTGCCACGGGTTCGTAGGTCACGGTCCCGTCCGCGTCCCGGCCGCGGCCGATGTCGACACGAGGCGGGAAGGTGTACCGCTTCCAGCTCGCGGGCCCGACCGTGTACCCGAAGGCCCGCTCGCGCCCGGGACCGGGCGATTCCACGAGCCGGTACCGCCCCGGCGACTGCTCGTCGCTCCAGCCCAGCGGCAGGTCGGCGGTGCTCGCGATCTCCTCGTAGGCGACCGCGCCGTCGACGACGGTCGGGCCGATGACGCGCCGCCCGTCGTCCCGCAGGAGCGCGATGAGCCGGTCGAGCCCCGCCCGCGGAAGGAAGGACGGGGGTGCGGCCGTCACCATGCCGCGTCGACCTCGCGACCGAACACGTCGAGCAGCTGCATCCGCGTCGCCTCGAGACGCCGCGCGACGCTGCGCAGGACCCTCGGGTAGAGGCTCGCGGCGAGCCCGTCGTCCTCGTCCAGCGCGGCCCGCAGCGCCACGGCGTCGAATACGATGGCCTCGGTGCGCTCGACGGCGACGACGGTCGAGGTGGACCGGTACGGCGGCACGAGCGCGCTCCAGCCGAAGACGTCACCGGGCTCGACGGTCAGCACCGTGATCGAGCCGCGTCCGGGAACCTGGAGCCGGAGGGCGACGCGGCCGTCCACGACGATCCCGAGATGGGTCGTCGGCGCATCCTCGTGGAGGAGGACGTCCCCGGGCTCGGCGGTCCGGCGCACGGCGAGCGCAGCGAGCCGGCGACGTTCGGACGGGGCGAGCCCCGCCACGAACGGCGACCCGTGGAACGCGCCGATGGTCCCGGAGACGTCCATGGCGCGAGGCTAGGTCCGCAGACCCGGCGTGGTGAGGGCCGTTGGTCACGGCCGGAGCGCCGACCGGCCCGTCGACGGATCGTCCGGTCGCCGTGGGCGGCTCCGCACGCCGCGACCCTTCCTGGACGACGGCGGCGTGGCCGCCGCGACGCCTCAGTGCTGGACGGTGATGTCCGTCGCGGTGATGGTGGGACCGTTGCCCTGGCCGCCGGCCCCGCCGCCGTTGCCGCCGTTGCCGCCGTTGCCGGTGTTGCCGCCCCCGAAGCCGCCGTTGCCGCCGCCGAACGCGCGGCCGCCGCTCACCTTGACGTCGACCGAGGCGCCGACCGTCACGTCGCTCGAGGTGCCGCTCGTCGCCGAGTGGTACGTCGTCGATCCGTTGGTCGCGACGGTCACCTCGTTGCCGCTCGCGAGCTTGATCGTGACGCCCGACGCGCCGACCTTGGTCACGGTCCCGGTGATCGAGATCGCGCCGCCGGCGCCGAAGATGCCGCCGCCCCGGAAGCCGCCCTGGCCCGGGTTGAAGCTGCCGCCGGGCGCGAAGCTCCCCTGCGGCCCGTTGGCACCGCCGGCGAAGCCGCCGTTGAACCCGCCGTTGCCGAACCGCCCGGACCCGGTCGCTGGCGCGGGCGCCGTGGCGCGACCCACCGCGAACGCCACGCCGCCGACCGCGATGACGAGCGCCAGCGCCAGGAGCCCGTTGAGGAGCGTCGCGTTCCTGGAACGCTTCACGGGCCCCGGCACGGCGACGACCGGCGCGCTGGGGACGGGCTGGGTCGGTACGGCCGGCTCCGCGCCGCCCGCGGGCGGCGGGACGAAGGGCGGCGGCGTGTACGGCGAGTTCGTCATCGACGGGCTTCCTTTCGGGTCACTCGTAACGGAGTGCGGTGATGGGGTCGAGGCGGGCCGCCTGCCGGGCGGGCCACACGCCGAACACGACGCCCACGATCAGGCTGAACAGCACGGCGACGCCGATCGTGGTCGGGCTGAGCGTGAATCCCCAGCCCGCGAGCCGGCCGATGCCGGCCGAGACGAGCAGGCCGACGGCGATGCCGATCAGCCCGCCGAGCAGCGACAGCGTCAGCGCCTCGACGAGGAACTGCGCGAGGATGTCGCGGCCGCGGGCGCCGACGGCCTTGCGAATGCCGATCTCGCGCGTCCGCTCGCGGACCGAGACCAGCATGATGTTCATGATCCCGATCCCGCCGACGACGAGCGAGATCGACGCGATACCGCCGAGCAGCAGCGCGAGGGTCCCGGCGATCGACGTCGCCGCGGCGAGCAGCTGCGTCTGGTTGAACACGTTGAAGTCGTCGTCGTCGCTCGGCGCGAGCTCGTGGCGGTTCCGGAGCAGCGCCGTGATGTCGGCCGTGACGGTGTCCTGCGACGCGCCGTCGGTCGTGCTGACGCCGATGGTCCGGACCGAGTCGCCGCCGACGAAGTACTTCTGCACGCTCCCGACGGGCACGACGACCTGGTCGTCGGGATCCTGGAACCCCGAGCCGCCCTTCGGCTGGAGGATGCCGATGACCTGGTACGGGATGCCGCCGACGCGGATCTCGGCGCCGAGGTCCTGCGCCGTGATGCCGAGGTTGTCCGCGGTCGTCGCGCCGAGCACGGCCACGCGGAGGCCGAGGTCGACGGCCGGGGTGGTCAGGAACGTGCCCTGCCAGACGTCGAACGCGCGAACGGAGGCATAGGCGGCGGTCGTGCCGACGACGGTGGTGTCGGTCGAGGTGGTCCCGCGGGTGACGGTCTGGGAGGTCGAGACCTCGGGCGCGACCGCGGCGACGCCGTCGACCTTCGCGATCGCCTCGGAATCGTCGAGCGTCAGGGTCCCGTCGCTCGCCCCTTTGCCGGTCGGGCTGATCGTCAGGAGGTTCGTGCCGAGGGCGTTGAGCCGGCTCGTGATGTTCGCGGTCGTCCCCTGCCCCACCCCGACGAGCGCGACCACGGACGCCACGCCGATGATCACGCCCAGCATCGTCAGCGCGGCGCGGAGCCGGCTGGTGCGCAGCCGCGAGAGCGCGAGCCGCAGCAGCTCGATGATGCTCATGCGGCCACCCTCCCGTCTCGGAGGTGGATCTGGCGGCCCGCCGCCGCGGCGACCTCCGCGTCGTGCGTGATCAGGACGATCGTGCGCCCCGCGGCGTTGAGCTCGCGGAACAGCGCCATGACCTCGGCGCCCGCGTGGCTGTCGAGGTTGCCGGTGGGTTCGTCGGCGAGGATCAGTGCGGGCTCGGTGACGATCGCGCGCGCGACGGCGACACGCTGCTGCTGCCCGCCGGACAGCTCCGTCGGCTCGTGATCGAGGCGGTCGGCGAGCCCGAGCCGCCCGAGCGCCGCGGTCGCCCGGCGCCGGCGCTCGGCGCCCCGGATCCCCTGGTACAGCAGCGGGGTGGCGACGTTGTCGAGCGCCGTCGTTCGCGGCAGCAGGTTGTACGACTGGAAGACGAAGCCGATCGTCCGGCTCCGGACCCTCGCCAGCGCATCGTCGCCCAGCGACTCCACCGCGGTCCCGGCGAGGGAGTACGACCCGGCGGTGGGCCGGTCGAGGCAGCCCAGGATGTTCATCATCGTGCTCTTGCCCGACCCCGACGGGCCGACGATCGCGACGAACTCGCCCTCGTGCACGTCGAGGCTGACGTCGTCGAGCGCCGGGACCGTCACGTGGCCCATCTCGTAGATCCGGCTCACGTGGGCCAGCGAGATGATCGGCGCGCTCATGGCTGCGGCTTGCCGCCGCCGTTGCCGCCGTTCCCCCGGAACACGCCGCCGCCACCGCCCGGGAACGTCCCGAACCCGCCGGTCGGCGCGCTGGTGCCGTTCCGGGCGGCGGACGTGCCGGTCACGACGGCGGTGCCGGCGTCGATGCCGCTCTTGATCTCGGCCGTCGTGCTGGTCACGAGGCCGACGGTCACCGGGGTCGACACCGGCTGGCCGCTCGCGTCGAGCGTCAGCACGCGGTAGTCGCCGGTGCTTCCGCGGAGCGCCTCCGCCGGGACCGTGAGGACGTTGGTCGCGCTCGCGATGGTGATCGTCACGTCGGCCGTCATGCCGGAGCGGGCCTTCGGCGGGACGCTGTCCAGCGTGACGGTGACCGGGTACGAGACGACGGAGCTGCCGCTGCTGCTCGAGCTGCTGCTCGCGACCGGCGAGATCGACGAGACCTTGCCGGTGACGTCGGCGCCGATCGCGGAGATCGTGATCGCCGCCGGCTGGCCGACCGCGAGGTCGCCGAGGTCGCTCTCCACGACGTCGGTCGTGATCTCGAACCCGCTCGCGTCGACCACGATGGCGTTGCCCGACGGCGCGTCGTACCCGGCGCGGATGTCGAGCTCCGTCACGAGCCCGGCGACCGGCGCCTTGAGCGTCGCGTGTGCGATCTGCGCTTCGAGGTCGTCGACGGCCTGCTGTGCGGTCGCGACCTGGTTCTTCGCGTTGAGCTGCCCGATCTTCGCCTGGCGGATCTGGTCCGTGTTGCCGCTGTCGTTCGCGGTCGATCGGGTCTTGTTCGCGGCGCGCAGGCTGACCTTCGCCGACTCGAGCGTGTTCTTCGCCGCGGCGAGCTGCGCCTTCAGGTCGGCCGTGTCGGCGGTCGCGAGGACCTGGCCCTTCTTGACCGTGTCCCCGACCGCGACGTCGACCTTCGTGACGGGGTAGGTCGCGGTCGACTGGGGCGCCGAGGAGCTGCTCGTGACGAGGTAGGGGTCGGCGCCGAAGACGAGCCCGTAGCGCTCCGAGGCGGCGATCGTGCCCGTCGCCGCCACGTCGTCGGTCACGTCGCCGGTCGTCGCGGTCGCGGTCAGGTACTGGGTGGGCGTCGCGGCCTGGGCCGGCAGGCCGCCGAGCGACACGTAGATGGCGCCGACGCCGATGGCGGCGAGCACCAGGACGGCGACGAGCTTCGTCTTCATCCCGCTCCTCTGGGGCTGCGTGGGGGCGCACGGCGCGCGCAGGCGACCGCGTGACCCGGATGCTCCGCCGGCTCGCTGAGACGACCCTGAGAACGAGGGATGCGCGGTAGGATCGCGGGGCCGATGCCCGACCACCCGCCCCGCCGCGCCGCCGACCTGATCGTCGACTGTCTCGTCGCCGAGGGGTGCGAGTACGTCTTCTCGGTGCCGGGCGAGGAGACGATGGACGTCCTCGACGCGCTGTCGCGGCGCCCGCAGATCCGGCACGTCACGACCCGCCACGAGCAGGGCGCCGCGTTCATGGCGGACGTCCACGGCCGCCTCACGGGCCGCGTCGCTGTGGCGATGGGCACGCTCGGGCCGGGCGCGACGAACCTCGTGACGGGCGTGGCCGACGCCTTCCTCGACCGCGCCCCGATGGTCGCGATCACCGGTCAGGCGTCGTCGGAGAAGCTCCACAAGGAGGCGCACCAGGTCGTCGACATCGTGCGGATGATGGAGCCGCTCACGAAGTGGACGACGCGGGTCGAACGCGTCAACGCCATCCCGGAGATCGTGCGCAAGGCGTTCCGGGTCGCGACGCTCGAGAAGCCCGGGCCGACCCACATCGAGCTGCCCGAGAACGTGGCGGCGACCGAGCTCCCGGCCGTGGCCGACGGCGGGCCGCAGCCGATCATCGCCGGCCGGACGTACTTTCCCGAGCCCACCGACGAGGCGATCGCCCGGGCCGCGGACCTGCTCGCGGCCGCGGAACGGCCGCTGATCCTCGCCGGCAACGGCGTCGTGCGACGCGGCGCCGCCGGCGACCTGCGCGCGCTCGCCCGCGGGCTCCACGTCCCCGTCGCGACGACGTTCATGGGCAAGGGCGCCGTCGACGACCGGTCGCACCTCTCGCTGATGGCCGTCGGGCTCCAGGCTCGCGACCACGTCCTGTCGGGCTTCGACCGCGCGGACCTGATCCTGTGCGTGGGCTACGACCTCGTGGAGTACGCGCCGTCGTCGTGGAATCCCGACGGCCGGAAGCGGATCCTGCACATCGACACGACGCCGGCCGAGATCGACGCGGCGTACCAGCCCGAGATCCAGCTCGTGGGCGACATCGACGGCGCGCTCCGCCGCCTGCTCGCGGCGGTCCTGCCGCGGGGCATCGGCGGCCGCGACGCCGCCGCCCG
>JAICUI010000039.1 GCA_025935925.1 Chloroflexota bacterium
AGCCGGACAGCGAGCGGAGCGGCGGGAAGGTCGCCGTGCCGAGCTGATGGATGGCGACCGCCCGGGCGAAGTCCTTGAGCCGGTGCTCGCCGAGGTCGGTGGTCGGGAGGCCCGCCGGCAGGAGCGCCCGGCTCGCGGCCGAGAGGACGACCTGGCCGCCGTGCGCCGCCGCCGCGATGCGCGCCGCGAGGTGCACCTCGTCGCCCACGTAGCCCTCGTCCGTGAGCAGCGCGGTCCCGGAGTGGGCGCCGATCCGCACCGCGACCGGCGCGCCGCCGACGTCGATGCGCGAGATGCCATCCGCCGCCGCGATGGCGGCATCCGCCGTCGGGAACACGAGGAAGAACGCGTCGCCCTGCGTGTCGACCTCGGCGCCGCCGCGAGCCGCCGTGATGGACCGGATCGCGGCTCGATGGCGCGCGAGCAGGTCGGCGTACGCGACATCGCCGAGGTCCTGGAGAAGGCGAGTCGACCCCGCGATGTCGGTGAACACGAAGGTCACCGTGCCCGACGGCAGGTCCGTGCGGCGCCGACGCGGGACGTCGGGCGGGGCGTCTGCGGGCGGCACCGTCATGGCCGCCCACGGTAGCAGCGGCCGGGCGCCGGCTCCGATCCGTCGGCGCGGTGATCGCAGCAGGCAACGCTCACGCCGGGCCGCATCGCTGACACGTCGCTGTAGCGCCGTGGTGCGTTTCTGCCCCGTACCCTGTCGCGGGACGTCTGCGCGGGACCTCGACTCGTGCCGTCCGGCCGTGGAGGAACCGACATCGACGCACCCCGCTGACCGCCGCCTCCACTTCGTCAGGCTCCGATCCAGCTCGAGGTCCCGATGTCACGTCCGTCCACCCCGATCGTCGTCCGCGTCGCCGCGGCCGCGGGCGCGTTGCTGCTCGTTGCGGCGTGCAGCGGCTCGCCGGCCGCCACGTCGCCCTCGTCCTCGTCACCATCGTCCGCGTCCCCCAGCGCCGAGGCGAGTCCGACCGCCGAGGCGTCGGCCGGCACCGGCGCGTCGCCGGCGGGCGAATCACAGGGTGCCGGACCGTCCGCCAGCACGGCGGCCGGGAGCGGTGCCACGCTCGCGCTCCAGGCGCAGGACTACTCGTTCTCCGGCCCGGCCACGGTGCAGGCGGGCGTGACGACGATCTCCCTCCAGAACGCGGGCAAGGAGGAGCACCAGGCCCAGCTCGTCCGGATCAACGACGGCAAGGCGTTCACCGACCTCACGGCAGCCCTCGCGACGGGCGATCCCACGAAGGCCCTGTCGCTGGTGACGGTCGCCGGCGGCCCCAACCTCGTCCAGCCGGGCAAGACCGGTGAGACGACGCAGGACCTCGCGCCCGGCAACTATGCGTTCGTGTGCTTCATCTCGGGGGCGGACGGCATTCCGCACGTCGCGAAGGGCATGATCGCGCCGCTCACCGTCACCGGGACGGCGTCCGGCGGGCAGCTCCCGGCCGGCGATGCCCAGGTCACGGCGCGTGACTTCACGTTCGACGTGCCGGCGCCCGTGTCGGGCGGCGAGCACACGTTCACGTTCCGCAATGACGGCCCGCAGCCCCACGAGGCCGGGATCATCAAGCTCACGGGCGACCTGAGCGTCGACCAGATCAAGGCGATCTTCACCGCCTCGTCCGGGCCCAGCTCGCCGCCGCCGGGCCCGCCCCCGTTCGAGGACGTCGGCGGCAGCGGCGCGATCGCGGCCGGGTCGAGCGCCACGTTCACGGTCGACCTCGAGGCCGGTGCGAAGTACGCGTTCATCTGCTTCGTCCCCGACCCGACGACCGGCAAGGCCCATGCCGAGCTCGGGATGATCACCGCGATCCCGACGCCGTAGCGCGGCACGCACCCCGCGTTCTCGCGGTCGCGCGCATGCTCTCCGGAGCGGCGCGCGACCGCTCGATCCCGGGCGCGCCACGAGAGGAGCGTCATGCTCGGCGACCACCCGGTGTTCCCGATCCTGCTGTCGAAGGACCTCGACGCGAGCCGGACGTTCTACCACGACCTCCTGGGCCTCGAGATCGCCCGCGAGGACGAGGACGACCGGATCGTCTTCCGGTGCGGCGGCGGCACCCAGCTCGTCGTGACGAAGAGCACGACCGGAACGGCCGACACCCAGACCCAGATGGCGTGGCGGGTCCCCGACGTCCACGCCGCGATCGAGGAGCTCCGCGCCCGGGGTGTCCGCATCGAGGACTACACGGCTCCCGACCCGGTGACGACGGACGGGGTCGCCGACATGGGCCACTCGTGGGCCGCGTGGATCGTCGACCCGAGCGGCAACGCGCTCGGCATCGTCCAGCCCAAGGCGCCGCCGCCGACCGGCTGACGCAGCCGCGCTGCGAGCGCATCGGCGGCACGTCCTGACACGCGGCTGTTAGCGCATCGGCGAACCGTCGCAGGCCACCGGGTTTCCCGCTCGGCGAGGCTGTCGCGGGGCGTCTCCCAGCCGGGCGCTCGGCAGCGTTCGCTTGGGAGGATCGGGATGCGTTTGCAGGGTGCGTCGGACCGGAGCTGGGTGCTCTGGCTCCTCGTCGCGGTGGTGATCGTGATCATCGCGATCGCGGCCTATCTCTACTTCGTCCAGCCGCTGTAGGAGGCCGCCATGCGCAAGGGCAAGCGCCTCATCGACCGGCCGCTCCTGAGCCTCGCCGATGGCGTGAAGGTGGGATCGGTCAAGGATGTCATCCTCGGCGCCGGCAACGACCTCGTCGTCGGGCTCCTCGTGCAGGAGGGCGGGCTGCTCAGCAGCTCGCAGGTCGTCCCGCTCGACGAGATCGAGAGCTTCGGGCCGGACGCCGTCGTCGTGGCCAGCCGCGAGAGCGTCGTCGCCGCCGAGCAGGTTCCCGAGATCAAGGAGATCCTGGCGCGGAAGGCGTCGCTGGTCGGGATCAAGGTGTTCACCGAGACGGGCGAGGCCGAGGGCACGGTCAACGACGTCTACTTCGACGAGACCAGCGGGCGCGTGACGGCGCTCGAGCTCACGGGCGGCCGCGTCAAGGACCTCGCCAACGGCATGCGCAACCTGCCGGTGGACGAGGTCGTGCGGACCGGTCCCGAGGTCCTGTTCGTCCGTCCCGAGACCGCCGAGACCATGGACGCCCAGCGCGGCGGGGTCGCCGGTGCGCTGGCGGATGCCGGCGACCGGGCCCGGGACGCGGGATCGCAGGCGGGCGGGAAGGTCTCCGAGCTCGGCGACCAGGCGCGCAGCGCGGCGGGCGGCGCCGCCGACACCGCGTCGGGGCGTGCCTCCGAGGTCCGTCCCGAGGATCGTCTCGTGGGCCGCCGCACGGGGCACGACGTCGAGGACGACCAGGGTTCCGTGATCGTCCCCGGCGGCAAGATCGTCACCCAGGACGACGTCGCGCGGGCGCGCGACGCCGGCAAGACGCGCGACCTGTTCGTCGCCGTCGGTGCCGACCAGCTGCAGGCCGGATCGGCCGGCGTCGCCGATGCCGCCGGGACCGCCGGCGACCACGCGGTCGGGCTGTGGGAGGCCTTCACCCGCAAGCTCGGCGAGATGACGGACGCCACGGGCCGGCGGGTCGACGAGGAGCAGACGAAGCGGCGCCTCGCGCAGATCGAGGACGCCGTCGGCCGGCCGGTCACGAAGGTCATCCTCGACCTCCAGGACCACGTCGTCCTCGACGTCGGCGACATCGTCACGCATCGCGCGATCCAGCAGGCGCACGAGGCAGGCGCGCTCGACAGCCTCCTCGCGTCGGTCTACACGGCCCAGGTCCAGTTCGACAAGTCGGAGCTGCGGGCGCAGCGCCCCGGCGCGGCGTCGCTGGAGCAGGCCGAGGGCGGCGAGGGCGCGCCGGTCGTCGAGGAGATGCGCGACAAGGTCGAGCAGGCCCAGTCCGAACGGGCCGCATCGTCGGAGCAGAAGAAGACGGACGCCGAGGCAGGCCGCCAGGCCCGCGCGCGCGAGCGCGACCAGCGGTCGGCCGAGCGCGACCAGGCCGCGAAGGCGCGCAAGGACGAGCGGTCGGCGGATCAGCCGCCCCCGGCCACGGGCAAGCGGTCCGCATCGTCGTCCGTGCCGCGCCCGATGAAGGCCGTGGGACCCGGGCAGCCGGACGACGGCGAGGCGTCGCCCGAGGCCGACGAGGAGGCGCTGGTCGTGCGGCCCGGCTGAGCCGGACCCGCCCCCCACACCAACCGGACCGCGCCCGAGGCCGCCGGCCGGCCAGATTCCTGACCGAATCGTGGGCCGGCCGGTGGTACGGTCGCTCGCATGGCCCGACCGATCCTCGCCGACGCCTTCGATCACCACGTCTGGGCGACGCTGCAGGTGCTCGACGCCTGCCTCGCGCTCCCGGCCCCGCAGCTCGAGACGACCGTCCCGGGCACGTACGGGTCGATCCTCGACACGCTCCGCCACCTCGTGGCCGCGGACGCCTCGTACCTCGAGCTGCTGAGCGACGGGCGCGCCGCCCAGATCGCCGAGGAGACCATGTCGCTCGCGGACCTCCGGGCGGTCATGGTCGCCAACGGGCCGCTGTGGGGGGACGTGGTCGCGACGGCCTCGGATCCCGACGTGCTCGTGCGGCGCACGCGGGAGGACGGCTCGACGAGCACCGCGCCGCTCGGCATCCGGCTCGCGCAGGTCGTCCACCATGGCACGGACCACCGGAGCCAGGTCTGCACGGCACTCACGAGCCTCGGCGTCACGCCGCCCGAGATCGACGCCTGGGACATGGCGCTCGCGCAGGGCCGGCTCGCCGAGACCGCGCCGACGGGCGGCGTGGCCGCCTCGTGACCAAGCCGGCCAGCGTCGCGGCATACCTCGAGGGTCTCGAGGAGGATCGGCGCGCGCGGATCGAGGAGCTGCGGCGCATCGTGCGCGCGGCGGCGCCACGCGCCGAGGAGCTCATCACGTACGACATGCCCGGGTTCAAGCTCGGCGGCCGGTTCCTCGTCTCGTTCGCCGCGTTCAAGCGCTGGGACAGCCTGTTCCCGGCGAGCCAGGTCGTGCTCGACGAGGTGCCCGACGCGCAGCCCTATGCGAGGGGCCGGGGCACGTTCCAGTTCCCGGCGTCCGAGCCGCTGCCGCTCGAGCTCGTCGATCGGATCGTCCGGGCGAGGCTCGGCGAGCTCGCACGGGAGGCGGGCTGATCGCTCCCGCGACGACCACGGTCCGCCGCGCGACCACGTCCGAGCTGTCGGTCGACGACCTGACGGCGATCACGCGGCTGCTGCACGCGGCGTTCGACGACCTCACGCCCGAGGACGTCGACCACGCGATGGGCGGCGTCCACTGGCTCGCGGTTGCGGACGGCACGGTCGTCGGCCATGTATCCGTCGTCCCGCGCATCCTCGAGGCCGACGGCGCGCCGATCGTCACCGGGTACGTCGAGGCGGTCGCCGTCCACCCCGACTGGCAGCGGCGGGGCATCGGCTCGCGGCTGATGACGGAGTCCGCGCAGCACGTCGCGGACACCTACGCGCTCGGTGCGCTCGGGACGGGCGAGCAGCCGTTCTACGAGCGGCTCGGCTGGGAGCGGTGGCACGGGCCCACGTTCGAGCGGACCGCCGACGGCGACGTGCGGACCGCGGACGACGACGACGGCGTCATGGTGTTGCGCGTCCCGGCCTCGCCCCCGCTGTCGCTCCGCGAGCGGCTGAGCTGCGACTGGCGACCCGGCGACTCCTGGTAGCCGCCCGCCGTCTCTCGTCCGGCGCGTGCCGGAACCGGTCAGTCGCGTTCGACGACGACCTCGTCACCGACGCGGATCGAGCCGCTGCGCACGACCTGGGTGTTCACGCCGCGCATCCGGAGCTCGCGGCCGCGCCGCGTGTTGGTCCACTTGAGCGCGTCGGACCCGAACCGGGCGCTGAACTTCGCGCACCCGACATGCGGCTCGGGCGTGACCTCGAGCACTGCGTCGCCGATGCGCAGGCGGCTGCCCGCCGGCAGGTTCTCGATCGACAGATCGAGGTCGACGTAGAGCTGGTCCCCGGCGAGCGGCCAGCGCGAGCGGTCCGGCTCGATCGCCGCGAGGACGCGGGTGTTGATGAGGGTCACCTGCGAATCCAGGCGGGCCGAGCCGTCCGGCGTGGACGAGCTGCCGCGCTGGAGCCAGCAGTCGCCGACCACGCCGAGGTCCACGTCGATCTGGGCCTCGTCCACCACCTGGCGCGTCTCCCGGGTCGGCCGGACGACGAGCGCCTCGAGCCGGCCGGCGTCCCGCGGCGCGGCCTCGACCGACGCGAGCAACGGCGTGAAGTCGCGGTCCGGCATCCGATCCGCGACGGGGACGTGCGCAGGGACGGCGGCGTCGATGATCGGCGCTCGGGTCTGCATCGGCCGAGTGTCGCACGCGTTCCCGGGCTGGCACCATGCGACGAATGACGATGCCCGATGGCCTCCTCGTGCGAGCCGCGACGCCGCGGGAGCGGCCGGCGATCGACGCGTTCCTGCACGCGCACAACGCCGATCTCGTCGCGCGCCGCGGCGAGCTCGTGGACGCGCGGACCCAGCCCGCGCTGATCGCGCTCGATGCGGGCCGCATCGCGGGCGTGGTCACGTATGTCGCCGGCGACCGCGCGTGCGAGGCGCTGACGGTGCACGCGGCTGACCCGGGCAACGGCGCCGGGACGGCCTTGGTGGACGCCCTGCGGTCGCTCGCCGCGGCGAGCGGCTGGCGCCGGATCTGGCTGGTGACGACGAACGACAACGTGGACGCCCTGCGGTTCTACCAGCGGCGGGGCTTCCGGCTCGCCGCGCTCCACCGGGGTGCCGTCGACGCCAGCCGGACGCGGCTGAAGCCCGGGATCCCGGAGCTCGGCGCGCACGGCATCCCGATCCACGACGAGCTCGAGCTGGAGCTGCTCATCGACCAGCACGACGACGCGCCGTGACGTCGAATCGCTCGATCCCGCCGGCCGCCGTCATCCCGACCCTGGCCGTGCGCGACGTCGTCGCCGCGACCGACTGGCTGTGCGCCGCGTTCGGGTTTCGCGTCCGCCTGCGCATCGGCGACCACCGCGCGCAGCTCGCCGCGGGCGGCGGCTCCGTGATCCTGACCGAGCTGCCCGCAGGCACCGCGGTCGGCCCCGACCATGGCGTCATGGTCCACATCGACGACGTCGACGCGCACCACGCGGCCGCGGTCGCCGCCGGCGCGGAGATCGCCCGCGAGCCCGAGACGCACCCGTACGGCGAGCGGCAGTACGTCGCGCTCGACCCCGACGGTCACCGCTGGACGTTCACGCAGTCCGTGACGGACGCCGATCCCGCCTCGTGGGGCGCCTCGGACGTGCATCTCGAGGCGGACCCGACCGTGGGCGCGTTCGGGTTCGCCGATCCCGGCCCGCTCCGCGACGCGCTGACGGCCTCGGCGCTCGCCGGCGTCAAGACCGCGACGACGTCGCTCCTCGCCGAGCTCGTCGCGGACGGCGAGCCGGTGCCGCGCCCCGGCGACCGCAACCTGCTGCTCGACTCCGACGGGCGTGCGGTCGCGGTCCTCGAGACGACGGAGGCACGGGTCCTGCGGCTGGCGGACGTCGACGACCGGTTCGCGATCGACGAGGGCGAGGGCTACGCGGGCGTCGCCGACTGGCGGGCCGCGCACGAGCGCTTCTGGCGCGGGTACCTCGACGACCTCCGCACGCGGATCGACGATCCGGCCCTCGACATCGACGACGACACGGTGGTCGTCGCGGAGCGCTTCCGGGTCGTCGCGAGGATCGAGGCGCCCTCGCGCGGCTGACGCCCCGGGGGCATGCTTGCTCGATGACGACACCGTGGTTCGGCTTCCACATCCCCTCGTTCTCCTACCGCGACACGGGGAGCGAGGGCATCTTCGACAGGGTCGTCGCCCAGGCGCATGCGGCGGAGGCCGCGGGGTTCAGCCTCGTGAGCGTGATGGATCACCTCAACCAGATCCCCGGCATCGGCCGCCAGGACGAGCCGATGCTCGAGGCGTGGCCGGTCCTGGCGGCGCTCGCCCGCGAGACGACGCGCGTCCGGCTCGGGACGCTCGTGACCGGCGTCACGTACCGCAACCCCGCGCTGCTCGCCAAGACCGCGACGACGCTCGACGTCATCTCCGGCGGTCGCGCGCTCTTCGGCCTCGGCGCGGCCTGGTTCGAGGGCGAGCACGTCGCCTTCGGCTTCGACTTCCCGCCGATCCGGGAGCGGATGGACCGCCTCGACGAGGCGCTGTCGATCATCCGCGGCATGTTCGCCCACCAGCGCAGCACGTTCCACGGCCGCCACTACCGCGTCGAGGACGTGATCAATGTCCCGCCGCCGGTACAGCCCGGCGGCCCGCGGATCCTCGTGGGCGGGGGCGGCGAACAGCGGACGCTCCGGATCGCGGCGCGGCACGCCGATCTCACGCACTGGTTCCCCATGCCCCACGAGGCCCTCGCGCGCAAGACGAAGCTCCTCGAACAGTACTGCGAGGCCATCGACCGCGACCCCGCCGAGATCGAGCGGACCATGGCCGCGCCGGTCCTCGTGGGCGCGACCGAGGCCGACGCGCGGGCGCTGTGGGAGGCGCTCCCGCCGGATCGCCGGAACGGCGTCGTCCACGGCACGCCGGACCACGCCGCGGAGGGCCTGCAGCCCTACCTCGAGGCCGGCTTCACGGGGTTCACGTTCAACAACAACGTGTATCGGGCGCCGGAGCAGATCGCGGTCGTGGGCGAGCTCCTGCGGCGGATCGCGGCGTGAGGCCGTTCCGGTTCCTCGCCGACCCCGGGGACGCCGCCGACGGGCCGTCCCTCGCCGACGCCGCGCGCCGCGCCGAGGCGATGGGCTACTCGACGCTGGTGTACGCGGACCACCTCGTGCTGCCGTTCGGGTTCGTGCCGCTGCTGACGTGGGCCGCCGCGGCGACCGAGCGCATCCACCTCATGCCGTTCGTCGCCAACAACGACCTGCGTCACCCGGCGATCCTCGCCCAGGACCTCGCGTCGCTGGACGTGCTGTCGGGCGGTCGCGTGGAGGTCGCCATGGGCGCGGGCTGGAACCGCCCCGAATACGACGCGATCGGCATCCCGTTCGACGCCATCGGGACCCGGGTCGGCCGGCTCGCCGAGGCGATCGCCGTCGTGAAGGGCAGCTTCGGCGAGGGCCGGTTCTCGTTCTCGGGAGAGCACTACACGATGACCGAGCACGACGGCCAGCCCAAGCCGGTCCAGCGGCCGCACCCGCCGCTGTTCATCGGCGGCGGCGGCCGGCGCCTGCTGACGCTCGCCGGACGCGAGGCCGACACCATCAGCCTTGCGCCGCGGACACTGACGGCAGCGGCGGGCGAGACGGTCCGCTCCGACCCGCGCTCCATCACGATCGCCGCGACCGAGGAGAAGATCGGCTGGCTCCGCGAGGCGGCCGGCGACCGGTTCGACGCGATCGAGCTGAACGTCTACCCGACCGGCACCGCGCCGCAGGTCACGGATCACCCGCGGAAGGCCGCGGCGGACCTGCTCGACGGCATCCGGGCACGGACCGGGGTCGACGTCCCGGTGGACGACTACCTGGCGTCGCCCAACGTGTTCATCGGCTCGATCGACGGGCTCGTCGCCAAGCTCCAGGAGCTGCGCGAGCGGCTCGGGATCAGCTCGATCATGACCGGGGACCTCGATACCCTCGCGCCCGTCGTGGAACGGCTCGCCGGCACCTGACGCGGCGTCGGCTTCGCGCGCGCCGCCGCCGCGCGGAGCCGGGCCGGGGTTCGCCCGGACGTGGGACGTCGGGCACAATCCTGTGCCGTGTCTGCGTCGGCGAGCGCCCCTACCGCCCAGGCGCGGACCGCCGAGCTGTTCGCGCCGGGCCTGCGCGGGCTGACGGTCGGCCTGGTCGCGACCATCACCCTCGCCGCCCTCGAGTCGCTGGCGATCGGCACGGTGATGCCGATCGTGGCCGCCGAGCTCGGCCATCTCGAGCTCTACGGGTGGGTCTACTCGGCGTACTTCCTCGGCAGCCTCGTCGGCACGGTCCTCGCGGGCGGCGCGCTGGACCGGATGCCGCTCGTCCGGCCGTTCGCCGCGGGCCTCATGCTGTTCGCCGCCGGTCTGCTCGTCGGCGGCCTGGCGCCGTCGATGCACGTCCTGATCGCGGCCCGCTTCATCCAGGGCCTCGGCGGCGGGGCGATCGCACCGACGGCGTACGTCGCCATCGGCCGCGTCCTGCCCGACCGCCTCCAGCCACGCATGTTCGCGATGCTCTCGACCGCGTGGGTCGTGCCGGGGATCATCGGCCCGTCGATCGCCGCGGTGGTCGGCGAGGTGGCGGGCTGGCGGTGGGTGTTCCTGGGCCTGCTGCCGCTCCTGCTGCTCGCGGGCGGGCTGGCGATCTCGGCCCTCCGGTCGATCCACGACGTGGCGCCGCCGGCCGCGGCGACGCCCGAGCGACGGCGCAGCGTCATCCGGATCGCCGCCGCGATCGGCGCCGCGCTGGGCGCCGGGATCCTGGTCGCGGCGCTCGGATCGTCGGAGCCCGCCCTGCTCGCCGTTGGCGTCGTCGTCGGCGCGCTCCTCCTCGTGCCGTCCTACTGGTGGCTCACGCCGCGCGGGACGCTCCGCCTCGCGATCGGCGTCCCGGCCGCGGTCCTGCTGCGCGGCGTGATGACGTTCGCGTTCTTCGCGGCCGACGCGTACATCCCGGTGCTGCTGCAGACCTGGCGTGGCACGCCGGCGACGCTGACGGGCGTCGTGTTCACGGTGACGACGCTCTCTTGGACCGCGTCGTCCTGGCTCCAGGCCCGGCGCATCGACCACTACGGCCCGCGGCGGTTCGTCGCCCTCGGGTTCGCGTTCATCGCCGTCGGCGCCCTGCTGACGATCCCGGCCGTCACGGCCGGCGTGCCGGCCGAGATCACGCTGCTGACGTGGGCGCTGCCCGGGCTCGGCATGGGCTTCATGTACTCCGCCGTGACGCTCGTGGTGCTGCGAGGCGTCGAGGGCTCGGAGCAGGGCAGCGCCTCGTCGTCCCTCCAGCTGTCAGACATCCTCGGCACCGCCCTCGGCACCGGCGTGGCGGGTGCGATCCTCGCCACGGGCGAGCGCGCCGGGACGGAATCCCTCGGCCCGGCCCTCGCGGCGGTGTTCGGGGTGTCGCTCGTCGCGGCGCTCGGCGGCCTGCTCGCGAGCCGCCGGCTGGGCGCCGTCGGGGCCACGATCTCCGTTCGGGGCGCGCAGGCGGCTGCGGTAGACTAGCGGCCCTGCACAGCACGACGCAGCGCGTGGTCGGCGCCGCCCAGCGCCGGATCCGTACGAGGTCTCCGTAGCCAGATGTCCGCCGAGACGCTTCGCGCGAAGATCCGCGAGATCCCCGACTTCCCGAAGCCCGGCATCCTGTTCTACGACATCACCACGCTGCTCAAGGATCCGGCCGCGTACCGCGAGGCCATCGACCTGATGCTCGAGCCGTACCGCGACGACCGCGTCGACATCGTGGTCGGGATGGAGTCGCGCGGCTTCATCTTCTCGGCGCCGATGGCCTACCAGCTCAACACCGGGCTCGTCCCGGTGCGCAAGCTCGGCAAGCTGCCGGCGGAGACGCTCACGGTCGAGTACGCGCTCGAGTACGGCTCGAACACGCTCGAGATCCACCGGGACGCCATCCAGCCCGGCCAGCGCGTCCTGATCGTCGACGACCTGCTCGCGACCGGCGGCACCGTCCGCGGGACGATCGAGCTCGTGGAGCGGCTCAAGGGCGAGGTCGTGGGCCTCGCCTTCCTCGTCGAGCTCGACTTCCTCAAGGGCCGCGACCGCCTCGAGGGCCGCAGGGTGACGAGCGTCATCCAGTACTGACCGGGACGCCCACCCGAAACGGACCCCGTGTTGACCGACCCCGTGAAGCCACCCGATCCCGACCGGCGACGCTTCTTCCGGCAGTTCGCCGGCGACGTCGCGACCTCGGTCGGCTCGGTGCTGGGCGCGGCGCAGCTCCTCCAGCAGCAGTCGGCCGACGCGGCGCGTGAGCTGCTCGGCACCGACCTCGTGCCCGGCAGCCCGATCGTGCCGAGCTCGGAGCTCTCGCCCGACACGCTCGTGCCGGTGGCGGCGGCGAGCGCCGGCTGGCGCGCGCCGTTCCGCTGGGACGGCGACGTGTGCCGGATCGTCGACCAGCGCCGGCTGCCCGACGTGCTCGTGGACCTCGAGCTCCGCGGCGCGGCGGACGGCGTGTCGGCCATCAACGACGGCGCGCTGGTCGGCGCGCCGGTCCAGGCGCAGGTCGCGGCCGTGACGCTGGCGATCGCGGCGGGCCGGTCGACCGATGCGCGACCCTTCGCCCGGCGCGCGATCCTCCGCGGCGCCGGCAACGGGTTCAAGATCGCTCGGCCGGGCTCCGCGCAGCTCGCCGCGACCGTGGATCGGGTGCTGGCGGTCCTCGACCGGCTCGGCCTCGACGCGGCCGGCGAGTCGATCGCCGCGGCGATGGACGCGGAGGCCGCCGCGATCATCGGCGAGGCGACCGACGCGCATGGCGCGCTGGTCGGGCAGCTGCTGGCGGAGCTGCCCGGCGATCCCACGGCTCCGCTGCGCGTCCTCGTCCACGGGAGCACCGGGGCGATGGGCGGCGGCCAGTTCGGGACCGCGCTGTCCGCCGTGCAGACGGCGCACCACGGCGGGCGCGAGGTGCACGCGCTCGTTCCGGAAGGGCGACCCACGCTCGAGGGCGCGCGGATCGCGGCCTGGGAGCTGACCCAGGCGGGCGTGCCGTTCGCCGTGGTGACGGACGCGGCGGCGCCGGGCGCCGTCGCGGCGCGCGAGGTGGACGCGGTCCTGATCGCCGCCGACCGGGTCGCCGGGAACGGCGATGTGGTCGCCCTCGCGGGCGCCTACCCGCTGGCGCTCGCGGCACACGAGGCCGGCGTCCCGTTCCTCGTGTGCGCGACGACCCCGGCGTTCGATCCGGGCCTCGCAACCGGTGCGGACGCGACGCTCGAGGAGGGCCGGCCGGGCCCGGTCGTCCGGATCGCGGGAACGAGGATCACGCCGGACGGCGCGGCGGTCCGGAACCGGCTCCAGGATCTCGTCGCCGCGGCCCTCGTGACGTCCATCGTCACGGAGCACGGCGCGATCCACCCGTCCGAGGTCGCCGGCAGCATGCCCCCGGCGCCCGCGGAGACCGGCGGCTGATGGCCACGGTCGCGATCGGCTCCCGCGGCTCGATGGTCGCCCGGAGCACGGCGGACCGGGTGCTCCTGCGCGAGTACCTCGAGCGCGACCGGCTGTTCGCCGCGTACGCCATCTGCGACCTCGGCGAGCGCGAGTTTCCGCGCACCCGGTGGGGCATCGCCACGATCGGCGACCGGCCCGTCGCCGTCGCGATGGAGTACGGCGGCCTCACGCCGCAGCCGCTGTTCGTGATGGGCGACGCGGACGGCATCGCCGCGATCCTCAAGGACGTCGTCCGGCCGCGCGCCGCCTATGTCGCCGCGAAGCGCGACGTCCTGCCGGCCGTCGAGCAGCACTACCGCGTGGAGCCCGGCCCCGAGATGATCCGGATGTGGGTCGACCGGTCGACGTTCCAGCCGGCGATGGCGCGCGTCGAGCGGCTCCTGCCCGTCGAGGTCGGCGAGCTCAACCGGCTGTACCAGCTCGGGTTCGCGGCCTGGCTGCCCGCCACGGCCGTCGCGGAGGGCGTGTACTACGGCATCCGCGTCAACGGCCGGCTCGTCGCCGCGGCCGGGACCCACGTCGTCAACCGTGACGCCGGCCTCGCCGTCGTCGGCAACGTGCTGACCCAGGTGGATCACCGCGGTCGCGGCTATGCCAAGGCCGTCACCAGCGCCGTGACGGCCGAGCTCCTGCGCGCCTGCGACGAGGTCGTCCTCAACGTGCGCGTCGACAACCCGCCGGCGATCGCCGCCTACCGGCGGCTCGGCTACCAGGAGCACTGCCGGTTCGAGGAGCGCCTCGTGCGCCGGTCCACCCCGGCCTGGCCGGACCTCGCCGCGCCGATCCGGCGCCTGTTCGGCCGGCGCCCGGGCCACGACGGCCAGCTCCACGACCAGGCCCACCCCGTCAACCCGCCGATGGCCCGCCCCGTGGGACCGCCGATGGCCGACCCCACCCCAGAGGACCCGACATGACCGAGACCACCAGCCTCGTGCCCCACGACGTCACCGACCTCGACCTCGCGGCCGAGGGTGTCCGGCGGATCGAGTGGGCCGAGCGCGAGATGCCCGTGCTGCGGCTCATCCGCGAGCGGTTCGAGCGCGAGCGGCCGCTGGCCGGCCTGCGCATCGGCGCGTGCCTCCACGTCACGACCGAGACCGCGAACCTCGCCCGGACGCTCGCCGCGGGCGGTGCGGACGTCCACCTCGCGGCGTCCAACCCGCTCTCGACGCAGGACTGGACCGCGGCGGCGCTCGTGCGTGCCTACGGCATCTCGACGTACGCGCGCCGCGGCGAGGACAACGCGACGTACTACGACCATCTCCGGACGGTCGCCGACACGCACCCGCAGATCACGATGGACGACGGTTGCGACCTGGTCTCGCTGCTCCACACCGAGCGCCGCGATCAGCTGCCGGAGGTGCTCGCGGGAACCGAGGAGACCACCACGGGCGTCATCCGCCTGCGCGCGATGGCCGCCGACGGCGCGCTCGTCTTCCCGGTCGTCGCGGTCAACGAGGCGGAGACCAAGCACCTGTTCGACAACCGCTACGGCACCGGGCAGTCGACGATCGACGGGCTGCTCCGCGCGACCAACCTGCTGCTCGCCGGCCGCAACGTCGTGATCGCCGGCTACGGCTGGGTGGGTCGCGGGATCGCGAGCCGGATGGCCGGCCATGGCGCCCACGTCGCGGTCGTCGAGGTCAACCCGGTACGCGCCATCGAGGCGCTGATGGATGGCTACCAGGTGATGACGGTGGCGGAGGCCGCGCCGTGGGGCGACGTGTTCGTGACCGCGACCGGCAACGTGAACGTCTTCCGGCGCGAGCACTTCGCGGCGATGAAGGACGGCGCGGTGATGGCGAACTCCGGCCACTTCGACGCCGAGCTCGACCTCCCGGCGCTGCGCGAGATGGCCGAGGGCCACGTCCGCGACGTGCGGCCGAACGTCCAGGAGTTCGACCTCGGTGGGAAGCGCCTCAACCTCGTCGCGGAGGGCCGGCTCGTGAACCTCGGAGCCGCCGAGGGGCACCCGGCCGCGGTCATGGACATGAGCTTCGCCAACCAGGCGCTCGCCGCCGAGTACGTGGCGAAGCACCATGCGGAGCTCGAGCCGCGGGTCTACGTCGTCCCGCAGGCGATCGACGCGGAGGTGGCGCGGCTCAAGCTCGCGGCGCTCGGCGTGCACCTCGACGCGATGACCCCCGAGCAGGAGGCGTACGTCTCGTCCTGGCAGCACGGGACCTAGCCCGCGATGACGGGGACGCACCAGGGCTCCGACCAGCGTGTCGTCGCGCCCTTCGGCGCGTGGGCCTCGCCGATCGACGTCGAGCTCGTCGCCGGCACGAGCGTCGCGCTCGGCGAGCCGCGCGTCGACGGCGACGCCGTGTGCTGGCTCGAGACGCGGTCGACCGAGCGCGGGCGCCGGACGCTGCTCCGGCACGGCGTCGACGGGGCGTCGCGCGAGCTTACGCCGGCGCCGTTCAACGTCCGCAACCGCGTCCACGAGTACGGCGGCGGGTCGTACGCGATCGGGCGCGGCCGGATCATCGCGTCGTCCATGGACGACGGCCGGCTGTGGTCGCTCGACCCGGACGGCGTCGCGGCACCCGAGGCCATCACGCCGGAAGGCCCGCGGCGCTTCGGCGACCTGTGGCTCGACCCGGTCCGCGACCGGCTGTACGCCGTGCGCGAGACGCATCCCGAGGACCGTCGGCGCATCGACCTCGTCCGCAACGAGCTCGTGGCGATCGCCCTCGACGGCTCGGATGGGGAGGGCCGCGTGCTCGTCAGCGGACCGGACTTCGTCGCCGGTGCGCGGCCGTCGCCCGATGGGTCGCGCCTCGCGTGGATCGAATGGGACCTCCCGTCGATGCCGTGGGACGAGACGCGCCTGCGGGTCGCGCCGATCCTGGGCGACGGGACGCTGGGTCCGGCGCGCACCGTCGAGGGCGGCACGGGCGTCTCGCTCGTGGAGCCGGCGTGGAGCGCGGACGGCGTCCTGCACGTCGTGTCCGACGAGACCGGCTGGTGGAACCTGTACGCGTTCGACAGCCCGGACGGCATCGACGGCGAGAAGCGGAATCTCGCGCCGATGGATGCGGAGCTCGGCGAGCCGGCGTGGGAGCTCGGCGCCCCGACGTACGCCTTCCTCGAAGACGGCTCGATCCTCGCGAGCGCGCGGGCGGAGGGACGCGAGCGGCTCGTCCGCATCGAGCCGGACGGCACCGTCCGCACGCTCGAGACGGCGTTCGCCGACGTGTCCGGGCTCGCCGCCGCCGGTGCCGGCGCCGTCGCGATCGTCGGCGGCCCGCGCGAGTCGCGGACGCTCGCCCGGCTGTCCGCGGACGGGGCCGTGACGGGCGTGCTCGCGCGGAGCCTGTCGGCGCCGATCGACGGCGGCTACCTGCCCGACCCGGAGCCCATCGAGTTCGCGACCTCCGGCGGCGAGACGGCGCGCGCGCTGTACTTCCCGCCGACGAACCCGGCCTTCGCGGGACCCGAGGGCGAGCGGCCGCCGCTGCTCGTGCTGTCCCACGGCGGGCCGACCGGCGCGGCGTCCGGCGTCCTGTCGCTCGACCGGGCGTTCTTCACGTCGCGCGGGATCGCGGTCGTCGACGTCGACTACCGCGGGTCCACCGGCTACGGGCGTCCGTACCGCGACGCGCTCAAGGGGCGGTGGGGGATCGTGGACGTCGACGACTGCGTCGCCGCGGCGCGCTTCCTCGTCGAGCGGGGCGATGTCGATCCCGCGCGGCTCGTGATCCGGGGCGGCAGCGCCGGCGGCTACACCACGCTCGCCGCGCTCGCGTTCAAGCCGGACGTCTTCGCCGCCGGCATCAGCCACTTCGGCATCGCCGACCTCGAGCTGATCCATCGCGACGGCCACAAGTTCGAGTCGCGCTATGACGAGGGCCTCGTCGCGCCCTGGACCGCGGCGGGCCGCGAGGTGTTCCGCGACCGGTCGCCGATCCACCACCTGGGCCGCATGCGCGCGCCGATCCTGCTGTTCCAGGGCCTCGACGACAAGGTGGTGCCGCCCTCGCAGCTCGATGTCATGGAGGAGGCGTTCACGGAGCGCGGCCTGCCGTTCGTCGCGTACCGGTTCGAGGGGGAGGGCCATGGGTTCCGGCGGGCCGAGAACCGGCGCACCACGTACCGCGCGGAGCTCGCGTTCCTCGGCCGCGTCCTCGGCTTCACGCCCGCCGACGACCTGCCGCCGATGGAGGTGCCCGGGCTGGGCTGATACGCTCGCCGGTGCGACAGCAGCCACGGTCCGGAGGCTCATGAGCATCCTCGACGCGCCCCAGTACCTGTTCACGTCGGAGTCGGTCACCGAAGGCCATCCCGACAAGATGTGCGACCAGATCTCGGACGCCATCCTCGACAGCATCCTCGCCGTCGACCCGGACGCCCGCGTCGCGTGCGAGACCGCGACGACGACCGGCCTCGTGCTCGTGTTCGGCGAGATCTCGACATCGCGCTACGTCGAGTTCCAGGCCGTGGTGCGTGACACGGTGCGCGACATCGGCTACACCAAGGCCGAGTACGGCTTCGACTACCAGACGTGCGGCACGCTCGTCTCGGTCAAGGAGCAGAGCCACGACATCGCGCAGGGCGTCGACCGGGCGGAGCTCGGTGCCGGCGACCAGGGGATGATGTTCGGGTTCGCGTGCCGCGAGACGCCCGAGCTGATGCCGCTGCCGATCGCGCTCGCCCACCGGATGGCCAGGCGCCTCGCGGAGGTCCGCAGGTCGGGCGACCTGCCGTACCTGCGCCCCGACGGCAAGACCCAGGTCACGGTCGAGTACGACCACGGGGTCCCCGTCCGGGTCCGGACCGTCGTCGTCTCGTCCCAGCAGGATCCCGGGACCGAGGACCGGATCCGGGACGACATCGTGGAGCACGTGATCCTGCCCGTGATCCCTGGGGCGCTGCGCCCGGTCGACCCGGTGATGCACGTCAACCCGACCGGCCGGTTCGTCGTCGGCGGGCCGATGGGCGATGCGGGCCTCACGGGGCGCAAGATCATCGTGGACACGTACGGCGGCATGGCACGTCACGGCGGCGGCGCGTTCAGCGGCAAGGACCCGACGAAGGTCGACCGCTCCGCGGCGTACGCGGCGCGCTGGGTCGCGAAGAACGTCGTCGCCGCGGGCCTCGCGGACCGCTTCGAGCTCGAGGTCGCGTACGGCATCGGGATCGCGGAGCCGCTGTCGCTGTCGGTGGACTCGTTCGGCACCGGGCGCATCTCCGACGAGCGGATCCTCGACCTCGTCAAGCGCCACTTCGACCTGCGCCCGTCGCGGATCATCGACGCGCTGCGGCTGCAGCGACCGATCTACCGCCAGACGGCGGCGTACGGCCACTTCGGCCGCGAGGACCTCGACGTGCCGTGGGAGGCGACGGATCGAGCCGCGGCGCTCGCGGCGGACGCCGGGCTGCCCGAGCCCGCGCTCGCCGTCCCCGCCTGAGCCCCGCGGCGGCCTAGCCCTCGAGCATCCCGAGCGGCGTCGAGCCGCGCTCGCCGCGCGCCCGTGACTGGCGCGTCAGCACGGCCTGCCCGACGAGCAGGATCGTGATCGTCACGAGCAGCATCACGGCGGCGATCGCGTTGGTCAGCGGCGTGATCCCCTGGTGGATCTGCCCGAACACGAACAGCGGCAGCGTCTCCGTGGAGCCCGCGACGAACGAGCTGATCACGTAGTCGTCGAAGCTGAACGTGAACGCGAGCAGGAACCCGGCGACGATCGCCGGCAGGAGCTGGGGCAGGGTGATCTGGCGGAACGTCCGCCACGGCGTCGCGTACAGGTCGTAGCTCGCGTCGACGAGCGTCCGGTCCATGCCCGACAGCCGCGCGCGCACGATCAGCAGGACCAGGCTCAGGTTGAACAGGACGTGCGCCGCGACGGTCGACCAGACGCCGAGCGCGAGCTTCGGCGGGCGACCGTCAGCGCCCGCGAAGAACGCGAGCCACGGGTTCGCCCAGTCGCGGAACGCCGAGAACAGGATCAGGGTCGCGAGGGCGATCACGATCTCCGGGATGATGATGCTCACGAAGGTCAGGGCGTCGAACACGATCCGGAACCGGCGCGGCACGCGCTGGAGCGCGAGCGCCGCCATCGTCCCGAACGCCGTCGCGAGGATCGCGTTGATGAACGCGATGACGAGGCTGTTGCGGAGCGCGGCCTGGACCGTCTGGTCGGCGAGCGCGCGCTGGTACCAGACGAGGCTGAAGCCCTGCCAGTCGGTCACGTAGCGGGTCGTGCCGTTGAAGCTGAACACGACGACGACGAGGATCGGCAGGAACAGGAACGCGTAGACGAGCCCCGCCTGGAGCCGGAAGCCGCCCTCGACGACGGGCGCCCAGCGGTCGACCCGCGGACGCATGGGCCGGGCGGTCACGCGCTCCTCCGCGTGCAGACGCGGCTCACAGGACGCTCACGTCGCGACCGGCCCGCCCGCGCGTCGTCGTCCACACGTAGAACGTCACGCTGATCAGCATGATCGCGATCAGCACGACGGCCTTCGCGGACCCCGCCGGCCAGTTGCGCGACGCGAGGAAGTCCAGCTGGAGGACGTTCCCGATCAGGAAGATCTTCCCCAGGCCGAGGATCGACGGGATCACGTACTCGCCCATGAGCGGGATGAACACGAGGATGCTGCCGGTGATGACGCCCGGTGCGGCGATGGGCAGCGTGATCTGGCGGAACGTCGCCCAGCGCGCGGCGCCGAGGTCCTTGGACGCCTCGAGCAGCGTCGGGTCCAGCCGCTCCAGCGTCACGTACAGCGGGAACACCATCAGCGGCAGGTAGTTGTAGACGATGCCCAGCAGGATCGCCCACGGCGAGCCGAGGATCGACACGTCGCGGCCGAGCAGGTTCGTCAGGAACCCGTCGAGCCCCGCCGGGCCGAGGATGATCAGCCACGCGATCGTCCGGACGAGGAAGCTCGTCCAGAACGGGATGACCAGGAGGACGAGCAGCAGCGTCTTGCGCTTGCCCGCCCGCGTCGCGAGGAAGTACGCGAGCGGGAAGCCCACGAGCACGCACAGGATCGTGCCCGAGATCGCGATCTCGAGGCTCAGGATGAACGGGTCCGGCCGCGAGAGCAGCCTGTCGTAGTTGTCGAGCACGAACGCGGGCGTGTAGCCGCCGTCGGTGCCGCGGACGCCGAAGCTGTAGACGACGACGATCGCGAGCGGGATGACGAGGAGCACGAGATACCAGAAGGTCGCCGGCGCGAGCAGCAGCGCGGTGACGAGCCCCGAGCCCGCCGCGCGACGGCGGCTGGCGCGGGGCTCGCTGATCGCGAGGGGGGCGGCGTCCGTGGCCAGGGTTCAGCCCTGCTTGAACTCGGCCCAGATGTCGGCGCGCTGCTGGTTGCCGCTCTGGTCGGTGGCGACCGACAGCTTGCCGAGCAGCTCCTCCGGGACGTAGACCGCCGGGTTGCCGACGAACTCCTTGGGCAGCTGGCTCGTCGCCGCGTCGTTGCAGCTGGCGTAGCCCGCGTACAGGCTCTCCGTGACCTGCTGGGCCGGGTCCTGGATCCAGTTGAGGAACGCGTAGGCCGCGTTGGGGTTGGGCGCGTCGGCGAGCAGCACCCAGGTGTCGGTCCAGTAGATCGTGCCCTCGGTCGGGACGGTCCAGCCGGTGTCCGTGTACTTCCCGGAGGGGTCGCTCTGCAGGACGTACGCCGACCCGTTCCACGCGAGGCCGAGGACCGCCTCCTCCTGCTGGAGCGTCGTCGGGTAGTTGTCGGAGTCGATCGACTGAAGGTGCGGGCGGAGGGCCATCAGCTCCTGGCGCGCCGTCTCGAGCTCGTCGTGGTCGGTCGTGTTGACGTCGAAGCCGTGGAGCCGGAGCGGCGCCACGAATACGTCACCCGGCGAGTCGAGCACGAACGTCTTGCCCGAGTACTTGCCCTTCGCGAGGTCGAAGAAGTCCTTCCACGACGCGACGGGCTCCTTGACCTTGTTGCCGCGGTAGATGATCCCGGTGGTGCCCCAATCCTTGGGCACGATGTAGTCGTCGTTGGGGTCGAAGGGCAGCGTCAGGAAGCGCTCGTTGACGAGGGACAGGTTCGGGAGCCGGCTCTTGTCGAGCTTCTGGAGGAAGCCCGCCTTGGCCAGCGTCTCGGAGAACTCGGCCGTGGGGACGGCGACGTCGTACTGGCCCTTGCCGCCCGCCTGGAGCTTGGCCAGCATCTCCTCGTTCGACGCGAACGTCGTCTGCGTGATCGTGACGCCGAGGTCGGTCTGGAACTTCGTGAGGTTGTCGGGGCTGAAGTAGTCCGACCAGTTGTAGAGCAGCATCCCCTGCTCGAGCGCGTAGGACGGCGCGGCGGACGCCGCCTCGCTCGCCGCGACGGTGGGGGACGCGCCGGCGCCGGCGGCCGATGGCGCGGGCGTGGGCGGCGCGGTGGGCGTGCTCGTCGAGCTCGCGGTCGGGGCGCACGCGGCGAGGGCCGCGGACACCGTCGCCAGCGCGGCGCCGGCCATGAACCGCCGCCGGCTGAGCTGCGCCCGCAGCAGGTCCTCCTGGTACTTGCGAAGGGTCTCGTCCATGGGCGTTCCGCTCCTCCTCCTGGGTCGGCCGATCGTCACGTCGACGAACGCGATGGGCTCAGCTCGTCAGGACCAGCGCCGCGGTGTCGTGCCATCCCACGACGACGTCCTCCCCCGTGTGGAACGCGCGACCGGCGCCGTCGCCGCCCTGCGCCTGCGCGCGAGCGACGAGCTCGCCCAGGCCCGGGACGGCGACCCGGTACTCGTGCTGGTCGCCGAGATACGTGTCGCTCGTCACGCGGCCCGCGAGCGCCGTCCAGCCCGGCACGTCGGACGCGCCGCCGGCCGCGACCCGCACGTGCTCCGGACGGATCGCCACGGTCACCTCGGCGCCCGGCGCCGGCCGCTCGCCGTCCGCCAGCCGTCCGGTGACGGTGACGCCGTCCGGCGCCGACACCGCGATCCGGCCGTCGTCGTCGGCGCTGCCGGCGACCCGTCCCGCGACGAAGTTGGAGCTCCCGATGAACCCGGCCACGAACCGGTTCACCGGGTGCCGGTACAGCGCCTCGGGCGACCCCTGCTGCTGGATCCGCCCGTCGCGCATGACGACGATCACGTCGCTCATCGTCAGCGCCTCCTCCTGGTCGTGGGTCACGTAGATGAACGTGATCCCGACCTCGTGCTGGATCTGCTTCAGCTCGATCTGCATCTCGTGGCGGAGCTTGCGATCGAGCGCGCCCAACGGCTCGTCGAGCAGGAGCACGGCCGGATGGTTGACGAGGGCCCGCGCGAGCGCGACGCGCTGCTGCTGGCCGCCCGACAGCTCCCAGGTGCGGCGGCGCCCGTAGCCTGTCAGGCGGACCAGCTCGAGCGCCTCGCCGACGCGGCGCGCCTCGTCCGCCTTCGACGTCCGTCGCTGGCGCAGGCCGTAGCCGACGTTCTGCGCGACGTTCATGTGCGGGAACAGCGCGTAGTGCTGGAACACGGTGTTCACGTTCCGGCGGTAGGGCGGGACGCCCGCCACCGGCTCGCCCGCGAGGTAGATCTCGCCCGAGGTCGGCTGCTCGAAGCCCGCGATCATGCGCAGCGTCGTCGTCTTGCCGCAGCCCGACGGGCCGAGGAACGAGGAGAACGAGCCGCGCGCGACGGTCAGGCGCATGGCGTCGACGGCCGTGACGTCGCCGAAGCGCTTCGTCACGTCGACGATGTCGACGTCGGGCGCCGCCGCATGGTCCGGGTGCACGTTCGCGGGATGGCGAAGGGTCGCCGGGTGCTCCGCGGCGACGATCGTGCCCGGCTGGTGCTCGTGATAGGGCGCCGACGTGTCGGGGTTCGCCGATGTCGTCACGGGTCGTCCTCGGCTCGCGAAGGCCGCGCGCCAGCCGGCGGCCCGCGGATCGTACGAACTCGCGAGGCGGCGCGTCAACGCGGTTGCGCCGCGTGACGTGCGAAGTTCGTCGGCGCGCGACGTCGACGGTGCGAGATTCGCGCAACGCCGCCGGGAGCGGCGTACCGCCCGATCCGCGAGCGCCACCTAGAATGCCTCGATGTACGTCGTGATCATGGCCGGGGGCGGCGGCACGCGGCTGTGGCCCCTCTCGCGCCCCGAGCGGCCGAAGCCCTTTCTCCCCCTCACGGGCGAGCTGACGCTGCTCCAGGAGACGGCGCGCCGGCTCATGGAGGGCGACGAGCTCGAGGGGCTCGAGCTCTCGGACATCGCGGTGGTCACGGACCGGCGGTACGGCTCGCTCGTCCGCGAGCAGCTCGGGCCCGTCCGCATCGTGACCGAGCCCGTGGGCCGCAACACCGCCGCCGCGATCGCCCTCGCGACGCTGACCATCGACCGGCCCGACGACGAGGTGATGGTCGTCCTGCCGGCGGACCACCGCATCGATCCGTCGCGCGAGGGCGTCTTCCGATCCGTGCTCGCGCGGGCGGCCGCCCACCTCGCCACCGGCAGCTTCGGGATCACCGATCCGCTCGTGACGCTCGGCGTGCAGCCGACGGGACCGGCCACCGAGTACGGCTATCTCGTCCCCCGCTACGAGGCCGGCCAGCGGATCGAGGGGCTCGATGCGTACCCGCTCATGGCCTTCGAGGAGAAGCCGGTCGCGGCGCGGGCGCGCACGCTGTTCGAGTCGGGTGGGGTCGCCTGGAACGCCGGCATGTTCCTGTGGCGGCGCCGCGCGATCCGTCGCGCGCTCGAGAAGTACACCTCGCTGCCGTTCCTCCTCGAGCCCGCGGTCGCCTCGGAGATCGCCCTCAAGGCGGCGTACGATCGGATCCAGCCGCTGTCCATCGATCACGCCGTGATGGAGGGGGCGGCGAAGGACCACCAGGTCGTGATGGCGGCCCTGAACGTCGGCTGGAGCGATCTCGGCGGCTGGCCGGCGCTGCTCGAGGCCCTGGGTCACCCGATCGACGGCGGCGTCATCGCCCCGGGCCAGTCCGCGGACACCACCGAGGACGACCTGCTCGTCCAGCCGCAGGCCGGTGGACTCATCGTCCGCGCGGCGGAGACCGGTACGATGACCTCGGAGCGGCCGGTGGCCCTGCTCCGGAACGCCCGCGACGCGCAGCCGCTGGTGCAGGCGCTCCTCGACCGGTGTGCGGCTTCGGAGGTCCGCGGATGACCGAGGTGGCCGAGGGGCCCACCCCGACACGGATCGTGTTCGGAACCGACGGCTGGCGGGCGCGCGTCGCCGAGGACTACACCTACGACAACGTGCGCCGCTGTGCCCACGGCGTCGCGCGCTACGTCGCGAGCCGCGGCGAGCAGGCGAGGGGCGTCGTCCTCGCGTACGACCGGCGTTTCTCGTCCGAGTACTTCGCGCGCGCCGCGGCCGAGGTGCTGCTCGCGCACGACATCCCGGTCGCGATCAGCCGGACGGCCGTGCCCACGCAGATGAGCTCGTACGAGGTCGTCGAGCGGAGCGCCGCCGCGGGCGTCGTGATCACGGCGTCGCACAACCCGTACATGGACAACGGCTTCAAGATCAAGGCCCCGTCCGGGGCGGCGGCGGGCGCCGAGATCATCGCGGACGTCGAACGCGCGATCGCCGAGCTCGGGTCGCGGCCCGTCGAGCGCGTCCCGTTCGCGGACGGGGAGACCACCGGCCGGGTGGAGTGGTTCGATCCCTACGAGGGCTACGAGCGGTTCGTGCGCCGGACCGTCGATCTCGACGCGCTCCGCGCGGCGGAGATTTCGGTGCTCGTCGACCCGCTCTACGGCTCGGGGTCGGGCTGGATCCCCCGCCTCCTGGCCGGCGGCCGGATTCGGGTCACCGAGATCCACGGCGACCGCAACCCGTACTTCGGCGGCGTCAACCCCGAGCCGATCCGGCCGAACGTCGACGAGGCGCTCGCGCGTATCGCGGCGGGCGGCTTCGACCTCGGGCTGCTGCTCGATGGCGACGCCGACCGCGCGGGCGCGGCCGACGAGCGCGGCACGTTCCTCCACCAGCTCGAGGTGACCGGCCTGCTCATGTACTACCTCGCGGAGCATCGCGAGCTGCGCGAGCCGGTGGTCGTGAGCGTCAACAACACCTCGACGGCGGCGACGCTCGGCCGGCACTACGGCATCGAGACGCACGAGGTCCCGGTCGGCTTCAAGTTCATCGGCCCGCGGATGATCGAGACCGGCGCGATGCTGGGCGCGGAGGAGAGCGGCGGGTTCGGGTTCGGGATGCACCTGCCGGAGCGCGACGGCATCTACGCGGACCTGCTGCTGCTCGACCTGTTCCTGCGCGAGAAGGCGCGCGGGACGTGGCCCGTGTCGAATGTGGTCGCCACGTTCCACGAGCTCGCCGGTCCGTCGTTCTACCGGCGCATCGACGTCCACTTCGAGCGGCCCGAGTACGAGGGCGTGAAGCAGCGGCTCCTCGTCGAGCTCGGCGCGACCCCGCCGACGTCCCTCGCGGGCAACGCCGTGGACCACACGCAGGTGCTGTCGACCAACGACGGGTTCAAGTGGTTCCTCGCCGACGGATCGTGGCTCCTCGTGCGCGCGAGCGGAACGGAACCGCTGGTGCGCGTGTACACCGAGGCGTCGGCGCCGGAGCTGCGCGACGCGCTCGTCGAGGCCGGCGAGCGGCTCGTCAGGGGCGGCTGACCGGGCCGAACGTCCCGCCCGCAACGGGCCGGATTCGGGGTTCCCGGCCCCGGTGCCCGCGGTGTAGGCTTGGCCCATCGCGACCGCCATCACCGGCCCGCGTACCCGGTCGGACGGCGGCCCTCGACGGCGCCCCGTGGGGGCGACTGGAGGTACCTCGACGATGCACTCCTCTCTCATCGGCAAGGTCGAGAAGGCGAACCGCTACGCCCGCGAGCTGGACCGCATCTCGATCGAGCGCGTGGCCCTGACGTTCCGTGGTGACAACGACACCCATCACGTCAGCCTCGACGCCGGCCGGTGGCACTGCACGTGCCATTACTTCGAGAGCTGGGGTTCCTGCGTCCACCTCCTCGCCCTCCAGAAGATCTTCGGCGTGATGCTGCCCGAGGACGCGCAGGACACCATCTTCAACGCCGGGGCGGTGGGCGCCCTGGCGTGACCCGGGCCCCACGCGGGGCCCGAGCCGAGCGACGTGACGCCGCCGGGCGACCGGCGGCGTCGGCATGTCACGGGACCGGCTCCGGCACCGTGGCGAGGCCGTCCAGCGCGAACACCTCGTCGCCGCCGACCGGCGCGATGCCGGTGATCGTCCGGGTCCATGCGCCCGCGTCCGCGACGGTCTCCTCGACGCCGCCCGACCCGGCGAACCGGTACAGCACGGCGTAGGCACCGCCTTCCGTCGCGGTGCCCTGCTCGGCGAACTCCACCGGCGAGCCGGCCAGCACGCCTGCCAGGAAGCACCGCCTCGCCGCGACGTCGTGGGTTCCGTCGGGATCGACCGGCTCCTCGCCGCACAGCGGGAAGGGCGGTCGCGATGCGATCGACGCCGGCGGGTCCGGGACATCCGCGAGGCCCGCGGCGGGCGGCGCGAACGCGGGCGCGGTCGGAACGGTCCCGGGACCGACCTTGACGGCGGTGAGCTCGCCTTCGCCGTCCCGGTGCAGCTCGACGAGGATCGCCGTGCCGGAGGCAAGGACGGTCACGAACGTGCGGTCGGGGTCCGGCGCACCGCACGTCGCGGAGGGCGCGCAGTCGAACCGCACATCGACACGCGCGGGTGGCGCCGCCCCGGCGACGGCTGCCGCCGCCAGCGCCGCCTTGACCGCCTGGCCGCACCGGATCGGTGCCGCGTCCGACGTCCCCGGGAACGGCGCACACACCTGGAGGAACGACGCCGGATCGGGGTCGGCCGGCGGCGCGCCGGACCCGTCCTCGGTCGTGGCGGTCGCCACGGCGGTCGGCGACAAGGTGATCGCCGGCGCCGCGGACGCCGTGGGCGGAACCGCGGTCGCGATCCCGGTCGACGGCGCCACCGACACCGACGGCGAGGGACGACCCGTCGCCGCGCCCGCGTCGCACGCGGCGACCGCGACCGCGAGCGCGACCGCGAGCATGACGTGGCTTCGCATCGTTCCTCCCGTCGTGCCGTGCTACTTCGCCGCGGCGAGGGGGCAGCCCGCCGTCTGGAACCGGATCGACCACGTCGCGGCGTTCGAGGAGTTGAGGCCGGGCTCGCCGCTCGAGGTCGTCCACACCGCCTTGTAGTCGTACGCGATCGCGGAGGTGCTCGAGAACGAGCGGCTCCAGTTGTCGCCGCTGTTCGCGTTGCCCGCCGTCGCGGTGGTGAACGGCGTCGTCGGGAAGCTCGAGACGCCCGACGCCTTCCGGTAGATGTTGATCGTCCTGCCGGCGAGCGGCGTGTCGGCGAGGTACCGGTAGTTCGGCCAGTCGTCCTGGAGCGCGAGCCTCCCGGTCACCGTCACCGTCGACCCGTTGGCGCACGCCGAGTACGAGGCGGATGCGACGCTCAGCGTGGTATTCAGCCCTTTCGCGCCCTCGCCCGGGACGGTCGCGAAGCAGTCGGGATAGGACAGCGTTCGGTCGACGACCCCGTACTCCATCATCGCGCCGGCCTCGTCGCAGCGAAGGAAGCTGTCCGCGTTCCACGTGTCGGGGCTGCCGTTGCGTGTCGGCGTGACGGCGTTCATCACGGTGTCCCTCGACGCCGACCCGCCCTGCGGGTCGTGGCTCCGGGTCAGCGTGTTGTGCTCCATCTCGTGGGTCACGACGCGCTTGATCGAGAAGCAGACGCTCGTGTCGTACTTGTCGTCACGGACGTCGGCACAGGTCGCGTCCCGGTGGAACCACATCCATGACGGCGCGCTGTCGGACGGCAGCGCCCTGACGTACACGGCCCAGCCGGTCCGGTCGCCGGGCGTGTTCGGGTTGCACCCGATCCAGTTCGTGTCGCCCGTGCACGGGGACCCCGACCGGTCCTGGTAATAGACCGTCCCGCCGCCGCCCGACGACAGCTTCGGGATCCGCGAGTTGTTCCCGTCCGGATCGTCCCAGCCGTTCTGCCATGCGTTCGTGACGGCCGTCACCGCCCACGCGGGCACCGACGTGTGGAAGTGGAACCCGAGCGTGATGGGCGGCGCGTTCGTGGCGTGCGGATAGCGGTCGTCGTGGCCCGCGACGGGGGTGTTCGCCGCGACGAGGCGCGGCGTGGCGAGGAGGAACAGGAGCCCGGCCGCGACGGCCGGCAGCAATCGACGCATGGCTGCCCTCACTCGGCGGGCTGGACCACGACGGTCCCGACCTGGCGGAGATCCGCCCCGTTGATCAGCGTGCCGGGAAGGTCGACGGTCTCGCCGAGCGCGGCCTCGAACGGCACCTCGCCGAGCACGGCGACGGTCGGCGACGACACGCTCGGCCAGACCCATGGCCCGGGTGCGCGCGCGGGATCCGTGATCGGCGTCAGGTTGCCGCGGCCGTCGATGGCCGCGACCAGCCAGCCGTGGTCCCCGCCGCCGACATCCGCGATCACCCGGCCGTCGAGCATCGAGGCCGGCTCCATGAGGCTCGTGCCTGCGATCGAGAACGCCTCCCGACCCGTGCGCACGTCGATGCCCTTGATCCACGCGCCGTCGGCGTCCGTGAGCAGGAGCGCGTCGTCGGTCACCGCGCGCAGGAACCCGACGGCGCCCGCACGCGGGACGCGCACCGCGAGCGTCGGGACGTCGATCACCACGTTGTCGCACCCCTTCGCGCCGCAGGTGTTGACGGCCGCGATGTCACCGCTGCCGCTGACGTGGACGTCGCCCTTCGACGGATGGGCACCGAGCCGCCCCGGGAACGGGCCGGCGGGGACGAGCGTCCGCAGCTCACCGGTCGACGCGCTGATGGCGACGATGCCCCCGTCCGCGCCCGCGATGCCGCCCAGGTAGCCGGTCACGAGCAGCTCGTCGCCGGCGAACGCTGCGGTCGACGCCCGGAACTCGAGCTGCTGCTCGGCCACGACGGTGCCGGTCTCGAGGTCCCGGATCCGCACCCGCGAGACCGCCGGTGTCGAGATCGCCGACGCGAGCCACCGTCCGCCGATCGCGAGGCCCGATTCGTCGTCGGGCAGCGAGGTCCGCGAGCGCGACCCGGCGCGGCCCCACGCCCAGCCGGCCTCGCCGCGGTGGACGAGCCACGGCCGACCGGCCACGTCCGGCGCCAGCGCCGCGAGCGACCCTTCACCCGGCGCCGTGCCGTCGGCGATGCTGCCCGGCGAGGTTCGCGGCGCGGCCGTCATTGCCAGGCCGATCCCCAGCGCGACGGACGCGAGGGCGGCCGCGATCGCGAGCCTGGACCGGCCCGGACTACCCGTCGTCGGAGACCGACGGCGGACGCGTGGCCGCACCCGTTCCGTTCCCGGCCCGGCCGATGGTTCGAGTCTCCGCCATCGCAGCGACTCCATGGTTCCTCCTCCGGCGGGACTGCAGTGGCGGGAGGAGGGCGAGGTCGCCATGGTGGCGCCGGCGGCTTATCTGCGGCTTATCCCGTCCCTCGCGACAGATGCGGGTGACGGTCCTGCGCAGATGGGGCCAATCGAGGCTGGCCCGATGGGACGGCCGCCAATGGCCCCATGGGGCCATAGGTCCGGACGCCGGGCCCCGACAGGCTTGCTCCACCACATCGGAGGAGCCTCGTCGTGCTCGAGCGTGCCCGTCGCGCCCCTGTCAACACCCGGATCAGGACGGCCCTGCTGCCGCTGCTCGCGCTCCTCGCGATCGCGATGCTGCTGCCGCCGGTCGCGAGCGCGACGACGTACTCGAAGACCGCCCGCTGTGACGGAGTCGCGGTCCGGACCCGGCCGGCGGTGACGGCCACCCGGAAGCGGTTGATCGACGTGGGCACGCGGATCGCCGTCACGGCTTCGCTCGTGGACGGTGGCCACTGGAGCGTCCGCTGCGGCGGGTCGCGGCACGGTCACACGTGGTACCGGATCACGGCGATCAACGGCAGGAGCGTCCGATCGCTGTACGGCGTCGCGTACCTGTACGCCGCGAGGGGCACGCTGCGCGGCGCGTCCGAGACCCGGTACGCGGCGTGCGACGGCATCTCCCTCCGCACGAGCCCGAGGACCGACGCGACGCGGAAGGCGACGATCGACCTCGGCGCCCGCGCGAGCGTGACGGGCACCCTGACCAACCGCGGCGGCTGGACGACGCGCTGTGGCGGCGCGACCCGGTCGGGCGACAGCTGGTACCGCATCGTCGCGATCGACGGCACGAGCGTCCGGTCGCGCTACGGCGTCGACTACCTCTATGCCGCGACGAGCCTGCTCGCCGCGACCTCGCCGCAGCCCGCGGCCGCGGAGTCCTCGCCCGGCAGCACGCCGGCGCCGAGCCCCACGGCCGCCCCGCCCTCGAGCCCCGCGGCGACGCCGACCCCGACGACCACGCCCACGAGCGCGCCCCCGACGGCGGCGCCGACCCCCACCCCGACGCCGAAGCCCACCGCCACGCCGAGCGCGGCCCCGACGGCGACGCCGACCCCCGCTCCGACGCTGCCGCCGACGACGGCGGGGACGAACCTCGAGGGCATCGACGTCAGCCACTGGCAGAACGCGATCGACTGGACGAAGGTCGCGGCGGCCGGCAAGACGTTCGCGTTCCTCAAGGCCTCCGAGAGCACCACCTACGTCGATCCGACCTACCAGGCGAACCGTGCCGCGGCGAAGGCGAACGGCATCGTCGTCGGCGCGTACCACTTCGCCCGCCCGGATGCCGGCGCGAACGACGCCGTCAACGAGGCCGACCACTTCGTCGACACGGCCGCGCCGGTTGCCGGCGAGCTCGTCCCCGTGCTCGACCTCGAGGTGAACGGCGGGCTCGACAAGGCGACGCTCCAGGCGTGGGTCCGGGCGTTCCTCGACCACGTGTACGACCGGACCGGCCAGCGGGGGATCATCTACGTGTCGCCCAGCTTCTGGCAGAACAGCATGGGCAACGTCACCACCTTCGCGAGCGGCGGCTACAAGGTCCTGTGGATCGCGCACTGGACGACGGCCAGCTCTCCCTCGGTGCCGGCGTCGAACTGGGGCGGCAACGGCTGGACGTTCTGGCAGTACACCTCGTCCGGCGTCGTGCCCGGGATCGGCGGCGCCGTCGACCTCGACCGGTTCAACGGCACCGACCTGGCGAAGGTCCTCGTCCACTGACGCTCGCGGCGGGCTGACGGCCGCAGCCCCGCTGCTGCCGCCGCCCCGATGCCGCCGCCGCCGGGGTTCCATCCCCGGCTCCCGTGGTACGCTGCCGCCCGTCAACGGGGCCACGCGCCCCTGCAGATCCGACGCGGTTCGGTCGCGAAGCCGGTGTGAGTCCGGCACAGTCCCGCTACGGTGACCGCCCTCTCGGGGGCGGAAGTCCGGTCGCCGACCAGCCGTCGCCGCTCGAGCCTTCGAGAGAAAGGTCAGGCG
>JAICUI010000047.1 GCA_025935925.1 Chloroflexota bacterium
AGACCGTCGCGCTCAAGGCGGACGAGCTTGCGCGGCGCGGCATCCACCTCTCGGACCTGGCAACCGACGAGGTGGCGGAGCCCGAACCCGTCGGCCAGGCACCGGTCATCGCCGGGGCCGCCGCCGATGCGAGCGCCGGTCACGCGCAGGTTGCGCCGGTTCCGGTCACGCCGCCCGGGTCGCCGTCCTCCGCCACGGCGCTTCCGGCCGCGACGGCGCTGCCGTCGTCGCCCGCGCCGGCGGCGGCGCCCGCCGCGCCCGCGCCAGAGGAGCCTCCGGCTCCCGCCTGACGGCCCGCCGTGCGCCGCCGGGTATCCTCGGCCGCGTGCGCGAACGACTCCCGCTCCCCGGTCCCTCGTTCCTGCGCGAGCAGGAGGTCAGGATCGGCGACCGGCGGCTCCTCGCCGGCATGGGCCGTCCCGTCGACGGGCCCGACGACTGGTGGCTCGCCGTCCTGTGGGTCGCGGACGACGCGGGCATCGTGAGCTTCCACGACGTCGCGCCGGCGTCCGGCCCGCCGCCCGGGCCGCCGCTGCTGCGCCTCGGTCCATCGCTGGCGGGATCGCTGTCGGGGCTGATCCGCGAGGTCGACGGCCGGCTGGCGATCCGCCTCGTGCCGCTCGTGCCGCCGGAGGACGACACGCGCCCGTGGCGCGCGCCGCTCGCGGTGCGGGCCGCGTTCCAGTGGGAGCCGGCCCTCGCATCGACGATGCGCCCGAACCAGCTGGCCGACCAGGTCCTCGGCGGGTTCCGTCGCTCGGTCGAGGCGCTCCACCGTCCCTGACGCGTGCGGCGCGGGCCGCATCGGACGCCCGCACGCGCGGAAGCCCCTAGACTCGCGTCGTGGGTGACCTGTTCGACGAGTTCATGCGCGAGCTGGAGCGACGGCGGGCCGAGGCGGAGGGTCGCGAGGCGCAGCCGGGCCCGGATGGCGGTGATCCCTCGGAGCCTGCCGGCGACGACGACCACGCGGAACCCGGTGACGACGACGCCCGGCCGGATGCCTCGGACCGCGGCGGGTCACCGGGTGAGGGCCACGACCCCGCCGGCGCGCCCGAGCCGACCCCGATCCGGCGACGCGCCGGCGGACCGCGCAGTCGCCGGGCGCCGCCTCCGCCACGCAACCCGAGGCCCGTCGGAGGTCCCACGGACGGCGAGCCGCCGGCTTGGCGGGTGGCGCTGCGCCGGCTCGGGCTCGCGGCGGTCGTCATCGTCGTCGCGTTCGTCGTGTTCCTGGCGAGCGTCGGCATCGACCTCTGGACCGACGCGATCTGGTACCGGTCCGTCGGCTTCGACTCGGTGTTCTGGACCCGCCTCGGTGCGCAGGTCGGGCTGTTCGTCGGCGCGCTGGCGATCTCGCTGGTCGTCCTGTTCCTCAACCTGTGGCTCGCGGGCCGCCTCGCGCCGCCGCCCGATCCCGAGCGGCCCGGCCGGATCCCCGACGCGATGCGGCGCATGGCGGAGGCGCAGCGCCAGGCGGAGGTGACCGCCCGCATGTCGGGCCCCGGCCGTCCCTGGGGCCCCGGGATCCGGATCCAGGGCGGCGACGGGGGGGCGCTGTTCGAGGACGGCGAGGTGCCGGACATGGTGCCGGTCGCCGTCGTCGGGATCGCGGTGGTCGCGGCGCTCGTCGCCATCGGCATCGCGGGCAGCGTCTCGGGCGCGTGGTCCACGCTGCTGCTCTGGATCCACCGGGTCCCGTTCTCGCCGGACGGGTCGGTCACCGACCCGATCTTCGGGCGCGACATCTCCTTCTTCCTGTTCGACCTGCCGTTCTACCGCTTCGCGCAGTCGCTGATCAGCGGCCTGCTGCTCGCGTGCCTCGCGCTGGCCGGAGCCCGGTATCTCGCGCAGGCGACCCGCGGGGGCGAGGTGTTCGTGACCCGGGTCCGCGTCCATCTCGCGGTCATCGCGGGGCTGTACCTGCTGACGATCGCGTTCGGCTACCAGCTCGACAAGTACGAGCTCGTGCACAGCACTTCGGGCGCCGTCCCGGGCGTCGGCTACACCGACTTCAACGCACGTTTCCTCGCCTACGACGTCCTCACGCTGCTCTCGGGCGTGGCGGGCGCGCTGCTCGTCGCCGGCGCGTTCACGCAGTGGGTGTGGCCGCTGGGCGCGATCGTCATCGTCTGGTTCTCGGCGTCGATCATCCTCGGGCGGCTCTACCCCGAGGCGATCCAGCGGTTGACCGTCGACCCCAACGAGTACGCGCAGGAGCAGCGGTTCATCGCCAACAACATCGCGATGACCCGGCTCGCGTACGGGCTCGACCGGTGGGACACGAAGTCGTACTCGGGGACCGCGCCGCTCACCTCGCAGGCGATCGTCGACGAGGCCGACACGTTCACCAACGCGCGGCTGTGGGACTACCGCCCGCTGCAGACGACGCTCAGCCAGCTCCAGGTCGTCCGTCAGTACTACACGTTCCCGGACGTCGACACGGACCGCTACCTGATCGACGGGACGCTGCGCCAGGTGATGCTCTCGGGGCGCGAGCTCGCGATCGACCGCAACCCCGAGGCGAAGAGCTGGGTCAACCAGAAGGTCATCTACACGCACGGCATCGGGCTCGCCATGGTCCCGGTCAACGAGGTCACCCAGGAGGGCCAGCCGGAGCTGTGGGTCCGCGACCTGCCGCCGGTGTCCTCGAACGGCGCCCCGCAGATCACCCAGCCGCGGATCTACTTCGGCGAATCGGACGACCACTACGTCGTGACCGGCGCCCGCCAGGCCGAGTTCGACATTCCCGGCGTCAGCGGCCAGCAGGACACGACGACCACCTGGTCGGGCACGACCGGGATCAAGCTCGACTCGACCCTCACCCGGCTGCTGTTCGGCCTGCGGTTCCGCGACCTCGACCTGCTGATCTCCGACCAGATCACGTCGAGCTCCCAGCTGCTGTACCACCGGACGCTGTCCGACCGCTTGGGGCAGATCGCGCCGTTCCTGCGCTACGACAAGGACCCGTACCTCGTGGTGGACAACGGCCGGCTCGTGTACGTGCAGGACGCGTACACGATCAGCGACGCGTTCCCGCACGCGACGGCCTTCGACTCGCGCCAGCTCGACCCCGCGTCCGGGCTGTACGGCGAGGATCTGAACTACCTGCGCAACAGCGTGAAGATCACGATGGACGCGTACGACGGGACGATGCACTTCTACGTCGCCGACCCGTCGGACCCGATCATCCGGGCCTGGGAGGGCGTGTTCCCGGGGCTGTTCCACCCGCTGTCGGAGCTGCCGCCGGAGCTTGCGCCGCACCTGCGGACGCCGGAGGAGCTGTTCAACGTCCAGACGCGGATGTTCGGGCGGTACCACGTCACGGATCCGCTGACGCTGTTCAACAACACCGACAGCTGGACGCTGCCCGACGCCCAGACGAACGAGCAGAGCCTGCCGTCCGAGGCCTACTACGTCGTGATGCGCATGCCGGGGGAGCCGAAGGCCGAGTTCCTCCTGCTGCAGCCGATGATCCCGACCTCGCGGCCGAACATGATCGCGTGGGTGGCGGCCCGCAACGACGGCGATGCCCGCGGCCAGGTCGTGTCGTTCCGGTTCCCGTCTGACACCACGATCTTCGGTCCGGCACAGATCGAGGCGCGGATCGACCAGGACCCGGTGATCAGCGCCCAGGTGACGCTGTGGAACCAGAGCGGCTCGCGGGTGATCCGGGGCAACCTGATCGTCGTACCCGTCGGCGACTCGCTGCTGTACCTGCAGCCCGTGTACCTGCAGTCCACGTCGTCCGCCTTCCCGGAGTTCCAGAAGATCATCGTGGCCAGCCCGACGACGATCGTGTGGGGCGACACCCTGCGCGACGCACTCAACGCCCTGATGCTCCAGGGCGGAGGCGGCGGCCCGTCACCGTCGCCCACGCCGGGTCCCTCGCCCTCGCCGGGAGCATCGCCGACGCCGGCGCCGTCCGCGACGCCCGGTGCGAGCGGCTCGCCGGGCCCGGGCGACCAGCTCCCGGGCGACGTGGACGGCCTCGTGACGTACGCGAACCTCCACTTCGAGCGCGCCCAGGCGGCGCTGCGAGCCGGCGATTTCGCGACCTACGGCGCCGAGATCGCGAAGGTCGAGTCGGCGCTGCAGCGCCTCGGCGAGCTGACCGGGTCGCCGTCGGCGGCGCCCGCGCCGTGACCGCGACGGCGCCGACCGTCCGCCCCGTCGCCGCCGAGCCCGCGTCCACGCCGCCGGTCGCGCGTCGGCTGTCGTGGCGGTCCGTCGCGTCGGGCGCGGTGGTCGTCACGCTGGTCCGCCCGGTGTCGTGGGTGCTCGGGCTCCTCGGATTCCTCGCGGGCGGCGGTCTCGCCGTCGTCGCCTGGCCGATCCTCGTGCTGCCGACGCCGACGGGACTCCAGAACGCGCTCGGAGGCCCGGTCAGCACCCTCGTGTTCGGGGCGCCGTCGGCGCGGCTGTTCGGCCTCATCGTGGGCGCCACCGTCGGCGCGGCGGTCGTGCTGGTCGGTGGCGTGGTGCTCGGCGCCTGGGCGGAACGGCAGGGCATCGGGGTCGCGGTCGAGGCGGCCGCAGAGGAGGGGCTCGGGCCGGAGCCGGCGGACGGCCGGGGCGTGCCGGGGACCGGTCGCGTCGCCGTGCTGCGCTTCCTGTCGCTGGCGCCGATCGCGATCGCGTTCGCGGTCGCCTGGCCGGGCGTCTACGACGCGACCTACCGTGAGCTGATCCTGCCGAACGACCTCGTCACGCCGCTGCCGGTCCGCGTCGTGTCCGACGTCCCGTGGCTGCTGGTCGCGCTCGCGATCGTGTGGATCGTGAGCGATGCGGCCGCGTCGGTCGGGGTCCGCCGCCTGGTCCTGGAGCGGCGCCCGATCCTCGTTGCGTGGCTGCTCGGCTGGGTCGACCTGGTCCGCCGGCCGCTGCGGATCGCCGGCGTCACCGTGCTCGGGCTCGGCGTCCTCGTCGTCCCGGTGGCGGCCACGTTCGTGGCCGGGACGATCGGCTGGAACCGCGTTCGTGACCTGCTGGCATCCGACCCCTCGCCGTGGGTCGCCGTCGCGGCGATCGCCCTGTGGGCCGCCGCGTGGCTCGGCGGCCTCGTCCTCGTCGGGGTCGGCGCGGCCGTGCGGGCGGCCGCCTGGACGCTCGAGCTTCCGCCCCGGAGCGTCACACCGTCACCCCGCTGACGCGTCGGACGTCCTCAGCACGATGCCGGTTGCCCCCGGCACCCCTGTTACACTCCCGACGCCGCGCGCCCCCCCGCCCGTGGCCCCCACTTGGCTGAGGCTCCTGCCAGCGCATGGACGAAATCCTCAACACGATCGGCGACACGATCGGTGGCTTCTTCTCCAACCCGATCGTCGAGTTCGCCCTCCAGTCGATCGCGGTCTACATCTGCATCCTCTGGCTCGCCGCGGCCTACTGGGCGTTCCGGGACATGCAGCTGCGCAGCGAGAACCCGGTCCTGCCGTACCTCGCGGCCGCGCTCATCGTGCTGTTCACCCCGGTGCTGTTCATCTTCGGCGTGATCGTGTACCGGATCGTCCGGCCGCAGGAGAAGATCGCCGAGGTCTACGAGCGCAACCTGGCGGAGGAGGCGCTGCTCGCCGAGGTCGAGGCGATCAAGTCGTGCCCCGGCTGCCACCGGCGGATCAACGAGGAATGGATCATCTGCCCCTCGTGCCGTACCCGCCTCAACCGGGTGTGCGCGAACTGCGGGCGGCTCGTCGGGCTCGACTGGAGCCTGTGCGCCTGGTGCGGCAAGGACTTCGAGCGGACCGACATCGCGGCATACCAGCCGCTCGCCACGGGGTCGGGTGACTACCAGCAGCTCGACACGCCCACCGCCCGCGTCCCGGCACCGCGTTCGTCGCGCAGCTCGCTCCGCGAGCCGCGGTCGGCGTCCGGCGGCCGGAGCTCGTCCGAGACCGTCGCGGAGCCTTGACCGGGGCCGGCGGATCGCCGCGGGCGGAGGACGAAGGCGGGGAGCCGGCTCAGCACGGCTCGGAGCTGGTCCCCGCGCCGCCGCCGGACGTCGTCGCGACCGACGGTGCCGGCGCCTCGACACCGGTGACGGCCGGGCCGTCGACGTCCCTCGTCAGCTTCACGCTCGAGGGCCGGGCCGCGCCGGCGCTGTTCGTCGTCGGGTGGGCGGGGACGCTGATCGGCGGAGCGCTGCTGGTCGTCTCGCTGATGGCCGTGGGATCCGTCGCCGCGCCGTGGATGGCGCTCGTCGGCCTGGTGCTGCTCGCCGGCGGGCTCGTCGGGCTCGCGGGCTCCCAGGCCACCGAGCGCGCACGCCAGCCCGAGCTGCCCTATCGCGGGCCGTCGCCGGTCCTCGCGTTCATCGCCTTCGTCGCCGTCGCGATCCTGCTCCAGCTCCTCGCGCTCGCCCCGCTCTCGGCGCTCGGGCTCGACCCGTCGAGCCCGCTCGGGACGACCGTGAACCTCGCCCTCCAGACGCTCGTCTACGTGGGCATCGTGGCGCTGCTCGTCGTCGGCCCGGGGGCGCTCTCGTGGCGCGAGATGGGCGTGTCGCGGTTCGGCGCGGCGCCGGCGCGAGACCTCCTGCTGGGCGCCGTGGTGGCCGTGCCGGTCCTGATCGTCACCCTCGTGCTCGGCGGGCTGCTGAGCCGGTTCGTCGAGCCGTCGCCCAGCCCATTGCCGGCCGCGGGGACCGTCGCGGGCCTCGCGCTGAACCTCGTCTCGGGCGCGATCCTCGCGCCCGTCGGCGAGGAGCTGTTCTTCCGCGGATTCACCACCACGGCGTGGGCGCGGGCGGTGGGTGCGGTCCCGGCGATCGTGCGCGGCGCGGTCCTGTTCGCCCTCGTCCACGGCCTGACGATCTCGGCGGCGACGTTCTCCGAGGGGCTCCAGCACGCGGTGTTCTCGTTTCTCGCGCTGCTGCCGGTCGGGATCACGCTCGGCTGGCTGTTCCTGACGCGGCGATCGCTGTACGCGTCGATCGGGCTCCACGCGGCGTTCAACGGGATCCAGCTCGTGCTGCTGGCGGTCGCGACGGGGCTCGTCTAGCCGGTCTGGCGGGCGCAAGCGCGGGCGAAGCCGGAGGTGAGTGGCCGGTAAGGGGCGATCCGTAGGCTTCGTCGTGTTCCCGGGTCCGGACCGCGGGGGAAATCGGCGGGCTTCCGTGGTCCGGGCCCCGGGGACACCCGGGCAGCAGCAGGTGGGTGATGGCGAACCGCACCGAACGCGTCGAGGACGCACCGGCCCATCCGCAGGCGTCGCGGTCCGTTCGCGACCTGCCCGCCGCGGAGCGCCCTCGCGAGCGCCTCGCGCTGCGCGGTCCCGCGGGCCTGTCGGCGGCCGAGCTGATCGCGATCGTGTGGGGGACCGGCGGCGCCGGACGCTCCGCAACCGAGCTCGCGGAGGAGGCAGTCAGCCGACACGGCGGCGTCGCGGCGCTGGGCCGCGCGGGCGTGGCGGAGCTCTCTCGGCAGGCCGGAGTCGGCGAGGCGAAGGCCGGTCGGCTCGCCGCGGCGTTCGAGCTCGGACGCCGGTCGGTCGCGGACTGGCCCGTCGGACAGTGGACCATCCGGACGCCTCGCGACGTTGCGGACCGGCTCCTCGTCGACATGGGCCGCCTGGAGCGCGAGGAGCTGCGAGTCCTGAGCCTCAACGCCAAGAACGTCGTCCAGCGGGTGTCCCACGTCTATGCGGGCAACGTGTCCACCTCGCTGGTCCGGATCGGCGAGCTGTTCCGGGACGCCGTCCGGCTCGACGCGTCGGGCGTCGTCCTGGTGCACAACCACCCTTCGGGCGACCCGACCCCATCCCCCGAGGATCTGCACTTGACCGCGGAGGCGATCGCTGCCGGCCGGCTGCTCGACCTCGAGGTCCTCGACCACGTCGTGATCGGCCACGACGCGTGGGTGTCGCTGCGGGATCGCGGTGTCGCCTTCGACCGGCTTCGCGCACCGCCGCACGGCGCGCCTAGGGGCTGATCGATACTGGCCCCTCGCGGATCAGGAGGGACCATGACCGACACGGCCGACGTCATCGTCATCGGCGCCGGCGTCCAGGGCGCCAGTCTCGCGTTCCATCTCGCATCCCGGGGCGCACGCGTCGTGGTCGTCGAGCGGTCCGTGTCCGGTGCCGGCGCGACCGGCCGGTCGAGCGGGCTCGTCCGCGTCTACTACGACCTGCTGGCCGAGGCGAAGCTCGCGTGGGTGTCGTACCAGTGGTTCGGCGACTGGGACGCGCGCGTCGGCGGCGCGTGCGGCTTCATGCGGACGGGTTTCCTGTGGATCGAGCCCGCCTCGCTGGCCGATCGGCTCCGTGCGAACAGCGCGTCGCATCGCGCGCTCGGCGTCGACTCGCGCGTGGTCGGGCCCGCCGAGATCCGGGACATCGCCCCGGCGCTCGAGGTGGGCGAGGAGATCGCAGCCTACGAGCCGGAATCCGGCTACGCGGATCCGTCGATGACCGCCTCGTCGTTCCTCGCGGCCGCGCGCGACCGCGGGGCTCGGCTGATGGCGGGCACGGAGGTCACGTCGATCCCCGTGAGCGGCGGCCGGGTGACGGGCATCCGCTCCTCGCGCGGCGACGTGGACGCGCCGGTGGTCGTCGACGCGGCGGGCGCCTGGGCCCGTGGCGTCGCGGCGCTGGCAGGGCTCGACATCCCCGTCGACGTGTGGCGCCACGACACGGGCTATCTCGGCCTGACCGATGCGGTCGCGCGACCCATCCCGGTCGTCATCGACAACTCGCGCGGCATGTACTTCCGTCCGGAAGGCTCGGACCTCCTGCTTGTCGGGCTCGAGGACGGCAGCGAGATGGGCGGCTCACCGGATCGCGAGACGGTCACCGCCAACCCGGACTTCCGGGCGACCGCCGCGGAGCGACTCGTCCAGCGCGTGCCAGGCCTCGCCGAGTCGACGTTCCGCTCCGCGCATGCGGGCCAGGACGGGCTGACGCCGGACCAGCGGGCGATCCTCGGCCAGGCGGGGCCAGACGGCTTCTACCTCGATTGCGGCCACAGCGGGACCGGATTCAAGACGGCGCCGGCGGTCGGTCTCGGGATGGCGGAGCTGATCCTCGACGGCGCGGCGACGTCGGTCGACATCTCGCCGTTCGACCCCGGCCGCTTCGCCGAGAACCGGCCACTGGTCGGGGAGCACGGCGAGGAGCTGATCTGGCGCTGACCGCGCCCTGATCAATGGCCGCGGCGGTCGCCGAGCGCGACGTGCGGCTCGGCAGGGTCATAGAGGTGGCTTCCGCCGCCGGCGTCCTTCGCGTGATGCATCGCCGACGCGGCGTGCGTCAGCAGGGTCGCGCCCGATGGCACGCCGCCCCACGCCTGCTCGACGACGACGCCGATCGATGCCCCGATCCGCATCAGGCCCGCGGAGGTCACGATCGGAACGCACAGGTCCGCCACGACCTCATCCGCGCGCCGCACCCCGGTTTCGGCGTCGCCGAGACCCGCCAGGAACAGCCCGAACTCGTCGCCGCCCAGACGACCGGCGAGATCGCCGGGCCGCCGTGCCTGCGCGCGGAGTCGCCGGCCGACCTCGACGAGCACCTCATCCCCGACAGTCGGGGAGTAGTCGTCGTTGATGATCTTGAAGTAGTCGAGATCGATGAACATGAGGGTCGCACCCGGCGTCACGCCGCGGCGGAGTCGGCCCACGCCGGCCTCCAGGCCCCTGTCGAACCCCGCGCGGCTGTCGAGCTTGGTCAGCTCGTCGGGCGGCGGCATCGGGTCGTTGTCCCAGACCAGGAGCACGAAGCCGGCAACGAGAATGGGCGCCCACCAGCCGACCTGCACGAATGCCAGCGCGAGCACGACGGCGAGCGCGCACTCGATCGCGGTGATCCGCCCGGTGTCACGGACGATGTTCTCGGCGAGCGCTCGGGCGGAGATGTCCTCGCGCAGCAGGATGGTGATCGCGCTCAGCCCGGTCGACGCGAAGGACAGCACGACCGCACCGGCGACAGCGGCGGCGAGGGCTGCGGCCGGGCCGGTGCCGGCCGGGATCGCGAACAGGACAAGCCGGGTCGTGACGGCGCCCAGGACCGCCGAGATCACGATCACGGCATGGTTCGCGAGGATGCCGTACCACGGCTGCGTCTCGAGCTCGCGTCGCTCGACGGTCGACAGGAACGCGACCCACGCGCCCGCGGTCGGTCCACCGAGGATCATCGCGGCACCGACGAACGGCAGGTGGAAGGTCACGACGCCGCCGCCCGGGACACGCAGCACGCGGAGCGATCCCGCGAGGCCATAGAGGAGCCAGAGCAGGAGCCCGCCGGTCGGTCCTGCGAGGACGGTGCTGCGGCCGATCGCGGGATCGATCGCCGGCCACAGCTCGTTGGTCACGGTGGTGACGACGAGGAGCGTGACGCCGAGGACGATCGTCGCGGCCGTGAAGGCGAGGAGCGCGTTGCGTTTCTGCGTGAAGGCGTCGCCGTCGGTGCCACCCGGGGCGATGCGGCGGATCCCGTCGAGCAGCTCGAGCAGCCGATTGCGGCGGGTCGCGCGGTCGGGCGTCGGCTCACGTGACGCGCCGGAAACCGATGCAGATCGACCGAGGTTGATGGCAAGGACGTCCATCAGGGGCACTCACCTGCGCACGACCATCTCGTGCCGGACGGGGGACGGGTCCGGCGTTGCTGCGGCCGTCGGCTCGCGCCTGGCGCTCGGCCGGGTGCAGGCCCGGTCAGCTCCGTTCGCCAGGGGTCGCCGGCGGTGGCGACGGCCTCCCAGACCGTCGTCCCTCCTGTCCCTCCGTCCTCCCGGGAGCGGTACGGGACTGCCCCGATCCTCCCCCAGCTGCACCATCCGGAACAGGACCCCAGAGGTACCCATCGCCCCGCCGTTGGTACCGGTCGGTGCGAGCGCGCACCACCGCGCCGCGCGGGGCGTGGGTGAAAGAGGGCTGGGCGGGGGCCGGTATACTGCCTCGGGCTCGCTCGCCGCACCCGCCAGCGCGCTTCCGTCTGCAGTCCCGTCCCCGCGGCAACAAGCTGCCGCCCCCCCCGTCGGTCCACGTCGCCGGCCCATCGTCACCAGCAAGGAACGGCCCCCTCAGCATGCTCGACCGACTCCTCGGCCTCTTCTCCCGTGACATCGGCATCGACCTCGGCACCGCGAACACGCTGGTCCACGTTCGCGACCGGGGGATCGTGATCTCCGAGCCGTCGGTCGTGGCGATCGACGCCAAGACGAAGCGGGTCCTTGCCATCGGCGCCGAGGCGAAGCGGATGGTCGGCCGGACGCCGGCGTCGATCATCGCCGTGCGCCCCCTCCGCGACGGCGTGATCAGCGACTTCGACGTCACCGAGCAGATGATCAAGTACTTCGTGAACAAGGTGCACGACCGGGTGGGGCTGATCCCGCGGCCCCGGATGCTGCTCGGCATCCCGTCGGGCGTCACCGAGGTCGAGAAGCGGGCCGTCCGCGACGCGGCGCTGAACTCCGGCGCCCGCTGGGCCCGGCTGATCGAGGAGCCCATGGCGGCGGCGATCGGTGCAGGGCTGCCCGTGAGCGAGCCGTCGGGTTCGCTCATCGTCGACATCGGCGGCGGCACGACCGAGGTCGCGGTCATCTCGCTCGGCGGGATCGTGGTCAGCCGCTCGATCCGCATCGGCGGCGACGAGATGGACCAGGACATCGTCGCGTACGCCCGGCGCGAGTACAACCTGTTCCTCGGCGAGCGAACCGCGGAGGACATCAAGATCGCGATCGGCTCCGCGTACCCGGGCGACTGGGACACGCAGCGCGTGACGCTCCGCGGCCGCGACCTGCTGACGGGCCTGCCGCGCTCGGTCGAGGTCGGTGCCGACCAGATCCGCGAGGCGATCGAGATCTCCGTCGCCCAGATCGTCGACACGATCAAGGACACGATCGAGGAGACCCCGCCCGAGCTCGTCGCGGACATCATGGACCAGGGAATCGTGCTCGCCGGCGGCGGCGCCCTCCTCGCGGGCCTCGACCGACGCGGGGCCGAGGCCACCCAGATGCCGGTCCACGTCGCCGACGATCCGCTGACGTGCGTCGCGCGCGGGACGGGCGTCGTCCTCCAGCAGCTGTCCGACACCACGATGGAGCGCGTTCTCATCGCCGACACGTACAGCCGCCCGCCTCGCTGATCCCGCCCCGCCTCCTCAGCCCCGGACCATGACCACGCTCGCCGCGAACCGCCAGACCCGCCGCCGCGCCATCACCTTCGCGGTGCTCATCGCGATCACCCTGCTGCTGATGGCGTTCTCGGGCAACCCCTATATCCGCGAGATCCAGCGTGGGTTCCAGTTCGCGCTCACGCCGATCGAGTCGGGGCTGAAGTCGATGGCGGACGCCGTCGCCCAGGTCGGCGCGTCGATCGGCGAGATCGACCGGCTGCACACGGAGAACGCGGCGCTGCGCGACGAGAACGACCAGCTGACCAACGAGAACGCCCGGCTGGAGGCGCTGAAGAAGGAGAACGACGACCTCACGGCGCTGCTCCAGCTGCAGAGCGGCTTCGACCACAAGACCGTCGCCGTGCGCGTCATCGGGCGCGAGCTGCTCGAGACGAACCCGATGGTCACCGTCGACAAGGGCACCGACGACGGGATCGCGCTGGGCGACGTCGTGGTCGCGAAGGGCGGCGCGCTGGCCGGCCGCGTCATGGACGTCGGGCCGTCGTTCGCGAAGGTGTCGCTGATCAGCGACTCGGCGTCGACCGTGGTCGGAAAGCTGCTCAGCTCCGGCGAGACGGGGGACGTCCAGGGCCAGGCCGGTGGCGTCCTCGTGATGAAGAACATCGACTCGGCCGTCGACGTGGGGATCGACGACGAGGTGTTCACCGCGGGACTCGAGCTCCAAGGCGGCATCCGCTCGCCGTACCCGCCGGGCCTCCTGATCGGGTCCGTGGTGGACGTCGAGAAGGCATCGAACGACGTCGTCCAGACCGCGTTCCTCGCGCCCGCGGCCAACCTCGACTCGTTCGAGTTTGCGCTGGTCATCACCGACTACGACGGTGGGCTGCCGCCGATCGACCAGCAGCCGGTGCCGTGCGGCGACGGCGGGACGGTGCCCGATGGGGAGGTGCCGTGCTACACGCCGATCCCCACGCCCAAGCCGACCGCGAAGCCCACGCCCAAGGCGACGTCCCGGGGCTGAGGGGGTTCCTGCCGCGAGCGGCCCGCGGGCTGACGTCGCGCCGCGAGCCTCGCGCCCGAACCGCGCCGGCCGCTGACGTCGCGCCGCGAGCCTCGCGCCCTACCCGCGCGGCGGCCCGAGGCGCGCACGACCCGCGCGGGGGTCCGCGGCATGCAGCGGCTCGACCCTCGGGTCAGCCCCACGCCGCTCGCCGCGCGCAGTGGCTCGAACGCACCGTGAAGGCGCACCCGAACCGCTGAGCGGCACATCGGCACGCCGTGGAGACGCGCGCCGTGTCGTTTGCGTCACTGGCCGGTTCGACCAGCACCGACGGCGTGCATTCGAGCCGCTCCGCGCTTCGCCGGAGCCCCGCGGTGTTGCGACCGCGCAAGTCGCCGGTAAGCGACCATCGGACGATGTCGGCATGCCGATCCGACGCGGTCCATCCGATCTGGGCTCGGACGACGCGGCACGCGTCCGGCGAGAGCTGGCGCACGAGCTCAGGGAGACCCGGCTGGCGCTCGGGTTGAGTCAGCGTGAAGTCGCGCGGATCGCGCTGGTGTCGCCCTCCCGGCTCAGCCGGCTCGAGCGTGGCACGACGGTCGAACCCTCCCTGAGCGTGGTCTGCCGGACGGCTCGAGTGCTCGGCCTTCGGTTGTCCGCCAAGCTCTACCCGTCCGGCAGCCCCGTCCGCGATGCCGCGTCGTTGCGACTCGGCGATCGGTTCCGCGCCCTGGTGCAACCCCCAGCAAGGCTTCGGGGCGAGACGCCGCTCCCCGCTCCGGACGAACTGCGAGCGTGGGACGGTCTCGTGACCGACGGTGAACGCGCTGCGTTCACCGAGTACGAATCCCGGTTCGGAGACATCCAGGCGCAGACTCGCCGGATCGCGTTGAAGTTGCGCGACGACCCGAGGGCCGACGTCGTGATCCTCGTCGTAGCCCGAACTCGCCACAATCTCCGAGTCCTCGCCGAGCACCGCGACACGCTGCGCGCGGAGTTCCCACTCGATGGCGCCGCGATCGCCCGCGAGCTGCGGGGAGGTCGCGTCCCGAGGGAGAGCGGGATCATCACGCTCTGACCATGCGGCAGGCGGCTCAGGTGCACGGCGGGCGCGACGAATGCGCCGCTGGGCGACGCGAGCGACCCAAGGCGCTCCGCGGCGCTGCACGATTGGTCCGCTCGGCGGTCGAAACGCCCGGCGACCGTGCATCCGAGTCGATGTGCGCGCAGGCGAACGGGGGCGGCGCGCGGTCCGCGGGTCGAGGGCGCTGGATGCGGGCGGAGGAGAGGGGCGCCGCCCCGGGTCGGTCGAGGCGCGAGGCAGGCGCGCGATGAACGCGCGCGGCGCGCGGTTCGCGTGCCCTTGGCGCTGCGTGTGCGCGGAGGGGCGCGACCCGGCGCGGGAGACGCGCGAGGGAGGACGCGGCCCCGCGCGGACATCCCACCCCGCAGCGCCCTGCGCCACGGTGCCCCTGCTAGGCTCTCAGCCGATGAAGGGCCTCGTCCTCGCCGGTGGCACCGCGAGCCGGCTGTTCCCCCTCACGATCGTCACCAACAAGCACCTGCTGCCGATCTACGACCGGCCGATGATCTACTACCCGCTCGACACGCTCGCCGGGATGGGGATCCGCGAGGTGATGGTGGTCGTCGGCGGCAAGAGCGTCGGCGACATCGTCGAGCTGCTGGGCGACGGCCGGCACTTCGCCCTCGATCTCACCTACCGCTACCAGCGCGGCGCGCTCGGGATCGCGCACGCCATCGGCCTCGCGCGCGACTTCATCGGAAACGAAGCGTTCTGCGTCGTCCTCGGCGACAACATCCTGCGCGGCGATCCGCTGGCCCCGGTCGCGCGCGAGTTCGAGGACGGCCACTACCGGGCCGGCACGCTCCTGTACAGGGTCCCCGATCCGGAGCGGTTCGGCGTCGCGGAGCTGGATGCGCAGGGCAACGTCGTCGGCTTCGAGGAGAAGCCGGAGCAGCCGAAGAGCGACCTCATCCCGATCGGCGTCTACTTCCTGCGGCCCGACGCCTTCGACGTCATCGAGGGCCTGGCCCCATCCGGTCGCGGCGAGTTCGAGATCACCGACGTCCTGAACCACTACATCCCGGGTGGCGGCCTGTTCGCGCCGGTCTACCAGGGCCAGTGGGCCGATGCCGGGACCGTCCCGAGCCTCGTGACCGCGGCCGAGCTCGCGCAGCGCGATGACCGCGCCGGCCACCTGTTGCCCCCGGTCGAGCGCCCGCGGGACCCGGCATGAGCGACCGCCTGCCGGACGCGCCCCACCTCCTCGTCACGGGCGGTGCCGGGTTCATCGGCTCCGAGCTCGTCCGACAGGTCCTGGCGCGCCGCGACGGCACGCGGATCACGGTCCTCGACAAGCTGACGTACGCGGGAAACCGCGCAAACCTCGCCGAGGTCGAGGCGGATCCCGAGCAGGCGGCGCGGTTCGACTTCGTCCACGGCGACATCGCCGACCCGGACGTCGTGGGCCTGCTGATCCCGAACGTCGACGCGGTCGTCAACGTCGCCGCAGAGACGCACGTCGACCGGTCGATCCTCGACCCCGAGGCATTCCTGCGAACGGGCGTGATCGGTGTCCACACGCTGCTCGAGGCCGCGCGACGCGCGTCCGCGGACGGCCGCCCGGTCCGCTTCCTCCAGGTGAGCACGGACGAGGTGTACGGCGACATCGAGCGCGGCCGGAGCCGCGAGACGGACGCCCTCGCGCCGCGCAGCCCGTATGCCGCCGCCAAGGCCGCCAGCGAGCACCTCGTCCACGCATACCACGTCACGTTCGGGCTCGACACCGTCATCACCCGCGGCTCCAACACGTACGGCCCGCACCAGTACCCCGAGAAGCTCATCCCCCTGTTCACGACCAACGCGCTCGCGGGCGAGCCGCTCCCCATGTACGGCGACGGGATGCAGGTCCGCGACTGGCTCCACGTCCGCGACCACGCCGCCGGCATCGACTTCGTGCTGCGGCACGGCGAACCGGGCGAGGCCTACAACGTCGCGGGCGGGAACGAGCTGCCGAACCGGGACGTCATCGCGCGGCTGCTCGAGGCCGCGGGTCGCGACTGGACGCTCGTCCGGACGGTCCCGGATCGCCCGGGCCACGACCGCCGGTACGCGATGGACGGGTCGAAGCTCGCGGCCCTCGGCTGGCGGCCGCGCGTCGCGTTCGACGAGGGTCTCGCCGCGACGGTCGCGTGGTATCGCGATCACCCCGACTGGGTCGCGAGCGCGAGGAGCGGCGACTGGGACGCCTACTATGCGCGCCAGTACGGGGCGCGGCTCGCCGCCGGGCAGGCGGTGGCGATGGCGGAGCCACCCGGCGAGGGTGCCGGCTGACCGATGCGCGTCGCCGTCACCGGGGCGAACGGGCGGCTGGGCCGCGCGCTCATCGAGGCGCTCGAGGAGGCGCCGTTCACGGGGCCGATGGGACCGATCGCGTGGTCGCGCCCGGAGCTCGACCTCGACACGCTGACCGCCGACACCGTCGGCGCGCTGATCGCCCGCGACCGCCCGGAGCTCGTCCTCCATGCCGCGGCGTGGACCGACGTCGACGGCTGTGCCCGCGACCCCGAGCTCGCCCTGCGCCGGAACGGCGAGGCGACCGGCGCGATCGCCCACGCGTGCGCTGCGGAAGGCGTCGATCTCGCGGTCGTGTCGACGAACGAGGTGTTCGACGGCGAGCGCACGGACGGCGTCGGGTACGGCCCGCACGACGCCACGAACCCGATCAACCCGTACGGCGCGAGCAAGCGCCGCGGCGAGGAGCTCGCGACGGCGGCGATGTCCGCGGGTGGCCGCGGGCCCGGCATCCTGCGGACCACCTGGCTGTACGGCCCGCCGGGCAACGACTTTCCCGAGAAGATCGCCCGCGCCGCGCTCCGTGCGCGCGACGCCGGGCAGCCGCTGCGGGTCGTCGCGGACGAGGTCGGCAGCCCGACCTGGACGCCGGACCTCGCGGACGCGATCGTCGAGCTGATCTGGGAGGACGCCCTGATCCCGGAACCCGGCGCCGGCCCGGCCGTCCACCATCTCGTGAACGCGGGCCGGGCCTCACGCGCGGACTGGGCGCGCGAGGTCCTGCGCCAGGCGAGGATCGACGTGCCGATCGTCGACATCGGCCTCGCCGACTTCCCGCGCGCGAGCACCCCGCCGCGGTGGGCCGTCCTCGAGCCGACGCCGCTCCCGTCCGGCGAGCCGATGCGCCCGTGGCGGGACGCCTTCGCCCACGCCGTGCCTGCCCTGGTGCGTTCGATCACCGGTCGCTGACCGCATCGGACCGCACCCCACCGCGGCCGTCCGCAGCCCGTTCGGCCCGAAAGACCCACGAGCGGCGTGACCATCCCGCGATGGAGGTCGCGCGCGAAGCCGCCGACGCTGACCGCGACCCCGTTTCCGCGCCGATGGAGGCGCCCGGGCGCCCCGATCCCAGCCGTGGAGCCGTCGCCGTTGCGCAAGCCGCCGCTCGTCCTGGTCGCCGCCGCGCTTGCCGCGCTCGTCGCGTTCGCGCCCCCGAACGCCGAGCCCGCGCACGCGGCGACGGGCGTCAAGGTGGCGATCATCGTCGGAGCGACGCACAGCGCGACGGCGGGCTACCGGACGGACGCCGACGTCCTGTACCGCGAGGCGATCAAGTACTCGAGCAACGTCGTCCGCGTCTACAGCCCGAACGCGACCGCCGCCAGGGTGAAGAGCGCCGTGGCTGGCGCATCGGTGGTGGTGTACCTCGGCCACGGGAACGGCTGGCCCAGCCCGTACACGTACGACCCGGCGTACACGACGAAGGACGGCTTCGGGCTGAACGCCGACCTCAACGGCGACGGCAAGCTCAGCGATTACGAGAACAAGTACTACGGCGAGCCGTGGATCCGGGACAACCTCCGGCCGGCCCCGAACGCCGTGATGCTCATGTTCCACCTGTGCTACGCGTCGGGGAACTCCGAGCTCGGTAACCCCGACCCGACGCTCGCCGTGGCGAAGCAGCGCGTCGACAACTACGGCGCCGCGTTCCTGAAGGCCGGGTTCCGCGCCGTCGTCGCCATCGGCCACAGCAACAGCCCGTACTACATGAGCGCGCTGTTCACGATGCGGACGACGATCGAGGACTACTTCCGGAACGCCCCGGACGCCAACGACCACCTGACCTCGTACGCGTCGGTGCGGTCGCCGGGTTCCACGTTCCTGATGGACCCGGATGGCCCCGGCGCCTACTACCGGTCGATGGTCGGCAAGCCGACGCTCCGGACGCAGGACGTCACCGGCGCCGCGTACGCCGACACGTCGGCCGATCCGGCCTCGATGGTCGTCCCCGGAAACGCGACCCCGGCCGCCGACGGCGCCCCGGTGTACGGAACGCTCGACGACGCGGTGGCCGGCACGAACCCGATCGCGGCGCTCGGGACGACGACGAAGGTCCGCGTCGACGCCCGCGAGACGGCGACGTCCGCGGTCGACGGGTCGGCGATCTACCGCGTCCACACCGACGACGTCGCGGGCTGGATGACCGACGCCACGCTCACACCGCGCGACAGCGCCGCGCCCCGGGTCTGGGAGGTCGACGACGGCGCCGGAACGTTCTCGCCCAACGGCGACGGCGTTCAGGACAGCCTGCCCATCTCGATCCGCCTGTCCGAGCCCGCCAGTTGGACGCTGAAGCTGCGCGACGACGCCGGCGACGTCCTCGCCACGTTCACGGGCACCTCCGACACCCCGACGGGCACGTGGGCGCCGCCCGCCGGCAGCCTCACGGATGGCACGTACCACTGGACGCTCGCGGCGACCGACGGGTGGGGCAACGGCCCGCTCCAGGACGACGGCGACGTGACGGTCGACACGACGGCGCCGGCGCTGTCGCTCGCCGACGCCGAGGGGCCCGTCCCGCAGTTCACGCCGAACGGCGATGGCAGCGGCGACACCGTCGGCTTCGCCGTCGGCTCGTCCGAGCCCGGCTCCGTGACCGCGACCGTCCGCGACGCCGGCGACCAGGTGGTCGATCACGTGAGCATCGGCGCGGGCACGGCCGGCGTGCTGGCGTGGGACGGCCGGACCGACGACGGCGCCTGGGTGCCCGATGGCACGTACTCGCTGTCGATCCGCGCGGTGGACCGGGCGGGGAACCGCAGCGATGCGCAGGTCCGCACGGTGAACGCCTTCGGTGCGCTCGGATTCGTGGCGTCATCGAAGCCGGTCTTCTTCCCGCAGGACGGCGACGCGCTCGCGAGCACCACGGCGCTGAGCCTCACGCTCCGGTCGCCCGCGACGGTCGACTGGACGATCCGCAACGCGTCCGGAGCGGTCGTGCGGACGGTCCTGTCGGGCGCAGCGATCGGCGCCGGCCCGCGCACCTTCAGCTGGAACGGCCGGGCGGACGGCGGCGCGCTCGTGCCGCGCGGTACGTATCGATCCGTCGTCACGGCGACCGACGGCACGTTCACGTCGACCCAGTCGGTGGCGGTCGTCGCGGACGCGTTCAAGGTCACGGTCTCGGACACGACGCCCGTGCGCAAGGGCAAGCTCACCGTCACCGCGCTGAGCGCCGAGTCGCTGGACACGACGCCCGCGCTCCACGTCGAGCAGCCCGGGATCAGTTCCTGGAAGGTCACGATGACCAAGGTCGACACGCGGAAGTGGCGCGTGACGGTCACCCTGCGCTCGAGCGCGCCGGGCACGCTCCGGCTGCGCGTGTCCGCGAAGGACGGGGGCGGCGTGCGGCAGGGGACCTCCCTGGCGCTCGCGCTCCAGTAGCGGCAGCGCGCCACCGGACGGCCGGTCGGCCAACCGCACCGGACCCCACCGCGCTCCTCCCCACGCCACCGTACCGGGTACGCCCCGGACCATGGGGGGATGGGCGCGACCCGGGCCCGAACCTACGTTGGCGGTCCTGCCGGAGGAGCGGCTCCGTTCCCGTCGGGAGCCCCCGGCAGGCCCCGTGACACCGCCATCGCGCGGCCGGTGCGGGGTCGCTGTCGAGGTTCGCCGTGTCCGGATCCCCCGTCGCGCACCGCCGCGCCCCTGCTGCGCTCGTCGCCCCGCTGCTCGCCGCGCTGGTCGCGGGCGTGTTCCCCGGCCCGACCGCAGCCGCGCCCGTCTCGCCGCGGCCGTCGACCGAGATCGCGGTCCCTGCGGAAGCGCGCACGCACGACACCCCGGCGGCGGACGCGGGCATCTCGGCAGCCGCCGCTGCGGCTCCGGCCGCGGTCGACCCGAAGCCTCCCGTCGATGCCGCGGTCGCTCCGGCGGCCCCGGCCACGATGCCCGCCGACGCGCAGCCGGAGCTGCGCCCGTCGATCGCGTACGAGGAGGCGATGGCCCACGAGCACGACCCGAACGACTTCGTGCCCGGCGGCCTCGTCGACGTCGGGTTCAGGCCGCGCGGCAACGACCGGTGGCCCATCGACGGCCATGCGCCGACCGACCTCCCGCCCGGCCGCGCCACCGGCCGACAGATGGCGGCCTCCAAGCAGGGTAGCCAGTGGACCGACGTCACCCCGGGCACGGGGCGCGACGCGCACGCCGGCAATGGCGCCTCGGACCCGGCCAGCTCGGGCGCGCCCGCGACCGACCCGGCCGCGGCCTCCGGGACGACCGACGCTGCGACGACCGACGCTCCGCCGACCGCCGGCGAGCCGTCGACGGACGCGCCCATCGACGCCGCGGCCGGCGACCCGGTCGTCGATGCGTCCGGCGCGTCTTTCACGCAGCCCGTCGACGCGGCTGGGGACCTCGCCGCCGCGTCCGGCCTTCGCCGCCAGGTGTTCGGCTTCCTGCCCTACTGGGAGCTGTCGGGCGCCGCGAGCAAGCTGAACTACGACGTCCTCTCGACCATCGCCTACTTCTCGGTCGGCGCGACGAAGGCCGGCAACCTCAGGAAGCAGAACGCCGACGGCAGCAACACGACGGGATGGGGCGGCTGGACGAGCTCGTCCATGACGTCGGTCATCAATGCCGCCCATCAGCGCGGGACGCGTGTCGCGCTCACGATCTCCGTGTTCGCGTGGACCTCCGACCAGGCCGCCGTCCAGAAGGCGATCCTCGGTAGCGCGACCGCGCGGACGACGCTCGCGAAGCAGGCTGCCGCGGCCGTCCGGGACCGGGGCGCCGACGGCATCAACCTCGACTTCGAGCCGCTCGCATCGGGCTACGCCGACGAGTTCGTCCTGTTCCTGAAGGCCGTCCGGTCCGAGCTCAACAAGATCAGGTCCGGCTACCAGCTGACCTACGACACGACGGGCTACATCGGGAACTACCCGCTGGAGAGCTCGGTGGGCGCAGGTGCCGCCGACGCGATCTTCATCATGGGCTACGACTACCGGACCGGCAGCTCGAGCACCGCGGGCTCCATCGACCCGCTCTCGGGCCCGACCTACGACCTCACCGATACGGTCCGCGCGTACACGGCCAGGGTGGCGCCGTCGCGCATCATCCTCGGCCTGCCGTGGTACGGCCGCGCGTGGTCGACGACGACGAGCGGCGTCCGGTCGACGAACCACAGCGGGACCAAGTTCGGCGCCAGCACGACCGTGAACTACGAGTCCCTGACGGACCTCGTCACGAAGTACGGCCGGCGCTGGGATTCCGTCGAGCAGAGCCCGTACGTCGCCTACCAGCGCCAGAACTGCACCAGCACCTACGGCTGCGTCACGAGCTGGCGCGAGATCTACTACGACGATGGCGCGTCGCTGAAGGCCCGGCTGTCGATGGTCAACGACTACGGCCTCCGCGGGGCCGGGATGTGGGCGCTCGGGTACGACGGCGGCCATGCCGAGCTGTACCGCGCGTTCTCCGACTCGTTCCTCGTCGACAAGTCCGCCCCGCAGGCAGGCGTGAAGGCGCTGGTCGCGGCCCAGGGCGACGAGGGCTTCGTCGTGACGTGGGCCGCGCAGGACCTGTCGAGCATCGCGAGCTACGACGTGCAGGTGTCGACGAACGGTGGCGCGTGGACCGACTGGCGCAAGGCCACGACGGCCACGAGCGACGTCTGGCTCGGCAAGGACAACGGGGGCTACGCGTTCCGCGTCCGGGCGCGCGACTCGAAGGGCAACACCGGTGCCTGGAACGTGACCGCCGTGTACGCCGCGACGCCGACGATCGCGGTCGGCGGCTTCGGGCGCGTGACGACCGACGGGCTGGCGTACCGGTCGGGTCCCGGGACGTCGTCCACGAAGCTCGGCACGATCCCCGCCGGCACGATCGTCGCGTTCACCTCCGGCCCGAAGAGCGCCAACGGCTACACGTGGTACGAGGTCACGCAGCCGGTCACGGCGTGGGGACCCGTCGGGTTCGTCGAGCGCGGCGTGTGGATCGCCGTCAAGTCGTCGACCGCGACGATGGTCACGGCCTACCGTGCGCCGAACACGACCAAGGTCGATGCCGGCCTCGCCGGCCTGGATTTCGGGTCCGGCGGATCGGCCATCGGCACCGCGTCGACGTCCGTCGCGACCCGGACGTTCTCGCCCAACGGCGACGGCTCGGAGGACGGGATCCCGCTCCGCTGGACCAACACCGTGGCGATGACCTCGCTGACCCTGCGCGTCTTCACGGCCGCGGGTGCGCTCGCGGGGTCCGTCGCCGTGCCCGCGCTCGCGGCCGGGGGCCACGCGTGGAGCTGGAACGGGAAGGTCGGGTCGACGCGCGTCGCCGACGGCCGGTACGTGCTGCAGCTGGTCGGCGTGGCCGGGTCGAAGACGTACAGCGCGCCGTCGGCGCGGCCCGTGACCGCCGCCCAGATCACCGCGTACGGGATCACCGTCGACACGACGCCGCCCGCCGTGACGTCGTCATCCGCGTCGTCCTCCCTGCTGTCGCCCAACGGCGACGCTGTCCTCGACAGCGTCCGACTGGCCCTCGCGACCACGGGCGCGGTCCGCTGGACGGCGGGCATCGCCAACGCGAAGGGCGTCCTCGTCCGGACGGGCGCCGGGACGGGCGGTTCCGTGACCTGGACCTGGGCCGGCACCGACGACGCGGGCGCGAAGGTGCCCGACGGCCGGTACACCGTCACGCTGTCGACCTGGGACACGGCCGGGAACCGCGCGACGCGGTCGTTCGCCGTCACCGCCGACACCACCGCGCCGGCCATCGCCCCGAAGGCGGCCGGATCGATCTTCTCGCCGAACAACGATGGCGCGGCCGATACGACGACGCTGTCGTGGACGTCGTCCGAGCCGGCCGCGGGCACCGCGCGGCTGTACCACGGCACAACGCTCGTGCGCTCGTGGACGATCACCAAGCGCAGCAGCTGGTCGGTCGCCTGGGACGGCCGCAAGGCCGACGGCACCGCCGTCGCCGACGGGACCTACGCGTTCAAGGTCGCGCTCAAGGACGCCGCCGGCAACGGCCGCACGGCGTCGGCGAACGTGGTAATCGATCGCACGACCTCGAGCCTCCGCTGGAGCCGGCGCTTCTATCCGCAGGACGGCGACGCGCTGCGGCCGACGTCGCAGCTGTCGTGGACGACGACGCGGACTGCGACGGCCACGCTCCGCCTGTACGACGCTGCGGGGTCGATCGTGCGGCAGGTCTATGCCGGGAAGTCGATGGCGGCCGGGAGCCACGCCTGGACGTGGGACGGGCGCCGCGGCGACCGGACGATGGCGCCGCAGGGCCGATACACCGCGCGGCTCACGGTGACGTCGTCGTTCGGGACGCAGACGCTCGAGCGGACGGTGTGGGCGACGGCGTTCGTCGTGACGCCGTCGGTGACGTCGGTCAAGCCCGGGCAGACGTTCACGGTCCACGTCGAGCCGGTCGAGCCGGTGTCGACGCGTCCGGTCGTGACCTTCACCCAGCCCGGCAGGGCCGGGGTCTCCGTCGCCGCCACGAAGCTCGCCGACGGCTCGTACCGCGCGACGTTCAAGGTCGCGACCGGCTCGGCCGGCAACGGCGCCATCAAGGTCTCTGCCAAGGACACCGGCGGGCACGTCAACACGACGACGCTGGGCATCGCCGTCCGGGCGTCGTGACGCCGCCTCGGAACCCGCGCACGCGCGCGGCGCGCACGTACACTGCCGGGACGTGAGCCCGTCCGTCGACGCCATCGAGCTTCCGACCGCGCACGACCCTCCCGGCACCGCCTCGCCCGAGGCCGAGCCTGCGGGCGCCGGCGCGTGGGTGGTGCTCCCGACGTACGACGAGCGGGAGAACCTCGAGGCGATCTCGGCGGCGATCCTCGAGTCGCTGCCGAGCGCGACGCTGCTGGTCGTCGACGACAGCTCGCCGGACGGGACGGGCGATCTCGCCGAGGAGCTCGCGGCGCGCGACGGGCGTATCCGCGTGCATCATCGCCCGGGCAAGCAGGGGCTCGGCCGCGCCTACCTCGACGGGTTCCGCGTGGCGCTCGCGGGCGGCGCCGCGATGGTCGTCCAGATGGACGCCGACTGGTCGCACGACCCGGCGGTCCTGGCGGACCTGCTCGCGCCCCTCACCGCCGACCGCGCGGACCTCGTCATCGGGTCGCGCTACACGCGTGGCGGTCGGGTCGAGGACTGGGGCCTCGTCCGGCGCGTGATCTCGCGCGGCGGGTCGACGTTCGCCCGGATCGTGCTCGGGCTCGGGCCGCACGACCTCACGGGCGGCTTCAAGGCGTGGCGTGCGGCGACCCTCGCGGCCCTGCCGTTCGACGGCATCCGGGCGGGCGGCTACGTGTTCCAGATCGAGATGACGTACCGCGCCTCGCGGCTCGGGGCCCGGGTGGCCGAGGTGCCGATCACGTTCCGCGACCGCCGCCTCGGCCAGTCCAAGATGAGCCGCCGGATCATCGTCGAGGCGCTGTTCGTCGTGATCAGCCTGCGCTGGGACGAGCTGCGCGGCCGCGGGCCGAGGCGGGAGCGCTCCGGGTCGGCCGGGTGACCGGCTGGCGCCCGGGCACCGCACCGCCGGCCGGGCCCGCGGCGCCGGGCGTCCGCGTCGTGCTCGACGTCCGGCCGATCCAGGGGCCCGAGCGAGCCCCGCTCACCGCGATCTACCTCGAGTCGCTGCTGGACGCGCTGGATGCGGATCCCGTCGCGGACGAGTCGTACGCCTTCTTCGTCGGCGCCGACCGCGAGGATCCGACCGCCCGCTGGCCGAACCTCCACGTCGTCGGCCGCCGCCTGCTGCCGCCGACGCGGATGCTGCGCTCCGGCGCGCTGACCGTGGACCCGCTGCTCCTCCGCGGGGCGTCCGTGGGCGCGGGCTGGCACGCCGAGGCGGCCGGCGCGTCGGGCAGCGTCTATCACGCCGCCGCCGGCTCCCTCCCGATCGCGTCGCGGATCCCGGTCGTCGCCGCGCTGCTCGACCTCGCGCCGTGGTCGATGCCCGAGGCGTACCAGCGCGGGACGGCCGCGCGGTTCGGCCAGCGCCTCCGCGCCCGGATCCTGAAGGACGCGGCGATCGTCCTCGTCCCGAGCCAGGCGGCGCGCGACGAGACCCGCCGCGTGCTCCGGATCCGGCGCGACCGGCTCCGGGTCGTCCCGCTTGCGGCGCGACCGGCGTTCCGTCCGGCGGCGGTGCCCGACGGCGACGACGACCGCCGGCGGCTGGGTCTCGACGGCCGCCGCTATGCCGTCTACGCGGGCCGGTTCGACGCGCGCCAGGACCTCGACGCGCTGCTCTCGGCGCTCGCGATCCTCGCCGCGGAACCCGGGCCGGCTGGCGTCGACGCCGCCGACTGGCCGCCGCGTGTCTGCCTGGTCGGCGCGTCGCCCGACGATCGGGCCGAGATCTCGCGCGCCGCGCTGCGCGAGGGCGTGACCGCGTCGATCGTCTATGCGCCCGGCCTGTCCGACGAGCGCCTCGCCGGGCTCGTGGCCGGCGCCCGCGTGGCGCTCCAGCCGGCCCGCTCGGAGGCGACCGGGCTCGCGGCGATGGAGGCGATCGCCGCGGGCGTCCCGGTCATCGCGTCCGCCGTCGGCACGCTGCCCGAGGTCGTGGGCGCGGCCGGGATCCTGGTCGAGCCCGGCGATCCGGGCCGGCTCGCGGCCGCCATCCGCACGGCGTGGTCGGACGCCGGTCCCTACCCGGCGCTCGCCACCGCCGCGCGCGAGCGCGGCGCCGCGGGCCGGACGTGGGCGGATGTCGCGCACGAGACGCGGGCCGCATGGGCCGACGCCGCGCGACCGGCGCCGCTGCTCTAGCCGGGTCGGCGACGCTCTACGGCGTCGTCGACGCCGACGGCGCGGGCGAGGCGGGCGACGGCGGCGTCCCCTTCGTGATCGTGATCGCCGTGCCACGCGGCACGACCTGGACGAACGTCTGGC